>CAZAWQ010000181.1:0-3170 GCA_964488585.1 uncultured Roseivirgaceae bacterium
AAAGTGGAGGGTAAATGGAATAAAGATTTAATGGAACAAGTTATGAAACCAACAAAGATAAAAAAATAGAACATGTATAAACTAAGAAATTTATACAATTTACTCTTTGTATTATTTGTTCTATTTAGTTTCTCAAATTACGGCAAGTCCCAAGACTTTGCTAATACTATTACTAACAACACAAGCGGAGGAGTAAATATAAGGTTAAGGAATGAGTATTGGAACACATTTCAAAAACAAAATACTAACACTGATAGAAGCTACAACTTCTTTTTAATTAGAGCAAGAGCCTGGCTGGATTATAAATGGGATAATTTTAAAATCCATCTAATGGGTCAGGGTGTAAAAGCTTTTGGTCTACCTGAGAACGGTGCATTTGGCCCCGGAGTTGTTTACTTCAATGTAAGTGATCAGAAAACCGATCCTGGAAACTTCCAGATTGTTGAGGCTTATCTGCAATACAAAGGCTCTGAAGGTATTTATTTTACCGGTGGAAGGATACCGATAAAAGAAGGAACCGAAGTTCTTTATGACAGTGCACCTAAATTAAACTGGTTAATACAGAAAAGATTGTCTGAAAGGCTTATTGGTACATGGGACTGGACAAATATCGGCCGCAGGTTTGATGGAGCATCCGGAGGCTATCAGGATGATAAATATGATATTAACCTTTTTGGCTCATTGATCACATTTGGGGGGTTTGATTTTGATGATGGTTACTGGAAAGACCTTGATAATGTTGTAGTTGCAGGAGGTTCATTTACAGTTAAAAAGGATGTTTTAGTACGGGATACTCAATTTAAAATATTTAATTATTTTTATTTCGACAACAGGGATGTGGCAATAGCATTAGCCGGAGATGATTTAAGAATAAATACAACCGGAATAAATCTTGTTGGTGCATATGAAGCAGGTACTGGTGAAGTTGATTTGCTTTTATGGCTTGCATTTCAATTCGGAGATTTTGGAAATGAAAATCAAAAAGCCTTGGCATTTATTGCCGAAACTGGTTACCAATTTGTTCAAACACCCTGGAAGCCATGGATAAGGGTAGGATTTGCTTATGCTTCTGGGGATGGCGATCCTGACGACTCTAATCATGGGACATTCTTTAACTATGTGCCAACTAACCATAAATTTTATGGATATGATGATGTAAATGCTTTTAGTAATTTAATGGATGCTTATCTCCAATTTATTATTTCTCCGCATAAATATTTCAAGTTTATAGCTGATGCTCATTTGTTTTGGTTAGCATCAGATGATGAAGTATGGATTGGTGGTTCAGGCCCATTTAATGATTCAGTATTTGGCTATGCATTCAGAAACCCGGCAGAAGGAAATGATATTGAAAGTAATTTAGGTGAAGAAATAGATTTAAAACTCATTGTAAATGCACTGGATTATCTAACACTACAGTTTGGTTATTCACACTTTTTTGGTGCTGATGGTGTTTCTGCTGTATTCGAAAAGGAAGATCAGCTCGATTGGTTTTATGCTCAAGCTACTATTAATTTCAATATAAATTAAATTATATAGTTATTCTCCATGTGTGGACGTTTTTCCCAAATCAAAGAAATATTTCCAATAATTATATGCAGTTATAGTTTCAATGCACCATTGCCCGTGCATGTAAACAATAAACCAGAGAAAGGGATAGAATTATATCCCCTTTTTCCTTGAATTTATAGATACTTACGTGTATAAAACACGGTAAATTAACACCACTAGGAGGTCACCTAAAAAGTGAAAGCTCAATTTGATTATTCTTATCCGCATAAAACGGTTATGACACTCAACAACATCATTCTTCGGTCAGTCTTCTTTGCGGCTTTCGGATTGTTGGCCTCGTGCAACGGCGAATCGGCGTCTGTTGAGGTCCCCACGCCACCGATCTGGCAGAATCCTCACTTGGCGGATAACAATTTTAGTGGCGTCCATTTCAACGCTTACCAGACCGACACGACCTCTGAGGTTGGTCCTGCTAGTTTTGAGAACCAAAGGGTGGATTCAGGGGTCATTGGTGGTCCGATCCCATTTGGGATTGCTGCAACGATCACTTTCGATAACGAGAGACGGCTCATTACTCTCTGGAGCGGGGCGGAAGTCGAGAAAGCTGGTGGGGGCGTTATGCCTATCAACGGTCGAAAACTGCTGCTGATGGACCCTGAAACACTTGAGATCATCAATGAACTGGAACTTCCTTCTTCATCTGGCGGCGGGTCAGGCTTCGGTTCGGGGGCGTACTTCTACCTCGATAACCTGGGGCGCGCGATCCTTCCCACCACCACGACGGAGATCAGGATCTACTCGGTCTCTGATAATAATACTCTTGGAAACATCAGAGATGATAAATTTTTGCTCGACCGGACCATTGATCTGAGTGGCCCACTCAGTAAATCCACGATCACTTCGATTATCCCGGACAGGGATGGGAACATCTGGTTTATTACTGAGGACGGGAAAGTGGGCTATGTCGATCCTGATACTTTCCAACCCGCAGACAATGCGAAATTTGTTGATCTTCGAGACCTTCCAGAGGGAAGCAAGGAGGAGGGCATAACGAACTCGGTGGCGACAGACGAGGATGGTGGAGTCTACGTCAACTCGAACCACGCCCTCTATCGCTTTGAAGAAGGCGCAGGCGCTAGTGATCCAATAGTCGTATGGAAAACAACGTACGACCGAGGTTCTCCCCCCAACAAGCCCGGCCAGGTAGATGTAGGCTCGGGAACGACGCCGACTCTCTTTAATGATTTCGCTGGGAACAAGTTCGTTGCCATTACGGACAACGCCGATCCGTTCATGCATGTCAATGTTTACAATCGGGAAACAGGTGAGTTGGTCGCTCAACAGGCGGTGTTTGGGGCCGGCGAAGGTGCGAACGAAAATTCCCTGATCGCCGTAAACCACTCCATCGTCGTGGAAAACAATTATGGATACAACACGAACACGGAAGAAGGCGTCAACAGCACCCTTGGCCCAAAGACCACGGTCGGCGGCCAGACGCGGGTAGATTTCGACCCGGAGACGGGCGATTCCTGGGTGGTGTGGGAAAAACCCACTGTGATCCCATCGGTGGTTTCGCAACTATCGACGAGTGACGGGTACATCTACACTTACACCAAGAAGACAACCGGCTGGTTCTTTACTGCCATCGACTTCATGAC
>CAZAWQ010000182.1:0-3422 GCA_964488585.1 uncultured Roseivirgaceae bacterium
GGAATGTATCCATATCTAGCCAAATCTGCCTTGTCTTTAATCTCCATAGTTTCGCCATCTTTTAATAGTAAATTCTTATCGGTGATCTGAAGAACATCGTGATAATAATGATCCGTCACAATAATCCCTTTGCTCTGTTTAATCCTTGTCAGTAAATCACTAATAACTTCTTTATATAACGGTTCTATCAATGAGAAAGGTTCGTCAAGCAGCATGAACTGATGGTCTAAATTCGCCACCAATAGTATCTCAAGGTACCTTAGTTCACCCGATGAGAGTGTGGCAATTTTTTGATTGTTAATTTTCGCGATCCCGTGGTCATAGAATAATTGATCTTGTGTACTCTTATTTTGGAAGTACATTGGAATAATATTTCTAACCTTGATGTCTTTAGGCAAAAAATTGTCTTGTGGTAAATAAGCGATTTGTTTATTTTCTATTACCTGAGTTAAATTGATAATACTGGAATCGATAAGGACTTCTGCAGCATCTGCCTTCAATGTTCCAAACAGAATTTTAAGCAGCGTTGATTTACCGGTTCCATTTCTGCCGAAAATTCCCAATATCTCACCTGTACAGCACGTCAATTTAACATTGGATAAGACCGAATTGTTACTAAACGATTTTAATATTTTCCTTACCGTCAATTTAGACATTACCAAATAATAAGAGGAGCAAAAGAGTAATGATCAAGTTCAGTGCCCAAGTAGTAGCAATTAACCTTAACCTTGTGAAACCCAGGTTGTAGTAGAAATAGTACTGATTTTTCTGATAGTATCTGAAACAGATTAGTCCTACAATCATCCCGAATGTACCTATGGATACAACCCCGGGAACCACACCGCGTAGTAATCCGATCAAAATGGAAAATGCCAAATTATATCTGGTAACATCGTAGTAATATTTTAATATGACATTTCCCATTCGAAAATTTTCGTTGCCGGTTTAAATATAAAGAAGGTTGAATTAATAAATCCACAACCATATTCCGATTCATATCGGTGTAACTTTTTTAGCTAACAGTCAATCATTAGATTTATAAGAATAAATAGCTAAGTAATGGCTGGTCACAACTTCAAAATAGCCTTCAGAACTTTGAGAAGAAATAAATTCTTCTCATTCATCAATATTGTAGGCTTGGCTATTGGACTGGGCATTGCATTTTATATCGGACTCTTCATAATTAGTGAGTTGAGTTATGAGAACATGCATACTAAAGCCAATCACATTTTTCGGGTGACCATGCATGTACAGGACAATGACTATGATGTCCATTGGGCCAGAGTGAATCGAGATTGGGTAAACAACCTCCCTACTGACATTCCTGAAATTGAATATTTCATCCGGTTCCAAAATTATTATCCGCGTCTTATTCAAGTAACCAATGATAATTACAAAATAAGTCACGCCTATTCTGTGGACCGTGAGGTTTTTGAAGTATTCGATTTCAATCTGCTACAAGGCGATCCGAAAACTGCCCTGGCCCGACCATATTCAATTGTGCTTACTCAAAAAATGGCTAATACATTCTTCGGTCACCTGGATCCAATGGGGAAAGAAATTGCCATCATTGACAATTTTGAGTCAAACAAAGAAATATTCACCGTTACCGGAGTGATGGAAGACCTGCCTTCCAACACCCATTTACCGGTAAACCTACTCACCTCATTTTCGACGGAAAAAGAAAGAACCGGCTGGGCCTATATCTATATCTTGCTACACTACTCTCCGGATTTGCCCTTTCTGAAAGAACAGATTTCAGGGTTCATTCAGAGACAAGCCACCAAAGAGGACGTCACTACCGTTACACTTCCATTGCAAAGTATTGCTTCCATACACCTCAATTCGGATCTGGCCAGAGAGATCAAGCTAAATGGTAAAAAATCTCATTTATGGTTGTTCATGGTAGTGGGGGTAATCATTCTAATAATGTCCGCTATCAACTTCATCAATATGAACGCGGCCCAATCATTACAAAAATTACCGGAGGTTGGGGTAAGAAAAGTCCTTGGGTCAACCAGGCACCATCTCATTTCATATTTCATTATTTCGTCATGTATAAAGTGTATCATTAGCGGTGCGCTGGCCATTATATTGGTCTTGATATTAATTCCTATATTTCATGATTTTACCCCCATTGCCTTTTCAGTTTTCCATCTTTTCATCATAGTGGGATTAACCATACTTCTGGTAGCTCTATTGGCCGGTATTTTTCCTGCCCTGGTATTAACCAGCCAACCTATCGTGGCATCTATAAAAGGTAAAGTTGTTATCGGGTCTTCAAGGAATACAATTAGCACTAAAAATCTGCTGGTGGCCTTGCAGCTGATCCTTTGCATTTCGTTGATAAGCAGTACTTTAATCACCAGGTCGCAATTCCAATATCTTACCCAGAAAAAATTAGGATTTGACAAAGACCAAGTCTTAGCCATTTTGGATGTCACTGATCCGGTAAAAAACAAATACCGTCTGATCAAAGACCAACTAAACAAATTATCCTTTGTAAACGGTGTAACCGCTGCCATGCAAGTGCCATCAACCGAGATAAGGGATACAGGCCCGATCTATGCCCAAGGCATGGTATATGATACTCCCCCGGTGATGGATGCTCAGATTGTTGATGAGGACTTCATCGAGGTGATGGGTATTAAGTTGTTAGCAGGAAGAAACTTCCAAGCGGTGGAAGAAGTTACTGGAGCCAGAGAGGACCTGATCGATTATCTTCAAACACAATCCAGAGAATATATAATCAATCAAGCGGCGCTAGCAGTAATAGGATGGGAAACACCCGAAGAGGCCTTGGGCAAGCAATTTAGTTGGAACATAGCTGGCATCCAGTTGCAGCGTGGGCCGGTAGTGGGCGTTATTGAAGACTTCCACCAGGAAAGCCTAAGAAATAGAATTGAGCCATTGGTAATGATAATAGAACCAATTTGGACTCATAATATTTTAATAAAACTATCAGGGAAGGACATGAGTGATCAGGTAGCCGCCATACGGGATATTTGGAGTGATCATTTTCCGGATTTTTTCATGGACCATACTTTCGTGGATGAGTTGTATCAAAAAACCTATGAAGCTGAACAAAAGCAGCTGAGGTTGATTTATATTTTTTCAAGCCTTGCCATTGTTATAGCGTTTATGGGAATATTTGGATTGTTTACTTACGCATTGCAAACCAGAGAAAATGAATTGGCCATTAGAAAGGTATTGGGGGCCAGCCTGTCATCCATCACTTTATTATTAAGCAAGCACTTTTTATATCTGGCAGCAGTAGGAATATTCATAGCACTGCCATTGACCTGGTATGTGATGGAAAAATGGTTGGAAAACTTCGTCTATCGGATTGACATCAATATATTAAATTTCCTGGTGGCTATTGGGTTGACCATCATGACCCTTTTAATCACAATCTTACTCCA
>CAZAWQ010000183.1:0-2724 GCA_964488585.1 uncultured Roseivirgaceae bacterium
GAACTGAAATTTTGATTTTTTCATAAACCTAATGCTAAGCCAGTAAGTTAAACAGCAATTATAGAATTTACCAATCACCTTTTGTTTCTTAACGGCAGTATGTAGACCTTATATTAGCAAATGATCGGTTAGAATATAAAAACGGAAAACTAAAATGGGAATTTTAGAGAATCAACCCAAAACAGTAAAGTCGACACATCTTTCATGGCCCATAATCTGGTGGACACTTGCATTTGCCTTGGCCTATTCGGTGATAAGATATCACCTGATGGGCGGTGTTCCCTGGAAAGACCTCCCGTTTTTTATCCTGAATAAAGCTATCTCGTTAAGCGCACTGATATTGCTGGTTATCAATTTTACTCTAGGGCCTTTGAAAAACCTGGGATTGGGAATTCCCAACAGATGGCTAAAATCCCGCAGACTGGTGGGCATCATTGGATTCATACTGGTTTTCATTCATATATTTATGAGCTTTATTCTGTTTAAACCGTCTAGATACCCAAATTACTTTGAAGAAACCCAGACCATGACACTGATGGTGGGTTTAAGCTTACTTGGCGGGGTACTGGCATTTGTATTCTTATGGATGTATAACGTTAGTTTCAATTCCAACTTCAGGAAAGATAAAGACCTGATTGACTTCATTACCTCAAGGAAAGTACTGCTTATATCCATGTCATTTACCGGGGTCCATCTTTTCTTTATTGGCATCAACGGCTGGTTAAATCCGGCAGGTTGGAATGGTGGCATGCCTCCGATCAGTTTGGTAGGATTTACTTTTTTCCTTATTGGTTACCTGATAAACCTGGCCGGAAGAAAGGATAAATAGATCTGAGATCTTCAATCTAAGATCTAAGATCAAATAGAGATTCCAATAAAGGACATGAATGCCAGTCCCATCAAGCCAGTGATCAGCATGGTGATCCCCAAACCTTTAAGGCCGTCGGGAACATTGCTATACTTTAATCTTTCACGGATTGCTGCCAGGGCAATGATAGCCAAGAACCATCCAATTCCTGAAGAAAATCCATACACGGTTGATTCGACCAGATTAAAATCCTTTTGTACCATAAACAAGGAAGACCCCAGTATGGCGCAGTTTACTGCTATTAGAGGGAGGAATATACCCAGTGATCCGTATAATGCCGGGGACAATTTTTCAATAACCATCTCAACCAACTGTACCATGGCTGCGATGATGGCTATAAACATAATAAACTGAAGAAAACTTAGATCCACCTCAGCAAACTGTGATCCCATCCAGCTAAGGGCCCCCTCCTTAAGGATGAACTCTTTAATGAGCCAATTTGCGGGCACGGTTATAGTCAAAACAAATATTACTGCTAAACCCAAACCCACGGCGGTAGTTACTTTCTTGGAAACGGCCAAATAGGAACACATTCCAAGAAAATAGGCGAAAACCATATTTTCAACAAAAATCGATCTTACTGCTAGACTAATCAGTTCCATAATTGCAGATTACTTAATGTTCTACGTGACCGGATTTTGATCGTTGGATCCAGATAATGATTCCCAAAATCATAAAAGCCCCAATTGGGGTAACCATTAATCCATTGTTGGGGAAGTTTTCGATTCCAACTGCCTCAAATATTTTAAATCCAAATAATGATCCAAACCCAAACAGTTCTCTGAAGAATGCCACTGCCAATATAATCCAAGCGTATCCAAATCCACTTCCAAATCCGTCCAGAATGGAATCCCAAGCTTTATTGCCCATGGCAAAAGCCTCCAACCTCCCCATGATGATACAGTTGGTAATGATCAACCCTACGTACACCGATAGTACTTTATACATATCGTAGAAATAAGCCTTAAGGACTTCGTTTACTAAGGTTACCAACGTGGCAATTATAGCCAGCTGCACAATAATCCGAACTCTATTGGGAATTAGATTCCGTAACATTGAGATAATTAGATTTGAAAAGACAATTACAAAAACTACTGCGATAGACATGACCAATGTCGGTTCCATCTTCAGGGTAATTGCCAGTGCGGAACAAATCCCTAATACCTGGATGGTTATTGGGTTGTCGTCATTAAGGGGGTCAGCAACAAATTTACGTCTCCTTTTAGATAACAGTCCTTCGCTTTGTTCTTTTACAACAGGTTGGTCTAACGTTTCAGTGGTCATATCAAGCTATTACTAAGATGAAATCTTTTTTAAATAATTTTGATAATGCTTCAAGTAGTTCAAGAGCATGTTGTTTACTCCCCGGGCGGTAATAGTTGCTCCTGCCAACCCATCAACATGATGATCGTCCAACAATTCCACTGCGTTGCCCTCCCCCTTTAACATGCTTACGGAAACCAGCTCTCCTTCTGAATCATTTATTTTCCGACCAACAAATCTGGATTGTATTTCACTCTCTGCGATTCTTGCCCCCAATCCCGGAGTTTCTCCTTTATGGTCAAACACAGCTCCTCTTATGGTATTGAGATCCTTATCCAAAGCTATATAACCCCAAATCACGTCCCAAAGGCCACTTCCATAGATTGGCAGTATATAAGCCTCTATTTCATTACTGCTTCCTTTAAAAAGGAAAACCGGATATAGTCGATCTTCAGGGGGCCGTTTAAAGTTCTTTTCAATAGAGACATTTTCCGCGATCAAAGGCACCCCTGATTCATCAATCTCCACTACATCGCCATTGATATTCACTACCAATGACTCAATGCGTTTCTTGTATATCTTCAGTACATCAT
>CAZAWQ010000184.1:0-3866 GCA_964488585.1 uncultured Roseivirgaceae bacterium
AGCTGATGATGCCAATGGTGAAAGAGAAATCGAATTGATAAATCCTAAATGCATAATCGTCTTATCCTTTCCGTTGCCGTAGCTTTAATTTTACTATTTGGCTGTCATAAGCCTCATTATCCACCCCCAAATATAATCCTGATCATGGGAGACGACATGCCATTTACCTGACATATAAGTAGAATATCCTGATTCTTTTAGAACTTCCGCAATGGTTACTGCATGCTTACTTAAATCCCCTTGATAGGAAGGCGATCCACGATCTTCCAGCATATGCCCAACGCCTGCCTGTTGCGGGTACAGACCAGTCAGTAAGGAGGCTCTTGTAGGGCAGCAGCGTGCGGTATTGTAGAATTGAGTAAACCGAAGACCATTCGCGGCCAATTGGTCAACATTGGGTGTGTTGATTTCACCTCCGTAGGCTCCAATGTCAGAAAATCCCATGTCGTCTCCCATGATCAGGATTATATTTGGGGGTGGATAATGAGGCTTATGACAGCCAAATAGTAAAATTAAAGCTACGGCAACGGAAAGGATAAGACGATTATTCATTTAGGATTTATCAATTCGATTTCTCACGGTATTTTTACCTGGGCTACTGCTATATATCATTGGTTTCCATACTCTCTTGTATTTTTCTCTTTCACCATTGGCATCATCAGCTTCTTTATCATCATTCTAAACAAAAATCAGCCTTGGGAAGATGCTATATCAAACGCCGAATGCCGATCTGAACTAGTCGTAGGATATCATACGACCAGTGATTTATTCCAAAATCAGGGAAACACAACCCTTCCAAAAGTCACCATATTGCTCCCAATATACAAAGTTACATGCCCAATGGGGTGCGGGGTCTGAAGTATAAGCCAGTACATTCCCATTCCCGACCTTACGGATAATTACAGCAGGATCATCAGTTTCTTCAAACTTCATCAACACTTTTCCTTCCTTGATAATGCGGGTCTGGTTGTAGCCCATAATGGGTGGACAATCAGAGAGATTGATACCTTGAAAAGCAGTAATTCCTGCCTCGGTGAGTTTTAATTTAAATCCTTCGGTGCTTTCTACCAGATCCTCGATATCCAGGCACTGGACAGGCAGTATCTCCTTCAACCGGGTACGCCCCCAACCCCCTTTGCCGAGCTCGCCGGTAAAAGAATACCAGCCGCCAAGAAACATGAAATGTGTGCCGGAGTGGGCGGCTTCGATGGTTAATCGTATTCGATCTGGAAAGGTTAGCACTTCCGAGCCAAACTTATGGCGGTCAAAAAATGATGGTGCCAACTGGAACAGTTTGGAGTCTACATCACTGTAGATGATGATATCATACTCTTCCAGAATCTTCTCATAATCCCCAGGCCCAAGTTTATTATAAAAATCCCAGGCTGATACCGAATTTACTTCATGCTCCCCTCCTTCCTCCAAAGCATCTTTCAGCCACTTTCCGTAATTAAAAATATCAAGTCCTTTAGCAGAGTAATGAAACGGTGTCTCTGCAAATACAGGGCCGGTTAGCACCGCCCAATCACCGACGTAGTATATTTTGGCCATAGTCTGTACTGCAAGTTAAACTGGATTAGTTAAATATTTATGTTGCGATATCTTTAATATGGAGCGTAGATTAAGGGGCAAAGGGCCAGGAATTTAGAGCCATGTTATCTACCCGAAGCGTGCTGGACTGGTAAATATCCCATACATCTGTTCCAATCTCAATTACTGATCTACTGTTCTATTAATCCACTATTCTCTTGCTCGATTAATCCACTATTCTCTTGCTCCGTTGTTCCACTATTCTCCTGCTCGATTGTTCCCAGAAAATGATTCAATTTATAGACCCTGCTCTCAATAAACCGCTCTGCCGCCCGACAAATCAAAAATCGCTGCTGTATTAAAACTGGCTTCTTCTGAAACGATCCAGCAGGAAAGCGCTGACGCCTCATCAACGGTACCCAATCGCTTCATGGGGATCTTTTCTACCATATAGTTCAATACCTTCGGGTCTGTGTCCTGGTTCATTTCTGTGGCAATCACCGCCGGCGCCAGACCGTTGACGGTAATCCCGGTTTCTGCATATTCCTTTCCCACTCCTTTTACCAGGCCAATCAAGCCGGCTTTGCTGGCTGCATAGCCAACCATATTAGGGTTGCCTTCTTTACCGCCAATACTAGCCAAATGAAGAATCCGCCCATAATTCCGTTTTAGCATATGTACTATGGTGTATTTGGTGATAAGAAAAGCACCGTTTACATTTACTTTCATAACTTTTTCGAACTCATCCACCGGGTAATCCAGAATAGCAACCCCGGTGGATCCCACGATACCCACACAGTTGACCATGATGTCCAGTCGCTGGTTCTTGGCAAATACCTGTTCAATGACCTCAACCAACTTAGATTCATCCAAAAGGTCTACTTCAAAACCCAGTGCCTGATGTCCCTTGCTCAGAATTTCATCAATTGTTGATTTCAAGGCTGTTCCATTAATATCAAAAACAGCTACTTTAGCTCCCTCTGTAGCAAGCCTGATAGCTATGGCACGCCCAATTCCGCGGGCACCACCAGCAACAATAGCTACCTGGTCTTTAAATCTATGCTCCATTTGTTTCACTATCTTCCTTTAGTAGTTTAAGTATTTTCCGGATATCCTTAGCTCCCCTATAACCTACAATGATGGTAACAATTAGGTACCACAATAAAATAACACTAACAAAAACCGTCCAAAACCAAATCATTATGCTTTCTTTAAGTTATTTTTTAACATCGACCCCCCGATCATAGCTACTCCTGAAAGAAAATAAGTAGCTACCCCAACCTTGTATGGGCCCACTTCAACAGCCATGGCCTGGGTACTTTCCATTTGTTGCATTATTAAAAACCCTATAGGAATAATGGACCCAATAATAATAGCACCAAATGCCCCCCAGTTATTGGCCTGTTTCCAATAACAGGCTGCGATCAAAATCACACTCATGCTGGAAAGGTAAACTGCGCCGGTTACCTGCATGTAAACCCACAGATCTCCTTTTAATGGATACCATAACCCGTATAAGAGCAAGAACAGTCCAATTATAGCAATTAATACCCTATTCCATAGAATGGCCTTACCATCGGACCACAACCCTTTATGAATGGGCTTCATTATATCATTGTAGATGACCGAGCTCCAGGCGATCATATACGAAGAGTTAGTCGACATATCCGCAGCTAACATGGCTGCTACCAGGATTCCAATAAGACCAACAGGCACTACCGAAGCAAGTAAGCTGGGCATAGCCAGTTTGACATCACCCTGAAACATTTCAGGACCGAAATAATGAAGAGCAGCTATACCCATTATAACTGGTATAGTGAATCTAACTAGAAAAAAGGGACTGGTGCCCATAAAGATCTTCTGACCGGTTCTGGAATCCTTCGCCGCCAGCACCCTTGAGATTACAGTTTGCCAGGTAAGCACCATAGCAAACGCGGTCAGCAAGTCCAACATAATCCGGTCAAGGCCATAGGTGGCACCTTCGAATGGGTTATAAGCTGCAGTTCCACGAAATTGTTCCAGAGAAATGGTTAATTCTATCCATCCGAATTTATAAATCAGCAACATTGTTACGGAAATCAGGCCAATTCCCATAACTACATATTGGATATAATCAGTGATTAAAACCGCCAGCATTCCTCCTAGTATAGTATACAAGGCAATCCCAAATAGAATTGCCGTCATGATAAATTCCAAATAAATCAAATCAAACCCACATACTACTGCCAGAAAATCTCCCGCCTGTCTAAGAAATACGCCCATATTTAAAAGACCACCAAGAACAATCACTACCCCGCTGGCCCACCTAACTTTTCCCCCAAATTTGGACTCAAAAA
>CAZAWQ010000185.1:0-13729 GCA_964488585.1 uncultured Roseivirgaceae bacterium
ACAAATGATGCTTCGGGAGGAGAGCAAAGAGGTGATGTCCTATATTTCCTTATATAAACAGGCAAATGACAGTTCCATAAAAAATCTTGCGCTCAAGCTTGTTGGTTATTTTTTGGTAATTCTTGAAGGTGGTTTCCAGTCTTTAATAATGATCCGGTCCCGGTATCTGGTAACTTCCAGCTTTTGTTTTGCCCTCCATTTGAGCTTTTTAATATACTCTAAAGGAATGGTAACTGTGTAGCTCCTTCCCCCTGATGCTTTAGTTAAGGAGCGTATTTCTCTTTCTTCTAATGATCTTCTGGCCATAACTGAACAAGTTTAAATAATCACGTGATTAATAACGTGATTATTTTATAATTAGCAAAGCAGTCAGCATTTATTATAAGGATAAAAATATTGTCCATGAGCATTCCAGGGCCGTAAGTAGTTAGTACAACTCAGCCTTCGTCTCCTACTCTGAGCAGGCGCTCACACTCCACACCCATTATGGATACCCATACCCTGCCTGCAATCCCAGTGGCAGCCCAAAAAGCCAATACAATAACAGGAAGGCTGTCCAAATCACCAGAAAGGTGACGCTATACGGAATCATCATAGAGGTGAGCGTACCAATGCCGGTACCTTTTACATACCTCTGACAGTATACTACCACCAGAGGAAAATACGGCATAAGGGGTGTAATGATATTAGATGATGAGTCCCCTACCCTGTAAGCTGCCTGTGTAAGCTCCGCAGATATGCCTACCTGCATCAACATGGGAACAAATATTGGCGCCAAAAGCGCCCATTTCGCCGATGCGGAGCCTACAAAGATATTTATAAAAGCAGTTAAAAAGATAATCCCAATTATAGTCACCTGACCAGGAAGAGCAAAAGCTCTTAAAACGGCCGCTCCTTTAAGTGCTAACAAGGCTCCAATATTAGAACGACCAAAAGCGTCGATAAAGAGCGCGCAGAAAAATGCCATTACGATGTAATATGCCATTCCTTCCATGGCTTTGGTCATGGTATCGATCAAGTCCTTACTGGTGGTAAAGCTTCCCGACATAAAGCCATACACCATACCAGGAATCCAAAATAGTAAAAAGATCAAGGGAACGATGGATCGCATGATGGGAGCGGAAAATGAGCTTAATTCCCCATTCGGCCCCCTCAAAGGAGAGGTTTCAGGAATTAGAATAAGGGTCAAAACCAATAACCCTAAAATGGCCACTCCGGTAGCGGCTAAAAATGACTTGCGCTCTTTTTTAGTCAATGAATCCATCTGGGGAGGAGCTTCAGTATTTTTGTCTACTGGAGTTTTTGACAATCGGGGTTCAATAATCTTGTCAGTAAGCAGCCAACCCAATCCCACGATTAACAGACTGGATGCTGCGGTAAAATACCAATTGCATAAGGGGTTAATTTCTACTGACGGATCCAATATTTGGGCAGCAGGTTGAGTGAATCCCTGCAATAACGGGTCGAGAGCAGATGGAAATGGATTTGCACTGAACCCTCCTGATACTCCTGCAAATGCCGCGGCAATCCCAGCCAATGGATGTCTTCCGGCAGCGTAGAAGATAATTCCGCCTATTGGTATTACCAGTACATAGCCCGCATCAACTGCAGAATGGCTCAAAATGCCTACAAAAATAACCATGGGAGTTAACAGGGTTTTGGGAGTTATGGTTAATAACAATTTCAACCCGCTATTGATATAACCGGAATGTTCAGCCACTCCTACCCCCAACATGGCTACCAATACCACACCTAGGGGAGCAAAACTGGTAAACGTGGTTACCATGTTGGAAAGAAAGTTGACTAATGCGGTCCCTGTAAGTAAGTTGTTTACTGTGATTGGTTCACCGGACCTGGGATCAATTTCAGTAAAGGAAACAGGAGCTAGTAATAAAGACAAAACCCAAATGGCAACCAGTGAAATCAAAAACAAGATTGCCGGGTCAGGTAAACGATTCCCAATCCTTTCTATAGCATTTAATAATCGATCAATTAGTGTAGCCGTTTTTTTATTACCGGAGTTTTCCATGGTGTCTTAAGTTTAATTGCTCGAAATTCTACGAAAATGATCGCAGATTTAAAAATCTCAAAGCTAAAATTTCAGATCTCAGATCTCAGATCTTAGATTTGAGATCTCAAATGGTATGCTTTTGGCTGAGTAAATGCCCGAATCCCTGCTTCCGAAAGGGTGACTCCGATTCCCGATTGTTTTCGCCCGGACCAGGGTAGTCGAGGGCTTACCCGGTCACTGCAATTCCAGTAAACCGTACCGGTTTCCATTTTACTCATTATGCTGAGGGCTTGTTGTTGGTCGTCTGAAAACACTGCAGCAGTAAGGCCATATTCAGTATCTTTCATTAAACTAATTGCCTCCTGGTCATCATTAACCATCTGAATTCCAATTAGGGGCCCAAATGATTCTTCGATCATTATTTTCATTTCATGGCTGGTGTTAATAATCACCGTCGGTTGAAAGTAATATCCCTGGCGCGTCTCCGCCTTCCCGCCAGACAATACCTTTCCCCCTTTTGCTACCGCATCATCAACCTGTTCTTGCAAATATGCAGCCTGCTCTTTTCGAGCAAGCGGGCCGATAAACACTTCCTCGTTCATGGGATCGCCCATTTTCAACTGTTTAACCTCCTTTACAAATACATTGATAAAGTCATGATACACTTCCTTATGGACATATACCCGTTCAACCGCGCAACAACTTTGCCCGTTATTGTAAAAAGCACCCTCAACCACCGCATTTGCCACTTGTCTTAGATTGTGGTTTTTGGCAGTTACATACAAAGGGTCTTTACCGCCTAGTTCCATTTGACCCGGCACCATTTTATTTGCTATTTTCTGGTAGATATACTTTCCTGTAACATGCGAACCCGTAAAAAAATAGCCATCTATTGAAAGTTCAAGTAGCATTTCTCCCACTTCACCTCCACCTGTCACAGTTTGAAACAACCCAGGTTCAAGACCAGATTGCCACCAAAGTTTCTGGAGCTCCATGCCAGTAAGTGAGGTGTACTCTGAAGGTTTATACAAAACAGCATTTCCGGCGATCAAAGCGGGTACAAATACATTCACTCCAATCAAATATGGGTAGTTCCAGGCTGAGATGTTGGCGATTACTCCCAGAGGTTCATGGACGATGACTTCTCGAAAGTCCCCATGCTCAAATACCACTTCATCTGATAAAATACGCTGGCTATTTTCTAAAAAATAGGCAATCCGTGACCGGGCGCCCCGGATTTCACTTCTGGCCTGGGTTAGGGGCTTGCCCATTTCGCTGGTAAGTAGACTGGCCAGTTTTTCCTCTTGTTTCTGTAAAAGAGCACTAAAGCGCTCCACAACTGCCAGTCTTTCACTTATGGTGTTTCTGGCATATATCTGCTGGGCCTTAAGTGCACGTTCAAATTTCTCCTCAACACTTTGTTGATCATCGGTAATTATGTTCTTAATTACTCTTTCGGTGGCTGGATTTACAACCTTCATACTATCATATCCTATTATTGAACTATCGCTTCCATGCTAGTCTTACTCAATTTAGCAAAAACTAAGAAAGTGTTGGTAAACCTTGTCCCCGTCAATTAGTCCCTTGGGGTGATTCTTGAAAAATTCCGGGTGCCATTGGACCCCCATCACTTTGCCCGGAGCCTCTTGGGTCCAATGGAAGGCCTCTACCAGTTGGTCTTCTTTACTATAAGCACTTGCTTCCAGGTCATTTGCTAACTCTTTGATTCCCTGGTGATGCACACTGTTTACCCAATATTCATCAGAGGGACCGTGTATTTGGTTCATTAATCTTCCTTTGGGGAAAACCACCTGGTGTCTTATTTTATCGTAGTCAATTGCATCTCTGTGTCCGACCTGATCTGAAAACTGAGTTTCCAGATCTTGATATAGGGAGCCTCCAAAATACACATTCAACAACTGCAGGCCTCTGCAAATACCCAATACCGGCTTCCCCTTATTGATAGCATAATCCAGGACTTTCATTTCATAATCATCCCTGAAGAGATCACCCGGCCATTTGCTATTGGGTAACGGCCCTTCACCATAAGTATATGGAGAAATGTCCGTTCCTCCCTGAAATACAAACCCATCGAGGGCAGCCAGATACTGAGGCAATTCTTCTGGTCCTAAATTGGGGATCAGTATGGGATAGGCTCCGAAACGGTAGAGGTATTGGGCCATATCCTGCTCCAAATAATTCAGTGTTTTGGGACCAAAAACCTGGCGCTTGAGGTCAGGATAGATAAAACAGGCAGTAACTCCAATCTTTTTCATCCCAAAGCCTCCTGATAAATTGATTTTATATCATCAGTGCTGGCTTCTCTGGGATTTGATGGCAGACAAAAATCCTCAGCAGCAAGAATGGAAAGTTCATCAATATGGCCCGGTTCAACTCCGCACTGTTTCAAATTCAGGGGTAAATCCAGGCGATGGTTCATTTCAGTGATAACCTTTGACACCTCCGCGCCCTCCGTAATATCCATTTGTTTGGCCATCTTATTAAATTGATCCCGGCATTCAGGATAGTTAAATTTTAGTCCATATGGTAAGTTAACCGCATTGGCCAAGCCGTGATGTACATCCAACAATGTGGACAATGGGTGGGACAATGAATGTACTATTCCCAACCCCTTCTGAAATGCTACTGCCCCCATTAACGATGCCACCATCATTTGACTACGTGAGTTTTTGTCCGGCCTAACTACTGCCTGCTCCAATGAACTCCAGATAAGTTGTATGCCCTCGAGCGCAATACCATCACACATGGGATTATAACCTTTTGCAAGGAATGCTTCCATATGATGTGTCAGTGCGTCCATACCCGTAGCAGCAGTAATGTGTGACGGCAGGTCATAAGTTAATTCAGGATCTGCAAAAACTTGTTTTGCCATTAAAGTTGGATGAAACAAAATTCGTTTTCTTTTTGATTCATCTTCAGATATGATGGCAGCCCGACCTACTTCACTACCGGTCCCTGAAGTAGTCGGTATGGTTACAAAATGTGGAATTGGTTCTGTAATAAAACTGCTTCCTCCGGTCAATTCATCATAATCGAACAGGTCCCGATGATGATTGATACTCAGTGCAATGGCCCTGGCTACATCCAAAGCTGCTCCACCCCCTAACCCTACCAAACAATCTCGTTCATGTCCATAGACCAGTTTTCCTTTTAACACGTCAGCCTTCACAGGATTTTTATGAATATCTGAAAAAACCAAAGGATCCAACCCTGCTTGTTTCAAATGTCCGATGATCTTTTTGAAAAAGGGCAATTCTTTTATTAATTGGTCCGTCACCACCAAAGGCCGCTTAAAAGATTTTTCCTGGAGATAAGCTGGTAGTTGAGAGATTACTCCAGGCCCAAAGCTTATGTCAGTGGGAAAACTAAAATTGTTCATCATTAGATGATCTCAAAATACCGTTTTAACTCCCAGTCAGTCACTGCAGGTGCAAATTGACGGCATTCCCAAATCCGCGATTGAACAAAATGCTCGACAAACTCCGATCCAAACAATTCCTTAGCAATATCAGACTCCTGCATCAAGTTAGTGGCTTCCTCTAAAGAGGAAGGCAGTGTCCCATACCGGGCTTCATCATATCCATTGCCAATGGTGGGTTTTTGATCCAAAATCAACTCCTTCCTTATTCCGTACAAACCGGAGGCCAACGCAGCAGACATGGTCAGGTATGGGTTTGCATCTGAGCCACAAACCCTGGTTTCAAGCCTGGTTGAATTTGGACTACCAGTTATTGCTCGTAGAGCAGTGGTCCGGTTGTCCAGCCCCCAGGTCAATGTTGTAGGTGCCCAGGCCCCTTCTACCAGCCGTTTGTAACTGTTAATATTGGGGGCATACATAGGCAGGATATGAGGCATACAATGTAACTGACCGGCAACATAGTGCTCCATCAAAGGGCTCATATTATGCGCTCGACCCTCATCATAGAATAGATTTTGTTTTAAATCGAGGTCCCATAAGCTCTGGTGGATGTGTCCACTGCACCCCGGATAGTTTTCATTCCATTTGGCCATGAAACTGGCCATAATACCGTGTCGGTAGGCAATTTCTTTAACCCCGGTTTTGAATAAAGTGGCTCGATCAGCCGCTTCCAGCACATCAGAATAACATATTGCTGCTTCATAAACGCCCGGTCCTGTTTCTGTGTGCAGCCCCTCTAATGGAACCTCAAACCTATTCAGAAGGTCAAAAAGGTCATTGAAGTATTCACTCTTCATTGAGCTTCGCAGCAGACTATAGCCAAACATTCCGGGAGTAAGCGGCCGGATGTTGGTAAACTGTTTAGCGTGTAGTTCCTGGGGTGTTTCCTGAAAATTGTACCATTCAAACTCTGCGGAGAACATCGGTTGGATCCCTGAATCCAGACAGTCCTGTCGGATGTTTTTCAGCAAACTTCGAGGACATACACCCAGAGGGCTGCCGGCGTCATGGCAAAAATCACCCAGGACTAAGGGCATTTCGTTTTCCCAGGGGATTTTCCTGTAAGTCAACAGGTCCAAACAGGCCTGGGCATCTGGATAGCCGGTATGCCATCCAGTGAACTTTGAATTATCGTAAGCTTTATCGCTGGAATCCCATCCAAACACTACATCGCAAAACCCAAATCCACCCTCAGCAATTGACAGGAATTTTTCCTTACTCACTACCTTACCTCTTAAAATGCCATCGATGTCTGTAACCGCAAGTTTTACTTTTATGGAAGGATTTTCCTTTATGGAATTAATTGCTTGCTCTCGCGATTTTTTGGATTTAATATTCATGGGTTATATATTATATGGTCACTTTGTACTTTTAATGTTATCAAAAAATCTCGTGGGGAACAATGGGAACAATTGAACATTTGTCATTTATCATTAGTTTTTTAGTGCTTTAAAGGGCGTACCTTCTTTGGCAATAACATCACTTATTTTCAGGTTTAACAAAAAAGTGAAAATATAAATAAGCCACCGCCAGCATCCCTACATATATAAGCGCCAACCAAGGGTTATAAACAGTCATGGCTACCAAAGCAACGGATGCAATAACCAAGGCTATCATAGGAAACCAAGGATAGAATGGCACCTTAAATGGTCGCTCCATTTCTGGCGAATTTCTGCGTAGGGCGAATAGAGATAACATTGCCACGATATATAATGTCAGTGCACCAAAGCACGCTATGGTAATAATTTCACTGGTCTTCCCGGTGGTCAATGCAATGATTCCAATAGCCATGTTAAAGATAAGGGCATTGGCCGGGGTTCTAAACTTAGGATGCACTTTACCCAGACCTTTGGGGGCAAAGCCAACCCGACCAAACTCAAAAGTGGCCCTGCCAGCTGCTAAAATAATACCATGAAATGATGCCAGCAACCCTACCAATCCGATGGTAATCAGCAAATGAAACAGGATATGGCTTTCACCGACCACCTGTCTTAGTGCCAAAGGCAAAGGGCTATCCGACGCAGCTGCCCCCGGCTCGGGGTATACCACAGCTTCCCACCCGCCTACTCCCACGGATGATAGGAAGGTAAGGATACAGAGTACTACCAAGGTCAGAATTGCCGAGCCAAAGCCGATCAATACATTCCGTTGTGGATTAATGGTTTCCTCTGCTACATTCGCCACTCCTTCAATGGCCAGAAAGAACCAAATTGCAAATGGAATGGCCGCAAAAATACCCTGATATCCATTTGGTAAGGCATTCAAGGTCAGGTTACGATACTCAAAATGCGGCAAGGTAACTCCGGCAAATATCAATAGTTCCACTACTGCCAATATGGTGATTATCAGCTCGAAGGTAGCTGCGGCCTTTACTCCGGAGATATTTAAGGCGGTGAATACTATATAGGAGAAAATGGCCACACCTAAAATTGGGACCGAAGGGACAAATAGATTAAAATAGGCACCCATGGCAAAAGCAATGGCAGGAGGGGCGAAAATAAACTCGATATTCTGGGCCATCCCCGCCAGAAATCCCCAGCGCCTGCCCAAGGCTTTGTGCGCATAGTCAAAAGCTCCACCAGCTTTGGGTATGGCACAAGCCAATTCAGTGTACCCAAAAGTGAAGGTCACATACATGACAATAATAAACCCGGTCGATATTGCCAGGCCCAGGGTACCGCCTTGTTCCAAACCCAGGTTCCAGCCAAAGTACATACCGGATATCACATAACCCACACCCAGGCCCCATAACATAAAGGGACCCAAAGTTCTTTTCAGGCCTTGATTCGATGAATTACTCATACCAGGGATTCTTGACCTCAAAAGATAGTAAATAGGATCTCAAAAAGGAATTATACCATAGGAAATGGAAGCAGGTTTTGATAGGCTCTCATCAAAGTTCTTTGTGAAAAACCCAGGGCATATAGTAAGTATATCCAGAAATATACCAATTGCAATTTGTAGGGTCCATTTTTCCGGTACTTCCGTGCGGAAGTAGTCACATAGTCAGGGAGTACGGTAAAAGATCCGTAGCTGGAAAGGCGTTTGACTATATCCTGATCTTCAAAAACCCTAAATTCTTCGTTGTAACCGTTTACCGCCATGTAGACTTCTTTGTCAACAAACAAACTTTGATCACCAAATCTAAAAATGTTGATATTGAATCTGGTGAACCAGCTATTGGCATTTAGAAACCAATGCCTCCAGTCAAATCGCAACCTGAAACACCCATAGATATAGTGGTCTATGGTTGCCTGCCGGATTTTTCGGGCAAATCCCGCAGGTGGAAAAGTGTCGGCATGTAGAAAATATAAGATCTGGCCGGATGCCTGCTCTGCCCCTAAGTTCATCTGTATGGACCTGTTCCTTTGTTTGCTGTTGAGAACAAAGGCCCCTGTCTTAGTGGCCAATTCCCTGGTCCGGTCCTCACTATCGCCATCCACTACGATAATCTCCTTTACCAGAGAAAATGAAGCATCCGCCTGGAGGTATGCTATCAATTTTTCTATTTGCTCCTCCTCATTGAGGGTGGGGATGATAATACTAATCAACATCTTTCCTTACAGGGCTTGAACATCAAGATTTTCCAGTTCAATTTTTGAGAGCAATTCCAACCTACCTTGGTTATATTCCTTATCGTAGTCATGAACTTTAATGCTATCATCAGTCTGCCGGTAGTTTTCATAGTCAGCAAATCTAATACCGCCCACTGTTCTGACATTTATAGGCGCTCTGAATCTTTTGCCTCCCCCATCGGTATAGTACAAATAAGCGAAATATTCCATGGTCAGGTCTTTAGCATGGATCCAGTATACGAACTGATCACTATAATCATCACCACCTTTTTCCTGATCAAATGTGATCAAGATCTTGTGGTAAAGTTCTTTCTTGATCTCTCCTGTACCTAAATAGGATTTGTTCACAGCCGGATCATTAAGGCGGTACGGAAGTAAAGCAAAATAAGCCACCGAGTTTACTGACCGGGCGTACGAAGCGGCTTTTTTTACCGTATCGGTTATATCATGCTGGTCAAGATATCGTTTAAAACCTTGGTTGTTTAATACATCTTTTATTTCTCCGGTGCTGTTAGAGAAATGACGTTCATACTGAAAAAATCCATTCTTATGAAGCAGTATATAGTGACGCCCCCTGAAATCAAAACTCACGCGAACATTTTCATAGCGATCACCTCCGTGATTCTGAATTACCATGTCAATTATTTTCTGAGGATCCGTTCGCGTGCCACAAGCATTGATCAGGACCGCCAGGGTTACAATAATAATTCTTAGTTTCATTATCCTATTGAACAAATTTGACACCAGTTGAATTCCATATATAGCTGAAGCTACAAAACTCAAAAAACAAAACTCAAAAAACAACTAAGCTCCAAATTCCAAAAAGGGGTGTTTGGAATTTGGAGCTTAGTTGGGATTTACATTTGGTGCTTGTTATTTTAATAATTTCTCCGGAATTATTTTTTTGCCAGCAAATCTACCGACTGAACCAGTTGGATAAATTCCCTGCGATAGCCCTGCTTATCGAAACCTTGTGCTCCGCGCGCCCACTTTTCTACCATCGCATAGGTAGCATTACCCTTAAATTCAGATTCCCTTAGAAGCATTCCAAAGGAAGCCACGGCCGCACTCCAGCGGAAGTTATCAGAAGTCGCGGACAGCCCGACTGGTTCACTTCCTACAGTCCGGGTAATTAACCTGCTTTTGGCGCCCTGAGGTTGCTTATACCTAAGTTTTAAGGTCATTAACTCCTCGGAATGACGTGCCCCAGGCTTCGTCTTGTGGTTTTGATATTTTAACTCATCCACGCTCTTAATATACTCTGAGTCTTGACTGTCATGAGGTATGATCTCATAAAGGGCAGTAACTGTATGACCAGACCCCAATTCTCCGGCATCCTTTTTATCATCGTTAAAATCCTCATCTCTTAACCGGCGATTTTCATAGCCAATCAAACGGTAGCCTTTTACCACCGCAGGATTAAATTCAATTTGTAACTTGACATCTTTGGCTATGGTAAACAAAGTTCCACCAAACTCATTTACCAGTACCTTTTTGGCCTCCATGATGTCGTCAATATAGGCGTAATTACCATTACCTTTATCTGCCAGGATCTCCATTTTAGAATCTTTGTAGTTACCCATACCAAAACCCAGAACGGTTAGGAAAACACCCTTTTCCCTTTCCTTTTCTATCAATCGCTCCATCTCCGCATTGCTGGAGGCGCCAATATTAAAGTCGCCATCGGTGGCCAGAATCACCAGGTTATTACCGCCTTCCACGAATTGTTCTTGCGCTATCTTGTAGGCAAGTTTGATCCCTTGGCCACCAGCAGTGGAACCACCGGCCTGTAATTGACTCAAAGCGCTCAATATTGTCTGTTTTTGGTTTCCGGCAGTGGGTGTCAGTACTACGCCCGCCGCTCCTGCATAAACCACCATTGAAACCTTGTCCTGAGATCGCAACTGATTAGTCAACAATTTGAAAGCCGATTTGAGCAAACCTAACTTGTTAGGGCTATTCATGGAACCTGAAACATCGATAAGAAATACCAAATTACTGGGAGGTAAATTATCAACTGGAATGCTACGCCCTTGTAAGCCAATATGCAACAGTTGATGTTCGGGATTCCAAGGGGCCCAAGAAAGTTCGGTGTAAACTGAAAATGGATGGTCCCCTTCCGGTTGGGTATATTCATAAGTGAAATAATTGACCAATTCTTCGATTCGTACTGCGTCTTTTGGTGGCTGTTGCCCCTGTCGTAAAAAACGTCTTACATTACTGTAAGATGCAGCATCTACATCAATGGAAAACGTAGATAAAGGCTTTCTGGTAGGTTCATGGAAAATATTTTCATGGATGGCAGCATACTCCTCAGTATTATGTTGAAGGTAAGGCTCCTGAGCATATACATGAACATTTCCCTGATGGTATTCAGCTTTTGACATTCCTAATGTAGGAACACCTGAGTTCTTGTATCCGGTTCTGTTTATGGAGTTGTCTTTCGGTGGCGCCTTCAATTCCTCCTCATCTGCTAACTCAGCTATAATCGGGCTCTCTGCAATTAAGTAAAAGTCAATGACTCTTTTCTGGCCCACTGCAACTTCTTGACTTATAAAGCCAGCTGAGCTCGCTATTATAACCGCGTTCTGATTGGTAACGTTGATTCTATACTTTCCATTAATATCAGTTATGGTATTTAAACTGGTGCCTTTTACCGAAATGTTAACCCTCGACATTGGGCTCTGGTGGTTTTTAAAATAAACCGTTCCGCTAACTTCGAAACTTTCAATCGCCCCGGTTTGACCGGTAGCAACAAACATTAGTGTAATAAACAATAGAGTTTTCATGATTTTTCTTTTTATCATAGGATGAATGGGAGTGGGCAATTCCATAAAACCTTTCACTTTTTTTGCATTTATGCGTTATCTTAACCAGTAGCTATGTTTTTAGCATAGATTTTTATCATGTTCGGACCTGGATCTTCGAAATACAAATCATTTGATGATGCTGCCCTGTTGCATCAATTCCGTAAAACCGGTAACCTGGAGGTACTTGGAGCCCTGTATCATCGCTATATGCACCTGGTTTATGGTGTAGGTCTAAAATATTATAAAAATACGGAGGAGAGTAAAGACGCAGTGATGCAAATATTTGAGAAGTTGATTGAGTCAGTACCCAAGCAGGAGATCCAAAATTTTAAATCCTGGTTATTTGTAGTTACCAAGAATCACTGTCTCATGACCTTGAGAAAAAATAAGATTGAGGAAGATAGTCAGTCCCTATTTATGGAATCTGACTTGGTTCAGCATCTTAATGGTGAGGAAAATGAAGGCTACCAGGCATCATTAAATAATGCCTTGTTAAATTTACCTGAGCATCAACGACGATGTGTCCAATTGTTCTATTATCAAAGTATGAGCTATCAGGAGATATCGGAAGCAACAGGATACGAGCTAAAAAAAGTGAAGAGCTACATACAAAACGGCAAGAGAAAACTAAAGTTATACCTCGCCAAATGAAAGATAAGCAGTCATATGAGCAAGGGCCAATTACCGGTTTGACTCCTGAACTGATGGAAGGGTATGTAAACCGCAGGTTGTCCCCTCAATTGATGCGGAAAGTAAAGGAGTTTTTGGATAAAAACCCTTTTGAGGCTGAAGCAATTGAAGGTTTAAAATCTCAGTCCTTAGACCTGGCAGGGGATTTGCAAGATCTGGAGGGCCGGTTATCCAGAAAGTTGAGCTCCAGAAATAACCAATTCAGGTTTTCTTGGGCAGTTGCCGCCGCCGTATCTCTGTTAGCGGTTTCAGGGGTTTTGTTTTATTTTCTAATGCCGGACCCCGCTGACAAGGTAGCATTAAATCAAGAAACCACGGAAACTAACACCGAACAATTGGAAGCATTTCCTGAAACTACTGTGGCAGATGATGTAGCCCCTGCTCCTGCCGGTGAAATAAAAAAGGAAACGGAAATTATTGAAGTACCTGACCAGGAAGAAATTGAAGATTTCGAGGAACCAAGAGAAGTAAATCTTACGGTTGAGACCACAGCTCCGGTAATCAACAATCTAGCAGGGGGAACTCAGCCAAATCAAACAGAGTTTGCCAATGAAACCAATTTACAAAGCGACCGGACCGTAGCACTTCCAATCGATAATCTGATAGAAGAGCAAGCGCCTCCACCGTCGTCGGTCGCAGCCTTTGGCGCAGACACTCCTGCGACGGCTCAAGGCAAGGCAAAGAGAGCAACTGCTCCTGCTGCCAATTCTCAAGTTGCCAGAGCCCAGAACCAACCAGCCGAGTTGCCTTTAGCGGAAGCACCTGAAGGAATAATGAAGTACCTAAAAAAACATACAAAGTATCCTGAGGCCGCCAAAACCAAGGGTGTTCAAGGGACGGTGATGGTAACATTTATAGTAAATGAAGTGGGCGATCTGGAAGATTTCGAAATTGTCAGGGAACTCGGATATGGATGTGATGAGGAAGCCATTAAAACGATCCAGCAGGGTCCTGCTTGGAATCCTGTTGAGATAAATGGAAGGCCAGTCAAATCCCGTGGTCAGATAGAGGTTGCTTTCCCACCACAAAAATGATAAAGATGAACTAATGCAAAATTATTAGGAACATAAACTTAGATTTTTGCTAAATTGTCCCGGATGAATTCAAGGGCTTGGATCGATAAAAATGCATTGTCGAAATGGGTGGGCGTTAGTCCCAGGGACGAATCATCTCTTCTCCAAAAATACCTTCAAACAAACGACTT
>CAZAWQ010000186.1:0-5545 GCA_964488585.1 uncultured Roseivirgaceae bacterium
CCCTGGATTGATTCAAGATGAACCGGTTTTCAATCTGGTATATGTGGATCCAGACAAACTCAATAGCGTACTCAGAAATTCCAAGAATCTGGTTTTTGTCAATACACTGGATGGAAACAGCCGGGGTGACCTTATTTTGCGAAACTACTTTACCCAGGAGTCACAGGAGAAAATCAAGGCAGACTCCAATTTATATATGTCAAAACAAAATGATTTGTTTGCCCGGGGACAAGCGGTAATGCATTTATTCCAGCTCAACAGTGATATGTTGATTGATCATATCGCCGCCAATCGAGACAAAATACAGCAATATTTTGTCGATGTAGAAAAGGTGCGTTTCCGTAAGGCCTTATATAAGGCACCACGTGAAAAGGGAATTGAGAATCAACTACTTCGGAATCATCAGTGTTTCATTCAAGTACCTTATGGGTATGAAATTGGCATAGAATCCGATCACAGTATCTGGATCAGATTGATGTACAACAAAGTGGATAAGAACCTATTTATTGCCTACAAGGACTATACCGAGCAAAAGGCCTTTAATCGACAGGATATTATAGCATTTCGAAACAAAGCATGGAAAAAGTTTCTACTGGGAAAAGACAGCCTGTCATATATGGTTACCGAACCTTTGGTACCAATAGATTCTATCAGTTTGAAACTTAGAAATAAATTCACAGTTGAAGTTCGGGGTGCCTGGAAGTTGAAAAACAACTCAATGGGAGGCCCGTTCTTAGGCTACATATTTGTAGACGAAGCGTTAGGAAGGTTATATTATGTGGAAGGATTTGTTTATTCTCCAGGCAAGAAAAAAAGGAATACGCTAAGGGAACTAGAGACCATCCTGGGGACATTTGAAACTCAATCTGAACATTCGTCCTAGACATAGTCTCATACTGGCCCAGTATATCAATTTATGACAGGATTGAGGCTTCTATTATTAGGATTAATCACAATTAAAAACTTAAATTGTCCCCCTTTCAATAAGCCCAATAGTTATGAGCATAAAGATTAGAAAAAAGGATGCATTAGACTACCACGAACAAGGTCAGCCGGGGAAAATCGAAGTAGTTCCAACAAAAATGTTGAGTACTCAATTAGACCTTGCCTTGGCTTATTCACCAGGAGTGGCTGAACCTTGCCTGGAAATTGCCGATCACCCTGAGGATGTATACCGGTATACTTCAAAGGGTAATCTTGTGGGAGTCATCACCAACGGGACAGCGGTATTGGGGCTGGGCAATATCGGGGCCAGTGCCTCCAAGCCTGTAATGGAGGGTAAAGGGGTGCTATTTAAAAAATTCGCGGGAATTGATGTTTTTGATATTGAAATTGACGAGGAAGATCCAGAACAGTTCATTAAGATCGTTAAATCACTTGAGCCTACATTTGGTGGAATTAATCTGGAAGATATCAAAGCGCCAGAAAGTTTCCAGATTGAAGAGGAACTAAAGAAACAAATGAAGATTCCTATCATGCACGATGATCAGCATGGTACCGCTATTATAACTTCGGCGGCACTTCTTAGTGCACTTGATCTGGTGGATAAAAAAATTGAAGAATTGCAGATTGTGGTAAACGGCGCGGGTGCCTCTGCCATCGCTTGTACCAAATTATACATACTCCTGGGGGCCAAAAAAGAGAATATTGTCATGTTTGATAGTAAAGGAGTGATCCATAAGGACCGTCCCAACCTGGATCCGATAAAAGCCGCCTTTGCCACTGACAGGAAGATAGCCACATTGGAAGAAGCGATAGTAGGGGCCGATATGTTTTTAGGGCTATCAAAGGGAAATGTATTGAGCGGAGAAGCGCTCAAAGCTATGTCTGCAAATCCTATTGTCTTTGCTTTGGCTAACCCTAATCCGGAAATTCCTTATGAGGAGGCCTTGGCTGCCCGTAAAGATATAATAATGGCAACAGGAAGGTCTGATCATCCGAATCAGGTAAATAATGTGCTGGGCTTTCCTTATATATTTAGAGGTGCCCTGGATGTTCGGGCCACTGCCATTAATGAAGAAATGAAAATGGCAGCTATAACCGCGCTAACAGAGCTGGCAAAAGAACCGGTGCCAGACTTGGTAAGTAAAGCTTATGGCAAGAAATCAATGGCCTTTGGCAGAGATTATTTAATACCAAAGCCCCTTGATCCCAGACTCATTACCGCTATTTCTCCTGCCGTGGCCAAAGCTGCAATGGACAGCGGTGTCAGCCGATCTAAAATCACTGACTGGGACCTGTACCATGAAGACCTCCAAAAACGCATCGGTATCCAACATGAATTGGCCAGTCGTATGATAAGCAGGGCAAAGAAAGATCCCAGAAAGGTAGTTTTCGCTGAAGCAGACAACTACAAGATCCTAAAAGCCGCTGAGATCATCATGGAAGAAGGAATTGCCAAGCCCATACTACTTGGTAACAGAGAGCATATCAAGGAATTGACAGAAACCTACAATCTGGAATTAGGTGACTGTCAAATCATTGATACTTCTGAAGAGGAGAAAAAAACCGAGGCGTATGGTAAAGTGCTGTACGAGAAAAGAAAACGCAAAGGACTCACTTTTTATGAGGGTAAAAAGCTTATGCGTGAAAGAAATTACTTTGGAGCCATGATGGTCGAACAGGGGGAAGCTGAAGCATTTATTTCAGGGCTTACCAAGGACTATCCTAAAACCATTATCCCAGCCCTACAGGTAATTGGCACTAAGCCTGAGGTTCATAAGGTTGCTGGCATGTACATCATCGTAAACAAGAAAGACTCTTATTTCTTTGCTGACACCACAGTTAATGTAAATCCCACCGCCGAAGATTTGGTAGACATAATAGGACTGACCGCAAACGCGGTAAAATTCTTTAATATTGAACCCAGAATGGCGGTACTTTCCTATTCTAATTTTGGATCCAGTAAGGGAGCGGTACCAGCAAAAGCTGCGCGTGCTACCGCTTTAGCTAAAGAGAAGTTTCCCGATCTGATCATTGATGGAGACATTCAAGCCAACGTGGCCCTGAACATTGAGATTCTGCAGTCTAACTATCCATTTAGTGAAATTGCTGAAAAAGGGGCCAATACCTTAATCTTTCCCGATCTGAGCTCTGGTAATATTGCTTATAAATTACTTATGGAAATAGGGGGCTCCGAAGCCATAGGCCCAATTCTTATGGGAATGAATAAACCTGTTCATGTTTTGCAGCTGGGCAGTTCAGTTAGGGAGATTGTAAATATGGTAGCCATCGCTGTGGTGGAGGCTCAAATTAACAACACCAGGGTCACGGCTTAAACTCAAATTGTATTACCTTTGGAAGCAACGAATAACAGGTAATGTTTGCATATATTGAAGGTTCCCTGGTGGTTTGTGAGCCAGCCTTTGTGGTGATCGATATTGGGGGTATAGGGTATGAATTAAAAATAACACTTGGCACCTACTCGGTTATTAAAAGTATGAGCAAGGTCAAGTTATTTACCTATTCGCACATAAAGGAAGATGCCTATACTCTTTATGGGTTTATTGACCAATCGGAAAAAAACCTGTTTATGGCCCTGATTTCTATTTCGGGTGTAGGGCCAGCCACCGGGGTCATGATCTTGTCTTCTTTATCCCCGGAGGAAATTCAAAAAGCAATTTTGACTGAGAATGTATCAGTAATTCAGAGTGTTAAAGGCATAGGGGCCAAAACGGCACAACGGATCATTTTAGAGCTTAAGGACAAGCTGACAAGAGAAAATCTGGTAGTTCAAACTGGACAAAATTACCTTGTTTCGCACAATAGCCTACAAGAAGAAGCGTTATCCGCCTTAGTCACCCTAGGAATTAACAAAAACGTGGCAGAGAGAGCCATTATTAACAATCTGAAAAATGCCGAAGAGGATTTAACTGTGGAAGAGCTAATTAAGCGGGTTCTTAAATCATCCTAAAAGCATTGCAGTTCCATACCTACAAGTATATCTTAATAGGGGTCCTGGCGCTTCTATTGGCAGATGGCGCGTTTCAAAAATCGCAGGGCGCCAGCAGCTCCTTGCTATTCCAACAGGTCAATGATACCATTCCTTCTGATACTATACCCAGCAGCTATCAACGCAGTCGTCAACCAACCTATGATCCTCGTGACCGTCTGGGCGATCCTTTTTCCGACAAGGTTGAACAGTCATCGCTGATTAAAAAGGACCCTTTTGGCTTAAGTCTGGAGGTGGAGGTGGACACCGCTTTGAACTACAGTATATATGAACGCATGAACGGGTTGGATTTCAGGCCTCCCACTATTATGACTTTTGAGGAATATTCGCGTCTGGTCGAGCGCAATATGATCCGTGACTATTGGAAAACCAAGTCTGCGGAATTGGACGGTGAAAGCGCCATTAGTGGAAAACGGTTGATACCTAAAATTCCTATCAGCCCGGTTTTTGATCGAATATTTGGTGGAAGCTTTGTTGATATTCAACCCAATGGTTCGGTGACGCTTGATTTTGGGTTTAGGTCAGAAAGAATCTATAATCCATCAATTCCTATTCGGCGCCAAAAACAAGGAACTTTCGATTTTGATCAACGGATTGGTATGAATGTAATTGGTAAGATCGGCGAGAAACTAAGAATAACTGCCAATTTCGACAATAACACTTCCTTTGATTTCCAGAATGATCTCAGGGTTGAATACACTGGATTCGAAGAAGACATCATCAAAAAAATCGAAATTGGCAATGTCAGCATGGGCATTAGCAATAGTTTAATCAGAGGTTCTCAGAATCTATTTGGTGTCAAAACGGAGCTTCAGTTTGGTAAACTGTTTGTAACTGGGGTATTCTCCACGCAAAGAGGAAGTTCTGACGCCATTACAATTGAAGGAGGATCCCAGGCTAGAGAATTTGAGATGTCTTCTGCAGAGTACGATGAAAACCGGCATTTCTTCCTGGGACATTATTTCAGAGACCACTACAATCCCTGGTTGACCTCGCTGCCACAAATTATTTCCAGGGTAAATATCACCCGGGTTGAAGTTTATGTATTAAATAGAAATAATGATACCGAAACGCTTCGGAACTTTGCCGCCTATATGGACCTTGGTGAAGGTGAGGTCATCGAAAGAACTGATATTTTTACCAGCAATGACCCCAGTTCCCCCAATAGAAACGAGGCCAACGATCTTTTTGATGTTTTATCCGACCCCGTTTTCAGAGATGTAAATAAGGTTAGTGATGAATTGGTTGCGATTGGTCTGAACAAATCTTCAGACTTTGCGGTGATCAGAGGAGCTCGTAAACTAAACGAACGGGAATACACCATAAACAAGCAACTAGGATATATCAACCTTTTTAGAAAACTGCAAAATGACGAAGTATTGGCTGTCGCTTATGAATATAGTATCAATGGAGAGAATTTCACGGTAGGAGAATTAAATGACGATTATGCCAATCGGCCTGAAGATGAGGTAATATTCTTAAGACTCCTGAGGCCAGGCAAAATCAATACTTCCACCAATACCTGGGATTTGATGATGAAGAATATATATAGCCTAAACGCCAATCAGGTAGCCCAGGAAGGATTTCAATTAC
>CAZAWQ010000187.1:0-2584 GCA_964488585.1 uncultured Roseivirgaceae bacterium
GAAACAGTAAAAGTTTATATACCAGGAATCCATGTCATCCTTGAATCGTAAGGTCTTAAATGGTATAGCCATTTCAGCTATCCAATAATCGTCATAGATCCTGGCCTCCGAGTACCATTTATTATCCCATGTGAGTGAAAAAGAGCCACTGCCACTGCCTGGACGCCCCCCCCCCGCCCAGATAGATTGCCTCCATTGGAAATGAGACCTTCTCGTTGTACTCCGTAAGGATCAACCCCAAAGAAAAACGCATTGGTTTTATCCTTATAGGTGTCTAGTATCAAGGTGAAATTATCAAACCCCCGACCTCTGAAGTCTCGACGTAAAGAAGGGGTTACGTATTCCCTTGGACCTAGGTTATGCATAATAGCGATGACGTACACAAAATCATCGTCGTAAGTCATTCGCACCTCGGTAGCCGCGATGGCCTCTGAACTATCATATGGGAAAAACTGATTAAACCTATCGGCCACGTCGGCTTCTTCCCAGGTCCCTTCGTCCATAACTCCATCGATGGTTATCGGAGTTGTAGCCCTTTTGATTAACAAGCCCTGTCCCTTCGATTCCATCGTTGACCATATAAGTATAACAGAGATCATGTACAACAGGAAAAATCTCATATTGTTAACTTCAGTCAGAGGTTTTGGGAAACGCCGGATTTCTGGCTGTACTTGGTTTCAATCACCTCTGGTTTGATAGATTTCGTAATATAGGGTCATTGGATCTGGAGGACAGCATAGACTCTCAAAATAACTTTATTCAACTAAACTACAACACATATTTCTCTGCAAGTCCATGATAGACAGTTTTAGGTATAGGTACACTTTATTCAATGCTAGGTTCCGGTTGATTCACTAAGCTCCACGTTGCAGGTTATTTCGATTTCTTGACTTACCACAAGTCCCCCCGTATCTAAGATTCGATTGAATTTTATCCCATATTCGAATCTATCCACCACGCCGGTAATTTTAAACCCTGCCTTTTTACCTTTTTCTAGTGCTACCGATCCGTTATACTGCACATCGAACTTTATGGGCTTGGTCACATCTCGCATGGTGAAATCTCCAACCAGATAATATTTTTTGCCCTTACCTTCTATTTTTCCTTTGAACTTAATTTCGGGAAATTTTTCAGCGTTAAAAAAATCATCTGATTTCAAATGATTATCACGTTTTTCATTATCGGTGCTGATCGAGGCTACTTTTGCTACAAATTCAACCTCTGCTCCACTAAAATCATCTGATTTACTAGTCACGGAACCATCAAATTCCTTGAATTGCCCCTCTATTTCGGTTATTACATAGTGCATGGCGCTGAACCGAATATTTGAATGATTTTTGTCTATTAGCCATTTGGTTTGTGCTTGTAATGCCTGGCTGTATCCCAGAGCAATAACCATGATAAATGCTATTTTCTTCATTTTTGTAGGTTTAGATTTTAAGTTTGATAACAGTTTATTGTTTAATAAAATTCTTTTTGTTTCGTCCAATCTTTAGTTCAATGAGATAGAATTGCAAGGTTTAACTTAACTCAGTTTTTCCTTAAAGAAGTCAATGGTTCTCTGCCAGGCAAGTTTGGCTGCTGCCTCATCGTATCTTGGAGTGGTATCATTGTGGAAACCGTGATTTGCATTTGAATACATAAAGGCCTGGTATTCCTTGTTGTGCTTTTTAAGTGAAGCTTCGTAGGCTGGCCATCCTTCATTAACCCTGGTATCCAATTCGCCGTAATGCAACATCAAGGGCGCGTTGATTTTTGGAACCATCTCATCCGAGGGCTGTCCCCCGTAAAAAGGAACCGACGCGGACAAATCAGGCACCTTTACTGCCATCATATTAGATATCCAACCGCCAAAACAGAAGCCGACCACACCTACTTTACCACTGCATTCGGGATGCGTGCTTAAATGTTGAAAAGCCGCTATAAAATCTTCTAACATTTCATTGCGGTCTCGCTGACGCTGCAGAGTACGGCCGTCATCGTCATTACCTGGATACCCACCTAGTGGGGTCAGGGCATCAGGGGCCAACGAAATAAACTCGGCAAGGGCCGCTCTTCTTCCTACATCCGCTATATGGGGATTAAGTCCCCTGTTTTCGTGTACCACCACGATCCCCGGGAGTTTACCACTGGCTTCCTTAGGACGGGAAAGCTGTGCTTTAATACTCCCACCTCCCTTGGACGAGTCGTAGTGGATAAATTCTGTATTCAGACTGGGGTCATCTGGAAGAACCTGTATATTCTCTGTATAATTTGGCATAATAAAACTGAGCAGAGATGCAACTGTTACGCCGCCAACTGCATGGGCCGATATCTTGTCAAGAAATTGTCTTCTATCTATTCTATCGTGTACATAATCATCATAAAGATCAAATACATCCTGATTGATACCTTCTTTTTTCTGAGCTTCTTTCATAATTTTTTGTGAAAATATAGCAATACAATTTGAGGAAAATAAGTAAACATTTTGAAGAAAACTTGAAGTTGAAAAAACTGAGACATCGACCGAGGCTCGAGACAAACAAAGGCTTGGTTAGCAAGAAGCGCTAGTCAAAGGGCGCTTGGAGTATAAAGGAGAACCATG
>CAZAWQ010000188.1:0-5503 GCA_964488585.1 uncultured Roseivirgaceae bacterium
TTCCGGGAAATTTTAATAGTTCTCAAAGCGATCCAGCTTGATGAAAAAAGCATAACAGTAAGAACGGCAATAACCACCCACGAATCATCCGCGTCAAATATATAAGCCAAAACATATCCAATGAGTAAAAGCTGTACCAGCATTCGGAAAACGGCATAAATGGAATTTCCAAATCCGGATTTCCATTTCCACAAAATGATAATTACTACTATAACTGGTATGAAAGCCAGTGTCAAATTAGTATAGGGTATTATTTGAATAGAATCATTCATGGAGCTTACTAAGGTTGATGATTACCTTAGAAAGGTAGATGTAGGTTTCGAATTTGCCAAAGAGTTTGCCTTAAATCGCTTCCACATCCCCCATATCTTGCTTTTGTAAGTCATTCCGCTTTCAGTAGCAATCATGAGATCTATGTTCTGTACAACTCAGTCACGCCAATCCCTGCTCCTTTAGGTAGTTGAATTTTATTGTTTACCAGTTTGGGTCCGTCTGCCAGGTCATTTTCCAACAATAAAAACCCATCCATATCCACATGATCAACGGTGGGAAGCAGTTGAGCCACCGCAGAAATACCAACAGAGGATTCCGTCATGCAGCCTACCATTACTTTCATGCCCATTGATCGAGCGTTTTTTATCATCCTTCTTGCCGGAGTCAACCCGCCACATTTCATCAATTTGATATTCACTCCATGAAAATAACCCGAACACCGGGCTATGTCTTCTTCGTTGATCACACTTTCATCTGCTATCACTGGTAGGGCACTTTGCTTATACAGGATCTTCATCCCTTCCCAATTGTCTGCAGCCAGCGGCTGTTCTATGAATTCCACCCCCAGAGATTTCATCTCTTCCGAATTTTTTAAGGCTTCGTCTACTTCCCAACCACAATTGGCGTCCACCCGGAAAACTGATGGTGTTATCTTTCTCAATTCTTTAATGATCCTTATATCTTCTGTGGTACCGAGTTTGATCTTGTATAACGGCCAGGGAAACTCTTTTAATTTATTGGTCATATTTTCAACGGTATCAATACCTATGGTATAATTTGAGATAGGGTTCCGGTCTCTCTTAGTGCCCCACATTTCACTCAATGAGAGACCCCTGTATTTTGCATATAGATCATTCACTGCCACATCTACCGCGGAGAGTGCAAACGAATTTGACCATAAAATCTCTTTAAGTTGATTCCAAAATTGCTCAGGTACCTCAAAATCATAGGACTCTATTGCGGTTCTATGATACTTTAACAGAGACATCATGTCTTCAATGCTGTTTTTATAGTAGATGCTGGCCGTAGCCTCCCCAAACCCGGAATGATCCCCATGTTGCAACTCTACAATCAAAGTTTTTTGCACGTCTCTTAAGTCATGGGCAATCTTAAACCTATGCTTTAGCTTTAGATCATACGGATGCAGGACTAGTTTCATTAATTTCTTAGCACTGAAACATTTTTGACTAACTTAGTACTTTAGCGGGAATTGTGGCCCATAACCTGCCCTGATTTATGAGGATACCGTCATTATACCTGACATTTATCATTTTTGCAGCCTTAATGAGCCTGGGAAGTTGTCAAAAGCAAGAGGCCATAAGTAAAACCAATCTTCTCTTTATTATTACAGATCAACAGCCATTAAGTTGTGTGGGCGCCTATGGCAATAACACTATCATGACTCCGAACCTTGACGAGTTGGCTCAAGAAGGTTTTCTATTTCAAAATTATTATATAGCAGCCTTTGCTTGTAGTCCCTCCAGAGCGTCCATGCTCACCGGCAGGTATCTGCATAACCACAATGTCTTTACCAACAATGTGTTATTGGATCCGACCATACCCAGTTTAGGAACCATTCTTTCTCAAGCCGACTACCATACCGGTTATTTTGGTAAAGCCCATTTAAGTGGCTCTATGTATGTTGGCCGGAAAGGCGGTGATGGCATTGATTATATGCATGACTCGGAACTCCTGGACCCTGTTGGGGAAGATATTAAAGATTACTGGCACTATGAACGGGTGGCAAGCGATTCCGGATGGGTAACAAAAAGAGTGAAAGGCGGATTAGGAGAGGACTTTCCACAATTGGGTTTTCAGGAATGGGCGGGTGGCTGGCGTCAATACAAAGATTGGTTGGTCAGTCATGGTCAGCAGGAATTTGCCCAGATGGCCGGCAATCACGATGCTTTGCAATCTGCTCCGGAAGGACAACATATGTATTCGAAACTAGGTGAACAGTACCATATGGCTGCTTTTTTCAGGGAAAAAACCCAAAAATTTGTAAGGAAGCATCGAGAAAGCAGTCAACCCTGGGCTGCAGTGATTTCTTTCTTTGGGCCACATTTACCGGTAGCACCTCCTGTCCCCTGGGATACCTTATATTCCCTTGATGATATTCCACTGCCAACTAATCTAATGGACAGCTTAAAGGGGAAACCCCGGTCACAAAATAAGCCCCAACTGCAATATGTATTAGGACAATGGAACAATAACCAATACCGGGACTACATCCGCAGATACTGGGGTTATAGTAGTTTTATTGATGACCAGATTGGTAAAGTGTTTAAAACATTGAAAGAAACCGGCCAATGGGACAACACTATTATTGTTTTCACTACCGATCACGGTGATATGATCGCTGCCCATGGCATGATCTACAAACTTGGCAGCAACGGCTATGAGGAGCTGTTCCATGTACCGGCTATTATGCGCATCCCTGGATTACCAGCCACTGGTGTTAAAATCCAGCAGTTGACGTCTTCAATAGACCTATTGCCTACGATATTGGAGGCGCTTCATTTAAAAACTCCCGAAAAAATTGATGGGAAAAGTCTGATCCCTATCTTGAATCAATCAAGAGATACACATCGTGAAAACCTGTTCTTGGAAGTACACGGAGCTGGCCATATCATTATATGCAGGGATAAACAATACAAGTATGTTTACCATTGGCTTAGTAATGATGTAGATGAATTGTATGATCTGTCTTCTGACCCAGGTGAGATGGATAATTTATACCAGGATCAGGAGCATCAGGAGGTAGCAAAACAAATGAGAGAAAAGATTATTCAATGGGCTGAAGAAACCAAACACCGGTATTCAGAGCTCATTAAGCAAAAACATAGACTACTCTAGTCTAATCAGTTTTCTGGTTTCAATATAAGTGCCGACCCGAACCAGGACCAGGTACAGACCTGGTTTAGTCCCTGTGGCATTCCAAGGAGTAGCGTATTTCCCCGCCGAAAGCACCTCATCCATTAAAGTAGCCACTTTTGCACCCTGAATATTATAGACCTCCAGGGAAACGTGATTATATTGGGGCAGGGTAAACTCTATGGTGGTTTCTGATTGAAAGGGATTGGGATAATTGGAGAGAATTTCGAATGGCGTAGGATCTCTCGAATCCTCAACAGCGGTGACTATCCCGGTTTTGGAAATTCTAAAATTTGATGAAATGTCGATATAATCCAACCCTTCATTATCCTGGATAACCCTGATCTTACCTTGTTCAGTTTCTATATCAGGTACGGTCCATGGGTATTCAAATCGGTCCACTTTCAAGGAAGCTATTTCCTCCCAGGTTTCTCCCCCGTCAGAGGAGAAATACAAATCGAAATCTATCGCCATATGAGTTTGTTCTTCTTCCCAGGAGATGATAATAACTTCTCCAAAGGCATAGGTTTCTCCTCCTTCCGGGCCTAAAAGATTTATATGGGCCATGCTACTGTTGCTACAGAGAACCGATAGAAGAAGTGTTGCCAGGCAATTTCGGAGATTATCCATATTCTTGAATATACTGTATAAATAACGGGATTAAGTATCACAAAACGATCACAGAAGGTAAAATATTACTGATTATTCGATCACCAATAATATCCTAGCCCCTGGCATTTTTAATGTCATTTGGCGATTTGCAGGCTGCTCCCGCTATAAATCTACCCATTTCTTGAAATCCTTTAAGTAACTCCTACTAACCAGCACTTCTTGGGAACAAGTAGGATCCAATTTCAATAACATACGATTATTAAAATAAGAGTCCATGCGTTTTAGTGATCGACTGGATACTATAAAGTTGCGGTTAATCCTTTGAAATCCCTTGGGGTCCAAAAGATTTTGCAACTGGTCCATGGTATGATCCACCACGTATTTTTTGTCTTGTGTACTAACCAAATAATTCAGTTTATTTTCCGATATGATGTATGCCACATCGTCCGTATCAATTGAAATGTATCCCCGACCTGACCTCACCAGAAACCGGCATTTATATACTGCCTGTTCTCCCGCCAACTCCTGTATCATTTTTGTTAATGTAGCATGTGGTGCTTGGTACTTTTTAAATTTATCAATGCTGTCCTTCAAATCGTTGGGATGAATTGGCTTTAACAGGTAGTCCACACTATTTATTTTGAAGGCCTTCAGAGTGTACTGATCATAGGCTGTGGTGAAAATCACCGGGGTATCCACAGCAATTTGCTCAAAGATCTCAAAACACAGGCCGTCAGCCAGATGGATATCCATGAAAATCAGATCGGGTTTATGAGTTGTCAGGTAATTAATACTATCCAGGTTGTTGTCCAGAATATCAAGGATCTCAATATCTCTTTGATATTCCCGGATCATTATTTTCAGCTGGTTAGCTGCTATCATTTCGTCTTCAATAATTAGGACTTTCATTTTTCTTTTTTGTCAAGCAATGGTAATTCAACAGTGTAAAAATTATTGTCATCTGTTATACTCACTTTTCTGTCGGTAAGAAATTCATATCGTTTGGTAATATTTTTAATACCCAACTGTGTGGAAACCTCCTGGATATTTTTTCTTTGAATATTGTTTTTCACCACCAAAGTTTGATGGTTAGAGGTTACGATTTCAATCACCAAAGGGCTTTGTGATGATATCTTATTATGTTTTATGGCGTTTTCTAACAACATTTGGAGCGTCAATGGCGGGATCAACTTGTTATGCAAGTTTTCATCGGTTTTTACTTCAATTCTTAGGCTTTCTCCAAAGCGTGATCTTAACAGTTCCTTTTGTATTCGGATGATTTCCAACTCTTCCCGTAAGGTCAGTAATTCCTGCTGTCCCTTATCTAAAATATACCTATAAATTTTTGCAAAATGCCGGCCATAATCTTTAGCTAATTCTGCGTTCTCATCTATAAGACCAATCAGGGTATTGAGGCTATTAAACAAGAAATGCGGGTTAATTTGATCTTTTAAGGCTCCGTACTGTGAGACCAAATTCTGGTGTTTTAGTTCTTCGGCATGTACAATGGACAACCTCCACTGTTTAAAGAAATGCAGCCCGGTGTATATAGCGTTATACAGCAGAGAAATAATCAAGAATAGGAATAAGGTTTTACGGAAAACCAGCGAGCCGAAATGAACCTCATAGACCGTGGAATATAGGAATTTCACAGCGAAGTAGGTCACCCATGCGGTTAATAAAACGCTTAATCCGATCTGCACGAATACTCTGGGGGCGGCTGGCTGGCGCCAAGGCACATAAT
>CAZAWQ010000189.1:0-56106 GCA_964488585.1 uncultured Roseivirgaceae bacterium
GTAAGTGGCCTTACAGATAACCAGCTGGCAGAAATCAGAAATAAGGAAATTGGCTTTGTGTTCCAAACCTTCAACCTGTTGCCCAGGGCTACCGCTTTAGAAAATGTGGCATTACCTCTGATCTATGCCGGCTACCGCAAAGAAGCCCGGGAACAGAAGGCAATGGAGGCTTTGGAAAGTGTTGGGTTAGGGGACCGGGCCAAACACAAACCCAATGAGTTGTCAGGAGGACAAAGGCAGAGGGTGGCCATCGCTAGGGCGTTAGTAAACGACCCCAGTATTATTTTGGCAGACGAGCCTACGGGAAACCTGGACAGTAAAACCTCATATGACTTAATGAATCTCTTTCAGGAATTGCACGATCGGGGAAACACCATAATTATGGTTACCCATGAACACGATATAGCTCATTTCGCCCACAGGATTGTTCAGTTGAAGGATGGCTATGTAGAAGCTGATAATGTCAATGAAAATATTGTAAGGTCCATTTCAGGTGAAGTAAAATGAAAATATACACCAAAGGAGGAGATAAGGGACAGACATCGTTATTAGGAGGAGCCAGAGTATCTAAATCGCATATACGCATACATGCATATGGGACCATTGATGAACTGAATTCCTATGTAGGCTTGCTTTCGGATCAGGAGATAAACAAAGAACGAGGAACCTTTTTACGAGATATACAAAGCATACTATTCACTATTGGTTCTCATTTAGCCGCTAGTCCAGACCACGACTCTTCAAAACTGCCCCGGATCGATCAGGAGCAAATCAATTTACTGGAACGGGCCATTGACACCATGGAAGAAGAACTACCGGTATTGAGGTCCTTTTTATTACCGGGAGGGCATCAAAGCGTTTCCTTCTGTCACCTAGCCAGGTGTGTTTGCCGGCGGGCAGAGCGTCTGATCATTGAACTGAACGATTTTGAGTCTGTAGAACCATTAATTATTGTCTATTTGAATCGGTTATCAGACTATCTCTATGTGCTTGCGCGTAAAATGGGCCAGGAATTACAGGTAAAGGAAATTCCCTGGAAAGGCAGTTCATAACGGAATGAGGGTACAAAATTGCAATCTGATTGCAAATTTGTACCCCTGCAGTCATACGGTAAAGGCCTGGCTAAACATTCAGATGCTATTGGATAAGGTAGGGTTTCCAAAAGGATTGAAATTACCGAAGATTTTGGTAATTTTGTCTCTACGTGTTTAAAAACCAATGATTGAAACTGCAGCAATAAAAAAGACCCTGGTGTCAAACTCCAAGTTGAGTGAGTTCAATCTGGATGACATTAAATTTGGGAGCACCTATGCTGACCATATGTTTGTGGCAGATTACCGGGATGGTGCATGGAATGACTGCCGGATCGTACCGTTTGACAGTTTTTCTATGAGTCCGGCTATGTCTGTGCTTCATTATAGCCAATCTATATTTGAAGGACTCAAAGCCTATGCAGGCCCCAATGGAGAGGTCCTGGTCTTTAGACCTGTCGATAATTTCCTGAGAATGAATGAATCCGCACTGCGTATGTGCATTCCGGAGCTACCGGAAGAAGTTTTTATGGGTGGTTTATTGGAATTGCTGAAAACTGATCAGCAATGGGTGCCCACCAAGGAAGGGACTTCTCTTTATATCCGGCCATTCATATTTGCTACCGACGAATTTATCGGGGTGCGTCCATCCAACACCTATCGGTTTATTATTTTCACCAGTCCGGCGGGAGGATATTATAGTGAGCCGGTACGAGTGAAAGTTGAAAAATACTATAGCAGGGCGTTCCCTGGAGGGACAGGTGCTGCCAAAGCAGGAGGGAACTATGCAGCCAGTTTGTATCCCGCTAAACTTGCTCAGGAGGCAGGGTACCATCAGCTGATATGGACGGACGGATTGACCCATAAATTTATTGAAGAGGCCGGGACCATGAACATCATGTTTGTGATTGGAGACCGGATACTGACCTCAAAAGTGGGTGAAACGGTTCTTAACGGTATCACCAGAAGAAGCGTACTGCATCTGGCCAGGGAGTGGGGATATACCGTGGAAGAGCGCGATGTGAGTGTAAGTGAAATAATGAATGCCATTGAGGACGGTACTTTGGATGAGGCATTCGGCACGGGTACCGCAGCCACCATTGCACATATTGCAACAATTAACAATGATGGCAGAGACTATGAACTTCCTTCAGTTGAAAACAGAAAGTTTTCTAACCGGGTACTGAAGGAATTAAATGATATCAAAACAGGCCGCATAGAAGACCGGTTCAATTGGAACGTGAAGGTCCAATAAAAGGGGATACTCGGCCGTACAAGCAGATTTTTTTTATTTAATTCATTAAGAATTTATGACAACAGATCAATTGAAAGATCTGAAGGCCAGAGTAGAGGCCTTGAGGGGGTATCTTTGACTACGATAATAAAATAGCAAGAATTCAAGAGGAGGAACAAATCACCGTTCAACCTGATTTTTGGGAAGACCCCAAATCCGCCGAGATTTTTTTAAAGGGAATCCAGTCCAAGAAAATCTGGACAGACAGCTTTTTGAAAGTAAATAACCTGTTTCAAGACCTCGAAACACTACAGGAATTTCATGAGGCTGGAGAGGTCGAAAATGATGAACTCGAATCAGAATTCCAAAAGACTTTAAATGCCGTTGAAGACCTGGAGTTCAAGAAGATGCTGAGCGGTGAAGAGGATCAACTGAGTGCCATGCTGGAGATAAATCCTGGAGCCGGCGGTACAGAAAGCCAGGATTGGGCGGAGATGCTTATGCGCATGTACATCATGTGGGGGGAAAGTAAGGGCTACACAGTTCGACAAGTAAACTACCGGCCCGGAGAAACCGCCGGTATTAAATCAGTCACCTTGGAAATCGACGGGAATTTAGCTTATGGCTATCTGAAATCAGAGATCGGAGTTCATAGATTAGTTCGCATTTCTCCTTTTGATAGTGGAGGAAGACGTCATACTTCCTTTGCATCTGTTTTTGTATACCCTGTGGTTGATGATACTATCAAAATAGAAATAAACCCCGCGGACATTACCTGGGATACTTATCGATCCGGAGGAGCAGGAGGACAGAATGTAAACAAGGTAGAAACCGCTGTCCGACTCCATCATGCTCCCTCAGGAATCGTATTAGAGTGTCAACAAGAGCGCTCACAGCTTCAAAACAAGGAAAAGGCCCTTAAGATGCTGCAATCCAGGTTGTATCAGTTGGAAGTGCAAAAACGTAACGATGAACGGGATGTAATAGAAAGCAACAAAATGAAAATCGATTTTGGTTCTCAAATTCGCAATTACGTGCTGCATCCCTACAAGCTGATCAAAGACAACCGCACCGGTGTGGAGCGGACGGATGTTCAAAACGTGCTGGATGGGGATTTGGATGAATATATAAAGGCATATCTTATGGAACAGTAGACTGCTCTACTGGCAAATACCCTGCCTGGGGAGTCAGGCAAACTGCAAATCTCAAATTCCAATTAAGAACCAAGTTCCAAATCACCAAACAAACTAATTAGTATAATAACAAAGAATAACGTGATTAATAACGTGATTAATCACGTTATTAATATGCTACAATTCGTTCCACTCCTGATCCCTAGTCGAAGTAGAAATCGGTAATTCATAACTTAAAAATGACGCGAAAGCCCAAGCATTGTTTGAGATTTGTGACCTTGTAGTTTGGAGATTAACTGGGATTTGTCATTTGTTTTTTGGTGCTTACGAATACTAGTTCACTAGTATTCGCTAATACTACTCCCCGTCTGTTCATCCAGTGTGGTCCTGCTGGCTCCCCCCCGGTACTGAATTTCACTGCTTCCCCTGCTGCTGGCATCCAGTGTTTGTCCGGCATAAACTTTTGCAGAACTGGCTCCCTCAGCCTCGATCTCTACGTTATCAGCTTCATAGTAAAGTGAATTGAGCACCGAGCCACCGCTCAGTTGAGCGTTCAAGTAACTACCCTTGCCTTCAATGGTAAGTTTAGCGGCTCCTTTCATTTCAACTTCTAAATTTTCCGCAACCTCAAAATCACCCTCGGTGACAGACACTCCTGAAAGCACCAGTTTTAAATTGTCCATATTAAAATCATTGATATAGGCTTTACTGACTCCAGAAAAATGTACCTCTTCCAGGTAGGGAAGTTCTATATTTACTTCAATGCCACGAGTCTTCTTTTTCAGGTGGAACTTGTCCTTATCAAAACCAATTTTTAGAAAACCTCCGTCGTTTTCTACACTTACTTCCTGGATGTAAACTTCTTCTCCCGACAAGTTAACAGAGAAAGAATCAGCTTGCATAATATTGACAATGAAATCATCTCCGACTTCTAAACCGGTGAAAGGCCCAACATCAAAGGATTCATAATAATCCCCTCCGTAGTAGTAATCATCCTCGTCCTCGTCCTGGTATTCACAGGTGAGACACCTCAGACCTGATTCAGTGAATACCCAGGTATTGCCCTCCATTTGTGACACACTGAATCCGCTGCGATAAATAGTATTGCGAATGATGTATTTCAGATCCTCATTCATAAAGAATTCTTGATCGTATGGAATATATAATTCCATGCTCAGTGCTTGACCCCTAAAGTGGGCATCTTCTTTAAAAGTAATGTTTGAATCAAAGGTGAGTATCGAGTCCTCCAACTCCACCTGGTAATTGACCATTTGGGCATTCTTTATGGCTTCTTGCCGGGTCCGTCCCCTTGAATTGAACTTGCTGACCAGTTTGAACTGGTCTCCATCGTGTCCGTATAATCTCAACTTGGTCACCTGGTAGTCATCCATTCCTACTTCATTTAGCTGAAGAATAGCTTTTTTCCCTTGTAGATCATAATTTTCAACAACCCGGTGCGTGCCCTCCGTTTTATATTCTTGTACTACTCTCGGCAGAGTGAGGCCAAGGCCCAACACACTAATAATCCAAATAGCAAACATTGACCAACCTACTAATGCCGGTATGATCTTGCGTTTGGCAATAATGGTTACGCCCAATAAAGCCAGCGCCAAAGCGGGAATAAACAGACTACAGAAGGCGGTAATGGCACTAAAAACCGGAATAGAGTCACGAATCAGATGTAAGGGTAAATTCCCCAGCACATACCCTTCGGCACCACTCACTGTACCCAGAAGTACCCCTAATGCGACAATCAAGGCAAACAGCATGCTAACCGCAATCATCACCATGAAAATACCTACAATAACCCGAATTGCTTCCACCAAAAACATAAGGAATGGCCCAAAAGCCTTTCCCAACCCTGAAATAACCGTGGCGATCAGGCGGAATGGAAATAACAGGATCTTTACTAATAGACTTTCTTCTTCATTTTCGTCAACCTTTAGGCTCCGTTTAATGTTGGATTCAATATTGGATAGGGTGACACTTTCCCCCTGCATTTGCATTTTGTCAGTGATGCTTTTAGCCTCAGGAGTAATGATCCACATAACTAGGTAGATCAGTAATCCGGCACCGCCAAAGAAGAATGTAATTACAAACAGCAGCCGGATAATGGTAACTTCGGTCCCGAAATAGGCACCGATGCCGCTGGCTACCCCTGCAATGACTCTATCCTCAGGGTTTCTAAACAATTTCTTCACTTCCTGGTCTTCTTCCAGGGTATCAGACCCAGGCACTACAATCCAAAAAATGATATAACCAATGAGGAAAAAACCACTGGCAGCTCCCCATAGAAAAATGTCCAGACCTAAAACCCCAACCACCAGTATCAGGCGAATCCACAGCGGATCAATACCAAAATAATTAGCCAGTCCTGAGGCTACTCCCCCTACTACCTTTCGTTTGTTGTCCCGGTACAACTTCTTAGGTTCTTCTCCGGTGGCGGAAGTGGCTTGCTGCTTCTCCTGTTGCTTTTGTGCTTGCGGTTCTTCAATGGCTTCGAAATCCTGAATGCTACCCATGGTTGATACCAAGCCATCAACATCTTCAACATTGATGATCTGTTTTCCGTCGGTTAATTTTGACAGGAATATTTCGGCAATTCTATTTTCTATGTCCGAGACAATTTCATTGCTGTCCTCATAAGTGGAAAAGTAACGGTTGATGGAGTCCAGGTAGTTACGCAGGGTTTCATAACCATCCTCCTCGATGTGAAATATAATACCGCTTATATTTATACTGATATTCTTTTTCATGTCCCTAATTTAAGATTGTTTTTCAGAAATAATTTGATTGGTAGATTCCATCAATTCATTCCAGGTAAGACCTAGACTGTTAAGGAAAGTGTTTCCATCTTTGGTAATGGTGAAATATTTTCTGGGAGGCCCTGAAGTTGATTCAACCCATTTATACTCAACCAAGCCTGCCTTTCTAAGTCTGGTCAACAGGGGGTATATGGTACCTTCTACTACCATTATTTTGGCAGAAGTCAACTCTTCAAGCATGTCGGAAGCATATACTTCACCCCGGCTTATAATGTGTAAGATGCAAAATTCCAGGATACCCTTTCTCATTTGCACTTGTGTGTTCTCTAAGTTCATACTGCTCTATTATGGTAAATATTGGCACTGTGTATGCAAATATACCGAAGAACTACTATGTATGGCCAAGTACTAAGTAAAAAATGTTACCTTGTATTGAATTATATTGATATAATTATATATTATATCATATAAGTTATAAATATGGAAGTAAATCGGTTTAAATAAATGGAAGTTGTGCGTTCGGCGCTGGGTGCTGGGTGCTGGGTGCTGGGTGCTGGGCGTTCGGCGTTGGGCGTTCAAATGTTCGATGTTCGGCTTTTGGTGTTCTGTATCGGCATTCGGCGTTCGACATTCGACATTCGGCCTTTCGGTGTTCGGTATTCAAATATTCCCAAGGGGCGGATAATAGACTGAGATTCTATAACTTTACTTTAAGTTCCTGACTGGCATGAAAAGACTTTTTAGGTGGGTTTACTTTTTTGGACTTTTTATATCACCTGGCATTTTCTTTGGTCAAACCCAAACCCCTAAATACAGCAATGAGTTCCTTTCCATCGGCGTTGGGGCCCGCAGCCTGGGCATGTCAAATGCCCAGGTTAGTGTTGCAGATAATGTGACCGCTGGATTCTGGAACCCGGCCGGCCTGTTGGACATTAAATCTAAACACCAATTCGAGGTTATGCATGCCAGCTTGTTCGCTGGTATAGCTAATTTTGATTATGCAGCATATGCCACGCCAATTGACTCCTCCAACTACCTGGGATTTTCGATTGTGAGGTTTGCGGTAGATGATATTCCCGATACCAGATTTTTGTATGATGCCAACGGCGCCCTTAACTATAACAACATTAGCTTTTTTTCCGCGGCGGATTACGCGTTCATATTTTCCTTTGCACGCCGGGTAAAATTCATAAAGGGACTAAAATTAGGGGCAAATTTCAAGGTGGTTCATCGAACAGTTGGAGACTTCGCCAAGGCCTGGGGGTTTGGACTTGATATAGGCGCTCAATTGTCGGTCCAAAAATGGAGGTTTGGTCTGATGCTCAGAGACATTACCGGGACCTTCAACGCATGGTCTCATAATTCAGAATTAGTGGCGGATATTTACACCCAGACGGGCAATGAAATTCCGGAAAATACTCTGGAAATTACCCTGCCAAAAGTCATTCTTGGGGTTTCAAAGGATTGGGATATTTCAGACAATTTCACTGTATTGGCGGTGATAGATATGGATTTTACCTTTGATGGGAGAAGAAATGTCCTGATAAGTTCCGACGGGGTGTCAATTGATCCTCATTTCGGCTTGGAATTTGGATATAAAGGAGTGGCTTACCTGCGGGGTGGAGTAGGTAACATTCAAGAGATCAAAGATTTTGATGGCAGTAAAAGTACTACTGCTCAGGCTAATTTCGGTGTGGGCATTCGCATAAAACAGGTGGAAATTGACTATGCGCTTACTAATATGGGCGATCAGTCGGACGCTCTGTACTCCCATGTGTTTTCTATTAGGGTCAGTATAGAAAAGAAGTAGGGGGTGCTGTCAAAAGTGAATATCGGGGTAAGTGGTGTTAGGGTCTGGTGGATATTTGTTGCGATATTTGCATTCTTCCACTGTGCACAGGCCCAAAGGACTTCATGGATTAATTTTTCTCAGTCTTATTTCAGAATATCAACCGCCCAGGATGGTATTCATAGAATAACCTATGACCAATTAAATCAATCCTCTTTTCCTGTTGGTGTTGTCGACACCAAAAATTTGCAACTGTACCACCGTGGAGTGGAACAATCTATTGAAGTGGTGGATGGCGGCGATAACCAATTGAATGTTGGAGACTACATAGAGTTCCTGGGGTCGAGAAATGATGGCACTTTGGATAGTGAATTGTACCTAACACCAGAGGCTCAACCCCATGCATTTCACAATCTATATTCGGATACTTCTGCCTACTTTCTTACTTGGGCCCCGGGTGTTTCAGGTAAACGCATGAATCGTGTTTCTCTTCCAGACCCGGGTACACCTCCTTTAGCATTTCACTGGAATGAAGAGTTGCTTTTGCTCACCTCAAATTACAGCGCCGGCAGAAGGTATCCTATTGGAGGATCGGGGGCAACACACCGTTCACAGTTTGACTTTGGCGAGGGTTTTACAGGAAAACGAATCCGTAACGGCAACTTTCTTGAATATGATATAGGACCCATCAGTCAACCATATCCTGCTGGCCCGGTGCCTCAATTGGAAGTTTTATTGGCAGGCCGTAATGAGGCAATTCACCAGGTGGAAATTTCAGCAGGCCCCGATGGCAGCCTTCGCTCTCTGGGCTCAATCCAATTTCAATATTTTGACAATTTTCTTTTTAGCACTGATTTGATGTGGGCGGATATTCCCAGTGGAGGTAATATGAAAGTCAGAATTTCGGTTACCAGCAGCAGCGTTGACCACGTATCTGTTTCCTACATAAAATTGAGGTACCCCGAACAATTAATCCTGGATGAAAATCCCCGAAAAACATTTGAACTGGAGGCCTCATCAGGAAATCAGGCGGTAATTATTAATTCAACCACCACAGGTACCACGATTTATGATATCACCGATAAAAATAGTGTAGGCATAATGGTGCATGAAAATCTGGGTAATTCCACCTCTACTATAGTTCCTGCCAGTTCTTCACCTACAAAATTGCTGGTCCAGGGTTTGCCAATTGCCACACCACAGATTAAACCGGCAGTATTCCGCAAAATCGACCCCCAAAGACACGATTATTTGATTATAAGTCATAAATCGCTAATGATCCCGGCAGACAACTATCAGGACCCGGTAAAAGCCTATGCCGAGTATCGGGCATCTCCTCAGGGAGGGGCCTTTGATACTTTAATAGTGGACATGGAAATGCTCTATGACCAATATAATTATGGTGAAATATCACCTTTGGCCATAAAATATTTCGCACAAGATATGCTGCCAGGGAATCCGAAGTATTTACTATTAATTGGCAAAGGGTACAATGTCAACTTCAAGCCACACCGGCAGGACCCAGCCGTTGCCACTACTTTCAATTTAGTTCCTACTGCCGGATTTCCCGGGTCAGACGTAGTCCTAACGGCCGGCCTCGACAGATCGTCGTATGGAGCGGCTATTCCCACAGGTAGAATAAATGCCCGGAACCCGGCTCAGGTGGCGGCTTACCTGAATAAAATCAAAGAAATGGAAGCTGCGTCCTTCGATGCTTTATGGAGAAAGAAAATCATTCACTTAAGTGGAGGACTTACTCAAGGTGAATTATCTCTTTTTAAAAGATATATGGATCAATTAAAGTCAGCAGCAGAAGGGCCATTTTTCGGTGGAAATGTAACCACTATAAATAAGCAGTCAAATGAAACGACCGTGCTTATAAATGTTGCGGACCAGGTAAATGATGGAGTAACCCTTATTACTTTTTTTGGTCATTCCAGTACCCAGGTTACAGATATCGAAATTGGCAAAGTCACTGATGTAACCCTGGGATATAACAACGCTGGCAGGTATCCCATGATCCTGGTAAACGGCTGCAATGCCGGCAATATATTTTTCACCTCCACTGGATTTGGTGAGGACTGGATACTTGCGTCCAACAAGGGGGCAGTCGCCTTCCTGGCTCATACGGATGCTGGATTTGCCAACAACCTTAAAAGGTACTCTGATATTTTCTACGACATGGCTTATAGTGATTCAGTGTTTATCAATAAACCAATCGGCGATATTGTGCAGGAATTAGGGCGCCGTTATTTAAGCGGGGTTCCCATAAACGAGACGCATATAGCTCAGGTTCAACAAGAAGTTTTTCAGGGGGATCCCGCATTCAGCTTTTTCCCAGTCACCATGCCTGACTATGAAACCAATAATGATCATATATTTTTACAGCCCTTTGACGGACAAACTATTAATGCGCAGATTGATTCCTTCCAGGTAGGCATAATAACCAGAAATTTCGGTCGTACCAGCAATGATTCACTTAATGTTACCGTTCGCCGGACTTTTGGCGATGGCCAGGTATTTACTTATGATTCTGTTTTTTTTGCCCCTGTCCCTTACCAAGACACGCTGTACTTTACTATCCGCTCCAATCAAATAAGTGACTTTGGTAACAATCAATTTGAGGTACTGCTGGATTTTAACAAAAGTATCGAGGAGATAGATGAAACTAATAATACCGGGACCTTGAATTTTTTCATACCGCAAGGCGGGACGGTAAACTTGAGCCCCTTTAATTTTGCTATTATCAACCAACCGCGACCCTTGCTGATTGCTCAGGCAAGTGATCTTCTGGTGGGTAACCGAACTTTCTTATTTGAAATCGACTCTACCAAGAGATTCAGCAGCCCCTTTAGACAAACCCGATCGGTAACTGGAAATGGTATAGCTTCCTGGGAAGTTTCCCTACTTCAGAAAGACAGTACGGTTTACTATTGGAGAACCCGGTTTCAAGAGCCCAATGTTGGGGAGGATACTGCGTGGATCTTGAGTTCTTTTATAGTTATCAAAGATTCTCCCGAAGGCTGGTCTCAAGCCCACTTTCCACAATTTGATGAAAACTTTACCGATGAAGGACTTTCCAGAAACCAGACGCTCCGTCATTGGGAGTTCACCAGTACCGAGAATTTGGTGGAGATAACCACCTATGGAAGTAACCATGCCCAAGCTGAACCAGCAAATATCAGCGTAACTATTGATGGGCAGCCCTTCATTGTGAGCACCAGACTATGTCCTGACAACTCACTGAATGCTATAGCCTTCGATAAAGCTTCAACTATTCCCTATGCTGTTTTGACCACCGGGGGATTTGATGTCCTGGACAAAAACCGTTGTGGGAGAACGCCACAAGCCATCAATACATTTCAAACCAATGACATTACCAACAGTCTTAAACTGGACTCATACCTGGATAAACTTCCTGAGAGGGATTATGTGATACTTTTTTCAATAGGTAAGGTTGACTATTCCTCCTGGAGCGCTTCCACAGTTGCAAAGTTGTCATCGGTTGGAGTCACCAGTAGTGAAATTATTGCCTGGCAAAGTGGTGAGCCGGTAATAATCGTAGGTCGAAAGGGAGATGATCCAGGTTCGGCATTAGTGATACGGGGAGACATAAACGCTACAGTCCCACTGTCTGAGCAGGAAATTTCACTGGCTCATGCGCTTATGGGAAAATTTGAAAAAGGCACGGTTTTAAGCCCTAAAATTGGTCCAGCTGAAAGCTGGGGCACTTTGCACCATGATGTACAGGAGGAGCTAACAGATAATACCACCCTGGATTTACTAGGAGTGACTAATGGTAGCCAAGAGCAAACATTATTTACTAATATAAAAACCAACCCTTTGGATATAAGTAATATTGATGCCTCAATGTATCCATTCCTGAGACTTAAACTGATCGTTGAAGATACTAATTTACTAACACCGGCGCAGTTGAAACGATGGCAGGTCCTGTTTGAGTCAGTACCTGAGGGGGTACTTCTATTTCGGGGCAATGATGCTGAGGGTACCAAAAAAATACCACTGCTGGAAGGACAGGAGTTTAACAGCAACTTTACTTTTTACAACCTGTCAACTAAGGAATTCTCAGACTCATTGTTGGTACGTGCTACCTTGTTCAATAGAGAATTACGATCTTCAAGTGTAGAGGAAAGTAGAATTATTGCTCCTTCTGTTCAGGATTCAGTGGCTTTTTCCCTGCCGTTGGATACCAAAGGTCACAACGGAATCAATGATTACCGGGTTTTTGTAAACCCCAGTATTCTACCGGAGCAATCATATAGCAACAACATCAATGATTTTCTAGAGTATATAGAAGTTTCCCCGGATGACACCCATCCGATTCTTGATGTTACCTTCGATGGCATCCATATACTTGATGGGGACCTGGTATCCCCCAGTCCATTGATTGCAGTACTGCTGAAAGACGATAATATATTCAATCTAAAGCAGGATACTATTGGAATGGAGATATTCATTAAGCAAAATGGTTCCAATTGTACATCATGTGATTTTACCAGGGTTAGCTTTTCCAATCCCCGGGTTCAGTGGACCCCGGCGTCAGAAAATTCGGACTTTCGTATTGAGTATCAGCCTGAAAAACTTGATGATGGTATATACACGCTTCAGGTGCAGGGTCAAGACAATAGCGGAAGGAAATCTGGTACTGAGCCGTATACTATAAATTTTGAAGTGGTGAATGAATCAACTATTACCAATTTTTATCCATACCCCAACCCGTTTTCAACCAGTACCCGCTTTGTTTTTACCTTGACCGGGGCTGAAATACCCGATCAGATAAAGATCCAGATAATGACGGTAACCGGTAAGGTAGTAAGAGAAATCACTCAGGATGAACTGGGTCCTCTTCGCATTGGTAATAACCTTACCGACTATGCCTGGGACGGCAGGGATGAATACGGAGATCAATTGGCAAATGGAGTTTATATATACCGGGTGGTTATGAACCGGGGTAACGACAATTTTAAACACCGGGAAACTTCTGCTGACAAAGCATTCAAAAAAGGCTATGGTAAGCTATATTTACTAAGATAATGGATGTTGTACTAGTGGTGATGGGAGGAATACTGGTATTTGTGGGTATCCTAGGCTGTTTTTTACCAGTGATTCCCGGCCCACCATTGGGATTTGCAGGTCTCTTGTTGTTGCATTTTACTTCATATGCTCAATTTTCCGTCACCTTTCTGGTGATTATGGGTACAATAGCTATACTAGCCTCAATATTGGACTACCTGGTGCCAATATTTGGCGCCAAGCGATTCGGTGGATCGAGGCTTGGAGTTGTGGGAGCGGTGGTGGGACTTTTATTGGGAATATTGTTTTTCCCGCCATTGGGTATAATTATTGGACCATTCCTGGGGGCGATCATTGGAGAATTAATAAATGGAGAAGACCTTAAAAAAGCCGTAAAATCAGGTTTCGGGTCATTCCTGGGGTTCGTGTTTGGCACAGGGATTAAGCTGGCCGTTAGCTTTGTGATGGCCTACTTTTACGTAGAAAAACTGCTGTGATGCAGCGCAATTTGAAAGAAGCTATGTCGAAATTACTTAGTATAATATTGTTACTAGTTGTTGCAAACTGTCAGAAAACCCAACAGGGCATTCTGGAGGCACAACATAAGCACACAAACAATCTGATCAACCAAAGCAGCCCGTATTTATTACAACACGCTCATAATCCTGTTGATTGGTATCCGTGGGGGGATGAAGCTTTAAACAAGGCAAAGGAGGAAGGAAAAATGCTGATAATTTCTGTTGGTTATGCCGCATGTCATTGGTGTCATGTAATGGAGAAGGAATCGTTTGAGGATAGCCTGGTAGCCAAGGTAATGAATGATAATTTTATATCGGTCAAAGTTGACCGGGAAGAACGGCCTGATGTGGATCAAATATATATGGATGCCGCCTATTTAATGACCGGTAGAGGAGGCTGGCCATTGAACGTTATCGCGTTGCCTGATGGGCGTCCCGTTTTCGCCGGCACTTATTTTCCAAAAAAAGATTGGCTTAAAATTTTAAATCATATAGTTACCCAAAACCAGGAAGATCCCAGTCGACTGGTAGAGATTGCTGAAAAGATAACTGAGGGAATACAAAGCATTGAAACCATCGAACTAAGCACTTCTGATACCAATATTTCAGAAGATCAGCTAGAAGCAATTCACTCAGATATCATGGACGAAATAGACTTTGTAAGGGGTGGAAGAAAAGGGCTCCAAAAATTCCCCACGCCAAGTGCCTGGAAGTACTTGATGAGACATTATTACTTCACTAAAGATGAACAGTCTTTAAAGGCAGTGAATAAGACCCTGACGGCCATGGCCCAAGGAGGTATTTATGATCATCTGGGGGGTGGTTTTGCCCGTTACAGTACGGATCCGGATTGGAGGGTGCCTCATTTTGAAAAAATGCTTTATGATAACTCCCAATTAGTAAGCTTGTACTCAAGGGCCTATCAATTGACAAAGAATCCGCTCTATAAAAAAGTAGTGATGGAGACTACGGAATTTATTGAAAGAGAAATGACCTCAAAAGAGGGGGGATTCTATACATCTTTTGATGCTGATAGCGAGGGGGAGGAGGGCAAGTTTTACGTCTGGTCAGAAGAGGAGCTTCATTCGGAGCTTGGAGACCAGGCAGATTTGTTTATCGATTATTTTGGAGTCAAGAAGGGTGGCAACTGGGAAGATGGTAAAAATATTTTAATTCCTGTTGAGAACCCACAAAAGGTCTGGAGCAAGCACAGTTTAAGTGAGTCAGAGTTTAACAAAGAACTGAACGCAGCAAGGTCAAAGTTATTTGCTGTTCGGGCGAAGCGGATTTACCCAGCGCTTGATGATAAAATACTCACCTCGTTGAACGCTCTAATGATCACCGGGTACCTGGATGCATATCGGGTTTTCAACGATGAACATTTCCTGGAGATGGCCCTTGGGAATGCAACATTCCTGGTGAAAAATGCCAAGTCCGACGAGGGCAGATTGACCAGAAATAATAAAGATGGCAGATCTACAATTAATGCGTTTTTAGACGATTACAGTTTCTTAATTCAGGCATTTATTGCCCTTTATGAAGCTACTTTTGAAGAAAAATGGCTTAGGGAGGCTGAACAGTTGTGTGATTATACAGTCAAGCATTTCCTTAACAAAGAAAACGGTATGTTTTACTACACTTCAGATCAGGATCCTGATTTGATCACCAGAAAAATGGAGTTGTCCGATGGAGCAATTCCTAGCAGTAATAGCAGTATGGCCCAAAATTTATACCTGTTGGGAACATATTTGTATAAAAATGAATATCTGGATATGGCCAGACAAATGATGAATAATATCTTGCCTTCCATGAGTACGCAACCGATATTTTACAGTAATTGGGCGATTTCGATGATCCAGTTAAACCAACCTTTATACGAAGTGGCCATTGTTGGAAATCAATGGAAAGATCGACGATCCGAATTTGACTCTTTTTATTTACCCAATGTAATTTACCTGGGCGGGAAGTCCGAGGGTGATTTGGAACTGCTTGCTAATAAATTGGTTGAGGGTCAGACCACTATATACGTTTGTGAAAATAAATCTTGTCGATTGCCTGTAAAAGAAACCAACAAGGCGCTGGAACTTATGGACCCGGAGCTGCTTCAGGGGATTGTGGGAGCAATAGAGTAGTAGAACAAGAGAATGTCGAACGCCGAATACAAAGCACTACACTATGTTTACAGATGACGATCTGACACAACTCCAGGGAAAAGGTATTTCTGAGGCCCAGGTCCAACAACAGCTGTCCTACTTTAGGGATGGCTTCCCCTATCTCAAATTAATAAGGGCGGCCTGTGTGGGTGATGGCATAATTGAGCTGTCTGATGCACAAGTGGATAGGTACCTGGATATCTACGAAACGAATCTTGAAGGAAATGCGGTGGTCAAATTTGTGCCCGCATCAGGTGCTGCCAGCAGGATGTTTAAAGAGTTTTTTGCTTTAATGCAAGATTCTATTGCTGCCAAAAATTTCCCTAAGGCGGTGGATGCACTCAATCGCATAGAAGATTTCGCTTTTTTCGAACAGTTAAAATCCATAATGGCCAAAAAAGGCCTCGATCTTAATCAAGTAATTGATGATGGAGGTTATCAGGAGGTATTGCAGCACATTCTTACTGACAAAGGACTCAACTATGGGTTTCTACCTAAAGGATTGCTGGCATTCCACAAATACCAATCCGGGGTGAGGGTTCCTGTGGAAGAGCATTTAGTTGAGGCCGCTCACTATGGTAGGAGTGGTGACGGTACCGCCAGGCTTCATTTTACGGTATCGCCACAGCACAGGTCCAATTTTGACGCCCTGGAAAGTAAGCAAAAACCTAATTATGAGCAAATTTTCAATGTTTCTTTTCATATTTCATATTCTGAACAAAAGTCATCTACCGACACCATAGCAGTAGATCTGGAGAATCAACCATTTCGAAATGAAGATGCTAGTCTGTTGTTCCGACCGGGCGGTCATGGAGCCTTGTTAGAAAACCTCAATGAGATTGAAGGGGACATTATTTTTATCAAAAATGTTGATAATGTGGTACCGGATCATTTGAAGGATCAGACCTATCGTTATAAAAAAGCGCTGGCCGGGCTACTGTTAAAGACTAGAGCGGATGTATTCAGGCTACTAAAAAGGTTGGATGAGCATCAAGAGTCTGCAATCGAAGAAGCATCTATCTACCTCAAGAAACAATTATTTGTCCAACCTTCATCAGCGCAGGAAATTACCTGGTCATACGTACACCATAAACTCAACCGGCCGCTTAGAATTTGTGGAGTAGTGAAAAACCAGGGTGAGCCTGGAGGAGGACCGTTTTGGGCTCAAAGTGCAGACGGTACCACATCGTTACAAATTGTCGAAACCTCTCAGGTGGATCCAGGTAATGATTCCCAGCAAGGGATTGTGCGAAATGCCACCCACTTCAGCCCAGTTGACCTGGTTTGCAGTATTCGTGATTATCAGGAAAACAAATTCAACCTGCTTAACTACCGGGATCCCAACACCGGATTTATTAGCCAAAAATCCAAAGACGGCAGAGATTTAAAGGCCCTGGAATTACCAGGATTATGGAATGGCTCCATGGCAGACTGGAACACCATCTTTGTGGAAGTCCCCGCTATAACTTTCAATCCGGTGAAGACCGTTAACGATCTTTTGAGGAAAGAGCATCAACCAGAAGAGGATTAAGGATTTACAATTAACAATTAATGATTGGGGCCTTCGGTGTATCAATACACTTCATTCCTGGGTGGTCCAAATATCACGGAAAGCTTTTTTTTGAATCCTTTCACCCTGGTTGCATCACGTATCAGGTCTGCCCATTCATGAAAGACCAGGTAAATGGGGCTGTAGGGTTTTTCTACAGTTTTGGTGATCCCATAGGAAGGGGCCTCTTCTTCAGGTTGGAATGTACCAAACATACGGTCCCATATGATGAAGGTAGATCCATAGTTTTTATCAAGATATTTTTCGTTAGTGGCATGATGAACCCGATGGTGGGAGGGGGTAGTGAAGAAAAATTCAATAAACTTGGGAAGTTTGTGAATATATTCTGTGTGTATCCAAAACTGGTAAAGAACTTCAATTTGATGGCAGATGAAGAAAATAATAGGGTCAAATCCTGTGAAAATTACCGGTAAGAAGAAGATGATTTTTATGTACTGGGTCCATCCCAAACGGAAGGAGACCGACAGGTTGTACTTTGGAGAACTATGATGGGTTATATGGGTGGCCCACCAAAAACGGTTTGTGTGGGCTATCCGGTGCGCCACATACCGCCAAAAGTCAATCCAGATCAAGCACAAGGGGTAAGCCCACCAGGTATGAGGAATGGACCAAGGAGTTATGTTGTATACAAACAACACCAGGCTAAAGGTCCCAATCTTCAATATGGCGGCCAAAAGCACATTAAGGAGACCCACTGCACTAGCTGCTATAGTGTCTTTCCCATCATAATAGTTGTTGTTCTTCTTAAAACTTATGTACCACTCAAGCGCCACTAAAGCGAACATCACCGGTCCGGCGATTATAATAATGTTAGGAAGATCTAGAGCAAGGACCTGCTCATAAGTCAATGGTTTCTCAATCATTAAGGGGAAATCTTAAAAATTGCAGTCAAAAAAACTGCACAATTTTAGCCAATATCATTGGTAAGTACTAGGTTAATGCGAAATTTTTACCCAGATATGTACCGGCATTGGACATTTTAAAAGCTATCAACCGCTGCGTATGCTTCAATCAAAGCCAATTCTCCTTCTTTTCCAGGTAGGGCATTTCCGTGCTCCATACCAATTACCCCATCAAACCCTTTATCATGAATATGCTTGAATAGGTTTTTGTAGTTGATCTCCCCGGAAGTAGGTTCTTTGCGTCCTGGTACGTCTCCGACTTGAAAATAAGGAATTTGATCCCAACACAAATCAATATTAGTCATCAGATGACCTTCATTTCTTTGCATATGATACACATCATAAAGAATCTTACAGGATGGACTGTTCACCGCGGTGCAGATCATGTACGTCTGGTGAGCAGTTCTTAAAAACAGCTCGGGGGTGTCACTCAACGGTTCCAATACCATGATCAGATTATGAGGTTCCAGTACCTCGGCTCCTTTCCGTAATGCTTCGATAACGTTGCTGGTTTGTATCCCTATGGGTAACGATCGGTCATAGAATCCCGGGACCACTGTCATCCAACGGGCGTTTACCCTGGCAGCTACTTCTACCGCTCGCTGACAGGTTTTAACGAAATTATCCACATATTTGGCCTCTCCTGTAGTTAGTGAAGTCATCCAATGCTCTCCGGTAAGAATGACAAAAACGCCCATGGTCATGTTTAATTCACGTAGTTTTTCACCCAGCTGTTCCTGAAAGTCTACGGACTGATCCATAAGTCCATTGTACTCCAGGGCCATAAAACCTGCGTCATGCATAAATTGCAGCTGATCTAGTCGATCTTCTCCTGCACTATTTTTGAACATGCCGAAATGAGGTGCATATAGCAGTTTAAAATTGTGGCTGGGAATGACCTGGGAGGGTCTGGCCTCTAGCCAGGGTGAAGTCAGCGCCAATCCGGCACTAGCTGCAACAGAGCGATTGATGAAGGACCTTCTATCCATAAGCGTTTGAAGTTTAGAGTAGTTAAGGAGGATGTTTCCCAATTTTAAGGAAAGACTGGCAATTCTCATAACTAAACAAATGATATTTAATCTTTGATAGGGCTAATTACTACCTTAGCGGCCATGTCTGAAAAGCCAGGAATCTCATCTAAAAGGATATACGGAGTGCAGTTTTGGATGCTTTGCCTGAGTACTTTCCTGTTCTTTACCAGCTTTAACATGATTATTCCTGAGCTGCCTTCTTATCTAACTTCCATGGGTGGAGAGGATTACAAAGGACTAATAATTTCACTTTTCACTCTTACTGCAGGTATTTCCAGACCTTTTAGTGGTAAACTGGCGGATACCGTGGGGCGTATACCTGTGATGATATTTGGTTCCGTCGTCTGCGTGGTTTGCGCCTTGCTTTACCCGTTCTTTGGCTCAATATGGAGTTTTTTTTTATTGAGGCTGGTACATGGATTCTCCACGGGCTTTCAACCTACAGGAACTTCTGCCTATGTGGCTGATCTAATTCCATTTCATCGAAGAGGAGAGGCTATGGGGTTGCTTGGTTTATTTGTTAGCCTTGGTTTTGCCGTGGGACCTGCCTTGGGGGCCTATATAGCTCAACTGATTTCCGTGGACGCTATGTTTTATGTCTCATCAGCTGCCGCGTTGCTGTCAGTTTTGGTTCTGGTTGGAATGAAAGAAACCCTTTCTAAACCGCAGCCCTTTCATAGTTCACTATTGAAAATTGATAAGCATGACATATTTGAGCCTAAAGTAGTATCTCCCTCATTTGTGATGATGCTCACTGGTTTCTCCTTTGGAATGATCCTGACCATAATACCGGATTTTAGTGATTTCCTGGGAATAAGTAACCGCGGAGTGTTCTTTACCGCTTTCACAATAGCTTCTATTTCAGTGCGCGTACTGGCTGGAAAAGCATCAGATCGTTTTGGCAGGATTAACGTACTAAAAGTGTCTACTTTGATGTTGGCTGGTTCTATGTATTTACTAGGCGCCGCAAATTCTTTTTATTCATTTATCGTAGCAGCGGTACTGTTCGGATTGGCCAGTGGCATTAATTCCCCAACTATATTTGCCTGGACCATTGACTTGAGTCCGGAAAGACGCAGGGGGCGCGGAATGGCCACCATGTTTATCGCTCTGGAAATAGGTATTGGCAGTGGCGCTTTAATCTCAGGGTGGCTTTACAACAATAATCCCGAAATGTTCGGTTATACCTTTTGGTTGGGTAGTGTATTGGCGTTTGTGGCATTTTTGTATATGGTATTGAGAAGATTCGGTGGCCCCGCGAACTAGCCAACAATTCTCTGTCGCAGGACCATACATTGATGTTTTTCAAGGGGTCCAATCGTGCCTATGGTAAGTAGAATCAGTCCATCAGTCCTTCAGTCCATCATTATGCTCCTGCTCAATATTGTTTTTCTCCAAATACCTCAGCCAGGCTATTTTCCCTTTGAGTTTCTTATGTTCTTCCACGCCTGGTGAATGAGTAGAGTCAATAGCCAGAATTTCTTCATAATGTTTGAGCGATACCCAGTAACCTTTTTTACGATCCGCTACCCGGGCCAAGGTAAGCAGGGCCTCCGTATCTTGCTCATCCAATCTTAGTGCATCCCGGGAAAAATACCGGGCAGAATCATACTTTCGCTTTCGGTAATACACAGATCCCAGTTTGCTGTAAGCTGGTTGGTAGATATCGTCCTTGGCTATGACCGTTCGAAACAATTCTACCGCCGGATTGAGCTGCCCTGTTTCTGATTTTGCTACTCCCTTTTTGTATAGAAAATCTACATCGCCAGGGCTTTTAGCTAAGTTCTTGTCAATGTATACCAGAGCGTTGTCGTAGTCTTCCTTCTCTAGATAAATATCGGCCAATGCCTTAGAAGCTCCTGCGGATTCAGGGTCAAGAGACAAACAGGTCAAAAGATTTTCTTCTGCCTCTTCTGGTCTGGACAGGGCCAGAAGGATGTTGCCTTTACGTAGATGATTTTCGGCGAGATTAGGATCTTTTTCCAGAGCGGCGTTTATGTGGCCCAGCGCAGACTCCGGCTTTCTATGTTCAAGGTAAAGGTCTGCCAATAGTACGTTTAGCTCCAAGGTGTCTAGCAATAAACTTTCTGCTTTTTTAGCAGCATTGAAGGCAGCCTTCAAAGAGTCAACCTCCAGGTAAGTCTGAGCCAGGAAAAGGTGATATTCACCCTGGCTGTCATTCATCTCTACCGCTTTGGAAATGCTCTCCAAGGCTTCTTTTCGTTTGCCCATATTCCAAAGGATCAAACCTTTCTTATAATAATTGGCAGAGGTTCTCGGATATTTTTGAGTGGCAATGTTCATGGCTTTTAAATCGTCATTGCCGTAATCATCTAGCAAAGGCATTTTGCCGGGTTGATGACTGTCACAGGAAACAAAAAAAGTAGCGCATATAAAGAGTCCAACATAGAACGTTTTCATAGTCAATTCTTTAATAAAAAAATCACCTAAAATTATAATATTTTTTTTACCTGTGCATGTTATTTGAACTAACTTTTGAATTAGACCTTATCGTAATTAGCAAAGGTTCCGTAAATTTAATCGACTGCTATGGATGGAAAAGTTTGTTTGGTTACCGGAGCAAATGGGGGTATTGGCCGAGAGGTCTGTTTTGAACTTGCTCGACAAGGAGCAAAGATTGTCATGTCAGCCAGAAATCGCCAACAGGCGGAGCAGGTTCGAAGTGAAATAATATCCAAGACAGGAAATCCCAATATTTATTTAATTACTGCTGATCTAAGCTCATTCCAGGATGTAGTAGCGCTCAGTGAAGGGTTCCGTAATAAGTTTGGCCAACTTGATGTTCTTATCAACAATGCGGGTATTTTCTTATCAGAATATCTAGAAACCAGCGAAGGTCTTGAAATACAATGGATGGTAAATTATTTGGCTCACTATGTTCTAACCAGAAGGTTGTTGGATCTGCTTAAGGTTGCTGACGATTCCCGGGTAATTAATGTCAGTTCAAATGCCCATTTTAAAGGAAGAATAAACTTTGAAGACCTTAACGGTTTTGCCAACTACAGAGGTTTTCAGGCCTATTCTCAGTCAAAATTGGCCAATGTATTGTTCACCAAGAAACTGGCTACAAGATTAAGAGACACCAGCGTTTCCAGCTTTGCCTTGCATCCCGGAGTAGTGAGGACCGGCATCGGCAATAAAAACAACAAGAGCTGGATGTCATGGGCATGGAACTTAGGTAAACCTTTCATGATCTCGCCCGCCAAGGGGGCTGCCACCATAGTGTATTTAGCGTCATCACCTCATCTGGCTAAACTTAGTGGATTGTATTTTGTAGACAGCCAGCCGCGCCCTTCATCCCACCTGTCATCTGACCGTGAACTAGCTTCCAGATTATGGGAGGTTTCAGAGGAAGCCACCAAAAAATGGATCCGGGTTTAATGAATTCAAAAAATAAGCCTCTGATTGTCCGTTTATGGAAATTCATTCTGATTGCCATAAAAGGGGAAGAGAAAGATTTTATAACCGGTGATATGGATCGGGCCATTTTTTTACTATCAATCCCCATGATCCTGGAAATGGCTATGGAATCACTATTTGCGGTGGTTGACGTATTCTTTGTAGCCCGTATTAGTGTGGATGCCGTGGCTACCGTTGGTCTTACCGAAGCTGTAGTAATGTTGGTGTATTCCTTGGCCATAGGGTTAAGCATGGCGACCACAGGGATGATTGCCAGAAGAATAGGGGAAAGGGACTTTGTTGGAGCGGCTAACGGTGCGGTACAAGCTATGATCTTGGCGATTTGCGTGGCGCTGGTGGTTGGATTTGTGGGGTTGTTTTTTGCCGAGGATATATTAAGACTCATGGGCGGCTCTGAGAGCTTAGTTCAAAAGGGTGTTGGATATACCCGCATAATGTTGATGGGAAATATCACCATCATGTTGCTCTTTTTACTGAATGCAGTATTTCGGAGTTCGGGTGATGCGTCGCTGGCTATGCGCTCTTTGTGGCTGGCCAATGGATTGAATATAATTTTGGATCCATGTTTTATTTTTGGCTTGGGTCCGTTCCCGGAACTAGGTGTTCAGGGTGCCGCGGTTGCCACCAATATTGGCAGGGGTTCTGGTATTGTGTTCCAGTTATTTATTTTATTTGGAGGAAAAGGGTTGATCAAGATCGGCTGGGAAAATGTAAAAGTCAATGGACCGGTTCTTCGCAGATTATTCAATCTTTCCGTTGGTGGTGTCTCTCAATACCTTATAGGATCTGCAAGCTGGATATTTCTGGTACGGATCATCAGCATTTTCGGAAGTGAAGTAGTGGCAGGCTATACCATAGCCTTTCGCATAATCATGTTCACAATCCTGCCATCCTGGGGGATGTCTATGGCCGCCGCCACCCTGGTAGGACAAAATTTGGGAGCAGCTCAGCCGGAACGAGCTGAAAAATCAGTTTGGAAATGTGCATTGTACAATATGTCATTCCTGTTGGCAGTTTCCTTGTTATTTGGATATTTCGCCAAGGAGTTCGTGATGCTGTTTAGTTCTCAACCGGAAGTTGTGAAATATGGGGCAATGAGCTTGCGCTACATTTGTTTTGGATATGTATTTTTTGCTTATGGTATGGTAATTAACCAGGCATTTAACGGAGCAGGCGACACCAAAACGCCTACTGTGATAAGCTTAATTTCGTATTGGTTATTTCAAATACCTTTTGCCTATGTGGCAGCTGTTTCGTGGGGTTGGGGTCCGGAGGGAGTTTTTCTGACAGTAGCGATCAGTATATCTATTTATGCCCTGATAAGCATACATATATTTCGAAAAGGACGCTGGAAAACCGTTCAAGTTTAATCAGATAGCCCGTATTTGCATCAAAAACGTCCGAAATCAGACACTTTTCAGATCAGCTCAATTTTGCAACACGCAGATAATCAGTATAATATATTAATGGCATGTACTTTGTGTTTTTTCTACCAGGAGGAAAGGTAACAATGAAAAAAGTTTGGATTGAATTCAAGAAATCAATGGAAGATCACAATTTAATGATCCAGGTCATTCAGCTGGTTTTGATTCTGGCGTTGTTGTTTTTATGTGTAACCAGTTAGATAAATAACCCAACCAGATTTGTCCCTGTGGAACGTTTACGAAACCATTAACTACGCTTTCACGTTAGAAACTTTGGGAATGTTAAAAGTTTCCAAAGTATATGGTGATAGAAGAGAAAATAATACAAGCCAGCCATGACCTCTTTATGCGTTATAGCGTTAAGAGTATTACCATGGACGACATTGCCAGACATTTGTCCATTTCCAAGAAAACTATTTACCAGTATTTCAAAGATAAAAATGATCTGGTATTACAGGTTACCAGTAACCATCTGAAGGAAGAGAAGCTGGAAATCCAATCCATTAAAAGCACCACCACAAATGCAATAGAAACACTTATCGAAGAATCGATGTGGTTACGTAGAAACATTACGGATATGAATCCTTCCTTGCTCTATGATTTGAAAAAATACCACCACCAAGCATGGGAATTGTATTTGGAATCCAAGGAAATGGTATATATACGCTCTTTGGTGGAAACATTAGTAAAGGGAATTAGTGAAGGATATTTCCGAAAGGATATTGACCCGGAAATCTTGGCGGTGCTACGGGTTGAACAAATTCAAATGTCACTGGAAAATCTCATATATCCAAGAAGCAGGTTTGAATTTAAAGATGTACAAACTCAGTTGTTTAATCATTTCCTCAATGGCCTGGTATCCGAAAAGGGAAGAAAGTTGTTAAAAAAATACTATACAAACTATGTTGAAACCCCGCTCAAATAGATGGATTTATTGGTCAGCGGTGCTGGTAGTTTTTCCCTTTCATCTTGTAATGGGCCAGACAGCGACACTGAACTTCACTCTCGACGATTGTTTAAAGTACGGATTTGAGAACCAGGCGAGGGTGTTAAATGCCCATCTTGATCGTGAAGCAGCGGTTGCGTTAATCGGAGAAACCAGGGCCGACGGCCTGCCCCAAATAAATGGTGATGTTGAGTATTCTAACTATTTCAATATTCAAGATGCCTTTCTGCCAAAAGTAATTTTCGATCCAGGTGCGCCGCTGGATGAGTTTATTGCTGTGCCTTTTAGCCAAAAATATAACGGGATGGCCAGTATAAGGGCCTCGCAAATGATATTTGATGGGTCCTTTTTTGTAGGGCTAAAAGCGGCAAGGACATTTAAGGAACTATCCGAAAAGGACTATCTAAAAAGCCGGCAAGATGCCGCGGAATTGATAACCAAGGCATACTATACGGTGTTGGTTGCTCAAGTGGCCCTCGATCTGATTGATAACAACTATGATCGACTTGATACCTTACTCACCGAAACCTCCTTAATGTATGAAAATGGTTTTGCAGAAAAGATTGACGTAAACCGTGTTCAGGTCGAATTTAACAATACCAAAACTTTGAGGTCTACTGCTCAGCGCAGTTTGGAACAAACATATAATATTTTGAAGTTCCAAATGGGCATGCCCTTGTCTCAGGACATACAGCTTTCTGAGAGTATTGAAGATATTACATTTGAAGTACTCGACTATAACCTGTTAAGTTTTAACTACCATGACCGTGTGGAGGTGGGGCAGTTAGAGATCAGCAGGACTCTGGCAGAATTGGATCTGAAAAATAACAAAGCCAAATACCTGCCCACCATAGATGCTTTTGCCACGCTTGGGGCCAATACGGCATCTAATAACCGTGGTGAAATTACAAATTTAGACGATGGTTGGTTGGATTATGGTTTTTTCGGCCTGAGATTAAATATGCCAATTTTCGAAGGACTGCGCAAAAGCTACCTGGTACAACAAAGTCGTATTCAATTAGCTCAAATGGACAATGAGATGCGTTATTTGAAATACAGCATTGACCTTGAACAGGCGCAGGCCAGTAGGGATTTTGATAACAGCCTGGAAAACCTAAGGATTCAGGAACAAAATATGAAGTTGGCTCAAGAAGTATTTGATGTTACCAGCATCAAATACAAGGAAGGAATTGGCTCTAATCTTGAAGTTGTAGATGCTGATACTTCTTTCAAAGATGCCCAAAACAACTACTTTAATGCCCTATACGAAGTTTTGATAGCGAAAGTCGACATGGAAAAGGCATTAGGTATTTTACATACATATACACTGGAAAAATGAAATCACTTTATATAGCTCCAATCCTCGTGTTGTTGGTGTCCTGTGGACAAGATTCACTAGATAATAAAATACACCAACTCAATCAGCTAAGAGCTGATGCTGTTGAATTGAACAGGGAGATCGAGACTCTGGAAGAGGAAATCAGTCAAAAGGATCCTCACTTCGACAGTTCTAGACGGCAGCACACTTTGATCTCTACCCTTGAGGTACAACTTCAGCCTTTTGAACATAAATTTGAGGTTAGGGCATCGGTGGCCTCCAGGATGAATGTTCTTATCAGTGCAGAGGCCAGCGGACGGGTGGAACATATATACATCCGCGAAGGGGATCAGGTTAAAAAAGGCCAACAACTGATCACATTAGATGCTAGTGTGCTTACAAATTCTATTGAAGAGTTGAAAACTGATCTGGAGCTGGCCACTACTATTTACCAGAAACGAGAAAGGCTTTGGAAGCAGAACATTGGCTCGGAGTTGCAATATTTAGAAGCTAAGAATAAAATGGAAGCCTTACAAAGAAGGCTGGCTACTACCCAAGCCCAGTTGAAGCAATTTAATTTAATTGCGCCATTCAGTGGTGTGGTAGAAAATGTTCAGGCAAAGCTTGGTGAGATGGCCATGTTTGGATCTCCAATGCTAAGGATTCTAAGTATTGACGCCATGCATTTGGAAGCTGATGTATCTGAAAAATATCTGGGCAGGTTGCAAAAAGGAGATTCAGTAAATTTATTTTTCTCTTCTTTTAATCAGGAACTGAAATCAACCATCACTGCTGTTGGATATGTAATAAACCCCCAAAACCGAACATTTTCAGTAGAAGTTGCTCTACCAAAAGGAAGATTTCCCTACAAACCAAACTTGGTGGCAATCCTAAAATTCAGGGATTATTATCAAACCGAAGCTATGGTTGTGCCCAGTGAGTTGATACAGCAAGATAGCCAGGGTGATTTTGTATATGCAGTGGACACCGTGGTCAATGAGCTTAAAGCCAAGAAGATCCATATTATTCCGGGTATATCTTATCAGTCTAAAACAGAAGTTATCCAGGGAATTGAAGCAGGTACAGTTTTGGTGAATGCGGGTCATCGGGAAGTGACTGCTGGCGCCCTGGTTCAAGTAGCTACAAGAGAATTACTTTAGATAAACGTGAAGAAGCCCAACCCTAAACTACAGAAGGAGTTTTGGTTAACTAACCTGGCATTGGACAATAGAGTATCAGTGCTGGTGTTGATGGTACTGATCGTGTTCCTGGGGATCAGTTCCTATGTTAATCTTCCCAAGGAAAGCTATCCCGAAGTCGAGATACCGACTATCTATATCGGAACGGTTTATCCTGGCAATTCCCCGGTAGATATGGAAAATATGATAACCAGGCCACTGGAAAAAGAGATCAATACCATTGACGAAATCGATAATATAAGATCTACCTCAGTGCAGGATTACAGTACCATCATCGCTGAATTTATTACTGGTACAGATGTTCAGGAGGCGTTACAAAAAGTAAAAGACGCTGTTGACAAGGCCAACCCTGAACTACCCAATGACCTCGACCGTGATCCCGATATATTTGAGCTCAATTTCTCAGAGTTTCCAATGCTTAATATCAACCTTTCCGGCAATTACAGTACCGAGGAGTTAAATAATTATGCAGAATATCTTGAAGAGGAAATTGAAAGATTCTCTGAAGTTAGCCGTGTGGACATTAGAGGAGTGGACGAAAAGGAGGTCAGGATCATGGTCAACCCTCATGCAATGGAGGCCCGTCAGGTAAATTTTGAAGACATTGAAAACGCCGTAATTGCAGAGAACGTAACCATTTCTGGTGGAAATGTATTGGCAAACGGCCAGCGTCGTGCAATCAGGATTCTCGGCGAATTTACTGACCCCCTTCAGCTTGAGAACATCGTGGTTAAGAACGAAGATCAGAACATTATTTACCTGAGAGATATCGCCCGGATAGAGTTCGATTATAAAGAAAAGGAAAGCTATGCCCGTCTGGGAGATAACCAGGTGGTAATGGTAGACGTAATTCGTCGAAGTGGAGAGAATCTGTTGATCTTGACAGACAAAGTGCATGAAGTATTGGAGAAAGCCATGGAAACGGCATTTCCCCCTGACTTGGAAGTTTCAATTACCAACGATCAATCTGTACAAACCAAGATGATGGTGAACAGTCTGGAAAACAATATTATTTCAGGTGTGATCCTGGTAGTTTTGGTACTACTATTCTTCTTAGGTACTAGAAATTCAATATTCGTGGGCCTGGCAATACCACTGTCCATGTTTATTACCTTTATTATTCTGAGCGCCTTCGGAATAACCATTAACATGATGGTTTTGTTTTCCTTAATAATGGCCCTGGGTATGCTGGTGGACAACGGAATAGTGGTGGTTGAAAACGTCTACAGGTTGATGGAGGAGGGCCTGCAGCCTATGGAAGCTACTAAGAAAGGTGTAGGAGAGGTAGCCATGCCGGTTATAGCTTCTACTGCAACCACTTTGGCAGCGTTTTTACCAATGGTGTTTTGGCCCGGGATGGTTGGTGAATTTATGGGCATTTTGCCGGTCACTTTAATTATCACCTTGGGATCTTCACTCTTTGTAGCCTTGGTTATTAATCCGGTACTTATTTCAACCTATATGAGGGTTGGGGCCAGTCAAATCGATAAAAAGAAAATCCGGCGTCGGGTTCTGATCATGATTATTGCCGGAGTGGCATTGATCGCCTTGGGTTTTTTAATGGGTGCTGATTCATTTGGTAAAGTCTTGATTATTTTTGGTAACCTTTTAAATGTTATCGCTTTGCTCACCTTGCTAAACGTTTACCTGCTTAGCCCATGGTCAGAGCGATTTCAAAGAGCGTTCCTTCCCTGGTTGGAACAATGGTATCACCGATTACTCTTCTATGCGTTACAAGGGAAAAGGCCTATTTATTTCTTTGTCGGAACATTCCTTGCACTGCTCATGTCCATCGGATTAATGGGAATTTTTCAACCAGCAGTGCTATTTTTTCCAGAAAACCAGCCTAAATATGTTAATGTATTTGTGGAGTTTCCTGTAGGCGTTGACATTGAGACCACTAATACCTTTACCAAGAAAATTGCTGGCAATGTCATGGAGGTGATTAAACCATACGACTACATGGTTGAGTCGGTTATTTCAAACGTAGGAGCAGGCACTGCAGACCCCAACGACCCTACTGCTATTGGTCAGGCGGAAACTCCTAACAAAAGTCGCATCATGGTGAATTTTGTGGAGTTTCAATATAGGAATGGCAAAAACACCAAAGAAATTATGGACGAGATCCGGGAGGCTGTTCAAGGTTACCCCGGGGTTACCATAACCGTAGATAAAGATGCCGCTGGTCCTCCTGTAGGAAAAGCAATCAGCATTGAGGTGACTGGTGAAGATTATCCCATATTAATTGATCTTACTGAAAATCTGAAAACATTTATTACTGAGTCGGGAATTGGAGGAATCGAAAAACTGCGTGCGGATCTGGAAACCGGAAAGCCCGAGTTGATTATTGATATTGACAGGGAAAAGGCCAGGAGGTTTGGATTGAGTACCTATTCAGTGGCTTCTGAGCTGAGAACAGCTCTTTTTGGAAAAGAAGTGTCCAAGTTCAAGCAAGGAGAAGATGATTATGAGATCCAACTACGCTTGGATGATCGCTACCGATATGATATTGAGGCCCTAATGAATAAAAGTATTACTTTCCGCGATCAGACTAACGGGGAAATATATCAAGTACCAATTGCTTCGGTAGCTAAAGCTAAATTGAGTTCAACATTTGGCTCCATTAAAAGAAAGGAACTGAAAAGAGTGGTTACCATAAGCAGTAATGTACTAAGTGGTTATAATCCCACTAAAGTCAACGACGATATAAAAACCCTTTTAGTCGACTACCCCCTGCCAACAGGTTATGAGATCAAATTCTCAGGAGAGCAGGAAAAGCAGGCGGAAGAGATGGCTTTTCTAAGCAGGGCTTTGATGCTGGCGGTTTTCCTCATCTTTCTGATCATTGTTTCACAGTTCAATAAGGTGTCGGTGCCATTCATAATAATGTCATCGGTATTGTTCAGTACTATTGGGGTATTTCTTGGATTGGTTTTGTTCAATATGGACTTCGTCATTATCATGAGCATGGTGGGCATTATATCTCTGGCGGGAATCGTTGTTAATAATGCCATCGTACTGATCGATTTTATTGAACTTAGCAAGAAGCGTCTGAAGCACGAGCTGGGTATAACCGGGCGATTGGACAGGGAACAGGCAATTACTGCCATCGTCAGTGCCGGCAAGACCAGGTTACGACCCGTGCTTTTGACTGCCATAACTACCATTCTGGGTTTGATTCCACTGGCAGTGGGCATAAACATAGATTTCCTAAAATTCATGGGAACCTATAACACTGATTTTTATATAGGTGGTGACAATGTAGTATTTTGGGGCCCAATGTCCTGGACCATTATATTTGGGTTAACGGTTTCCACTTTTCTGACCTTAGTGATTGTACCTGTGATGTATATTCTAACTGAGGGGTTAAACCGCCGATTGGGATTAGGGAATTAAATCTATAGTAATTCATGTCTGATACAGTTACTAAGCTGATTATGATTTTGGTAATCCTGTCCTTTGACGTGGTGATCTTTATACAGCTGCGCAAGACGTTTTCAAGCTTAAATAAAAGATTGGGGACTTATTTTGATTGGATATACGGGGTCCTGAGCCTGATCATTTTGGGATGTTTCTGGTTCCTGGACTGGATCTTCTTAAGTATTAGTTCATACAATGATCGCAAAATGGTACTATCATTTATCGCCGTTACTTTGGTGATGAAGATTCTGGCAGCAATTTACCTGGCGCAGGACTGCTTAATACGAGGTGTTGTTAATTTATTAAAAGGGCATAAAGCCGCCCAAAAACCATTTCAACAGATCGGCTCAGGATTATCCAGAAAGCAGTTTATATATAGGGCAGCACTCATGACCACTTCATTGCCACTTGCAGTGAAAGGCTTTAGTATTATTAATCAGGCCTATGACTATCGCATAAGACGAGAAAAAATAGTACTTCCCAATTTACCGAAGGCATTTCATGGGTTAAGAATTGGCCAGATCTCCGATATCCACAGTGGCAGCTTTAAAAACAAAACCGCAGTGAGAGGAGGTGTGGAGTTGCTTTTACAAGAGCGCCCGGATACGGTCTTCTTTACCGGGGATCTGGTAAACCGTCAAACCGATGAAATAAAGGAATATATTGATGTTTTTGACCAGGTAAAAGCTCCCCTTGGCGTATTCTCGATCTTGGGCAATCACGACTACGGTGAATACCGTTCCTGGTCTTCCCCGCAGGCCAAACAACAAGACTTTAAGGACATGCTGGAGGCGCATAAGGAGTTGGGATGGCAGCTTTTAAGAAATGAAAATCATTTACTGACAGAAGGAGGTGAATCTTTGGCCATCCTGGGAGTGGAAAATTGGGGTATTAAACGGTTTTCGAAATATGGAAAACTGGACCAGGCATACATTGGAACTGAAGAAGCTGCGGTCCGATTGTTATTGTCACACGATCCTAGTCACTGGGAGGCAAAAGTTCTAGACTTTCCGGATATCGACATGACATTCTCCGGTCACACCCATGGGTTTCAGTTTGGGGTGGAATTGGGTGAATTCAGATGGAGCCCTTCTCAATACCTTTACAAGCAATGGGCAGGTTTGTACCAACAAGGATCTCAGCGAATTTATGTAAACCGGGGTTATGGATTTATTGGAATGCCAGGACGGGTGGGCATTTATCCGGAGATCACCATTTTTGAACTGGTAGCCGGCTAAGCCGGAAATCTAAGATCTGAGATATCTGAGATCTAAGATCTGAGATCGTTTAGTCCATCAATCCCTCACTAATTGTACTCAAGCCAATTTCTCAATATATCCATACCATGAGGCGTCGCAAAAGATTCCGGATGAAACTGCACTCCTGCGATATCGTAAACCGTGTGCCGTAAAGCCATGATCCTTTCTCCACTAGTGGCCGTAACCTGGAGTTTCTGTGGCAAGGTTGCTCTATCAACTGTCCAACTGTGATAAAGTCCTCCTTTTATTTTTTTTGGTAACCCTGTAAATAACAGATCGTCTGCAGAAAGATCAATGGACACTGTTTGTCCGTGCCGTGGCTTAGGAATATTGATTAATTGACCTCCAAATACCTGAGCAATAGCCTGATGTCCCAGGCACACACCGAGAATTGACTTGGATGATTTATATCGTTGGATCAGCTGCAGAATTGACCCCGCTTCATCAGGAGTTCCCGGACCAGGAGAAATAAGGATCTTATGGAAGCGGTCCACCTGTCTCCAGTCGATTTGATCATTAAATACTACCTCAATATAGACCACCTGCAGTGATCGAAGATAATCCACCAGGTTGTAAGTGAAAGAATCGTAATTGTCTACCACTAATACTTTCAAGAAGCCTAAATTTGTTTTGGTGCACTAAGGTACTTTTTATATGAAGGCCACAGCGGACTTTGACTTGATAAATACATTTACCCGGGAAAAAACCCCATTTCTGTGTGTGATTGATTTTGATAAATCCAGGTCAATGGTACTACCTTTAGACGGTATAGACCCAGCCGAATTACTCTATGAGATCAATGGTGTTGGAAACACCAATAATAAGTCAGTGCCTAACCCGCTACGCCACTGGAATAAAAGCCCGGTAACCCAGAAAAAATACCGTAAGGCCTTCATTAAGGTACAGCAACATCTTTATTACGGAGATACTTTTCTGCTAAACCTGACATTTCCAACCGGACTTTCCACAAATCTGAATCTAAAGGACATTTTTCATTCTAGTCAGGCCAAATATAAACTATGGATTAAAGATCATTTTGTGACTTTTTCTCCGGAACCATTTATCAAGATTGAGGATGGAATTATTTCATCCTACCCGATGAAGGGCACCATACGGTCCTCTGTGCCAGATGCCACCAAAGCCATCTTGAATGATCCCAAGGAAAAGGAAGAACATCTAACTATTGTAGACCTGATTCGCAATGACCTGGGGATAGTAGCCCGCGACATCCAGGTAGACCGTTTCAGATACATAGAAATCGTCAAAACAGCTCAGTCGGATTTGTTACAGGTAAGCAGTAAAATTAGTGGCCGACTTCAAGAAGATTATTGGCCAAACCTGGGAGACCTCTTAAAGAGAATACTGCCAGCTGGTTCTGTATCCGGAGCACCAAAGAAAAAAACCGTAGAAATAATAAAATCAGCAGAAAGTTATAGCAGAGGTTATTTTACAGGAGTTGTTGGTTTGTTCGACGGGAACTCATTCGACAGTGGAGTGATGATTCGTTTCGTAGAACAAAGAAAAAATGGGATGGTTTTTAAGAGTGGTGGAGGAATCACCGTCAATAGTGATTGGAAAAAGGAATATCAGGAAATGATAGATAAAGTGTATGTACCCATTGTTTGAAAGCATAAAAGTGACAGATGGGAGATTTGTCAACCTGGATTGGCACCAGCAGCGAGTAGATAAATCCAGAAAAAGCGTTATTGGAAATGTGAATCAGTTAAGCCTGGAGACCAGTATTGATATCCCAGAGGAGTATGGTCAAGGAATAGTAAAATGCCGGGTTTCCTACGGCGAGACTTTAGGGCCAGTGGTGTTTTCAAAGTATAATAAAAAAGAGATCAAGACGCTGAAGCAGGTGGAATGTGAGCCTTTTGATTACAGTCTTAAGTATGAAGACCGCACCATTTTAGACCAACTTTATACACAACGGGGCTCCTGCGATGAAGTATTGATTACTCATGATGGCATTATTACTGACACTAGTTACAGTAACGTCGCACTATTTGACGGTCAGCACTGGCATACTCCCGAACAGCCGTTGTTGAAAGGTACACAACTGGCTAAACTATTGGCTTCTGGGATGATAAGGCAGAGAAAGATTCATATTTCGGACTTAACCAGTTTTGAAAAACTGGTTTTAATAAACGCCATGCTGGAGTTTCAATTTGAAGACTCCATAAGTACTGATCAAATCAAGCTTTGGGAACAACAAAGACTTACCTTTTAGTTGGATAGTCTAAAATGCGGACCAAACTAAAAGTGCATGTGAGTATTTGATGTATTCACTGGTAATTGCCAACCTTCGGCTGGATCGACCTCCGTACTGGCGTCTTGACTACGCCGAGTACCCACACTCTACACCACTCTATTTCTCTGCTCCCCCTTCAAAAACGCCTCTACATTCTTAACCGTCTCCTCCATCAGACGGCTACGTGACTCGAAGCTGGCCCAGGCCTGATGGGGGGTGATAATACAATTTAGCGCACCTATCAAGGGATGTTCTGCTGAGGGAGGTTCACTGCTTAGTACATCTAGTGCCGCTCCTGAGATCACTTTATTTTCCAGGGCCCATTTCAGGTCAGGTTCATTAATCAATGGTCCTCGGGAAGTATTGATTAAAAACGCACTGGGCTTCATTTGCTGCAGCCGGTCCCGGTTTACTATTTCTTGGGTATCCGGATTAAGCGGTACATGCAAACTGATAAAGTCACTTTGACTAAACAATTCATCTAAAGTAACCAGGCGATAGTGTTTAGTGCCTTCCTGTAATCTGGGGTGATAAACCAGGACCTCCATCCCGAAAGCCCGGGCAATTTGTCCTGTTCTATTGCCAATGGAGCCATATCCTATAATCCCCAGTTTCTTACCCAACAATTCAATCAAAGGGGTTTTCCAATAACTCCAATCCGTAGAACCACTCCAGCCTCCTCTGGCCACATCAGAGCCATGCATTCCCACGTTATTTGATAACTCCAGTAATAATGCCATGGCATGCTGTGCCACTGAATCCGAACTGTAACCCACCACATTGCTTACCTGAATTCCTCTTTCTTTTGCGGTTTGTACATCGACTGTGTTGTAGCCGGTGGCCATTACACTAATAAATTTCAAGTTGGGCAACTCCCTAAGTTGCTTTTTCTGCAGCAGAGCTTTGTTGGTAAGCACAACATCCGCTTCTCGCGCTCTATCTACCACCTGCCTCGCATCACTACGCTCATAGAGGGTTAGGTTTCCCAGTTCTTCCAATGGCCCCCAATCAAGGTCGCCGGGGTTTAATGCATGGCCGTCAAGCACAATAATATTCATATTAGGGATTTTCTAAATCGTGAAGAACTATGCCCAGCTGATCTACTAAAAACTCTGCATTACCGGATGAAATAACCAGAGGTGGTTTAATCTTAATCACATTATGCCTGGGGCCATCGATTCCCAATAAAACACCTCTTTCCTTCATGCATTCAACCAACTGGTTTGCTAGTGCAGCGGCTGGATCCTTGGTTTCCTTGTCTTGCACTAATTCAATTCCCAAAAATAACCCCAGTCCGCGAACATCTCCAATCATTTCATGTTTGTCTTTCAGTTTATTTTGGCCGGATTTTAATGTAGCCCCCACAAATTCTGCATTTTGTTGAAGTTTTTCCTCTTGGATGATTTGTAAAACAGCTTTGCCGATCTCGCAGCTTACGGGATTACCACCGAAACTATTAAAATGTTCCATTCCATTGTTGAATGAATCAGCAATTTCCGCAGTGGTAACTACGGCCGCCAGCGTGTGACCATTGCCCATTGGCTTACCCATAGTTACTATATCCGGAACCACTCCTTGAGATTGGAATCCCCAAAAATGACTTCCTACCAGCCCGAATCCTGCTTGTACTTCATCAACAATGCATACGCCCCCATATTTCCGGATTTGTCCCTAGGTACCTTTTAGGTAACCATCTGGTAATACTATCTGTCCGCCACAACCTAATAACGACTCACCAATAAAACCTGCAAACCCTCCGCAGGTATCAACAACATGCTTGATCGTTTTTTGTTGTTGATCCAGATATTTGGATAATGCCGACGGATCTTCTGCTCGGAATTTGCCTCGATACAGGTCTGGAGACAGTAATTCATGAATATGCGGCTTTTTGCCAAACCCACCTTTTCCATGATATTTATAAGGGCTTACTTCCAGTGTAGCTATTTTGAGGTTTCGATTGAACAAGTCCTCTTAAGCTGCTGTTCGAAATCCACAGGATTGATGGATATTAACCAATCCAATAGTCGTTTCACCGGCTGTTGCTGCAATCCAAGGTATTGGTTAGCGGGGTCTTCTTTTTGACTATGAGTTGAAATGCACAAGCTTGTGCATAATCTTGCCGCCACCAGGTAGTACAAAATTTCTATTTCAAGTGATGTAAGCGGTCTTTCCTGATGGTATCCCTTTACCACCCCGCTAGCCGCCTTTATGGGATCTTTATCACCCATCATAACATATGTGATTGCTATAGCCAGTTCATGGATCAAATGGGAATATGTGGCGTCGCCAAAATCGAACAAACCTGTTACCCGATCCTCCGATACGAGGATATTATGATCGTTTGCATCCCCGTGGATCAATCCTTGGGGCAGTTGGGGGTAATTGGGTACTACCTGATATTCATATTGCTGCATGAAATACCCGACTAATCTGCGGTAGTGCGGATTCTCTATTTCTGTACAGTATTCCATACAAAGTGCCGCATTTTGTAGGTCCCAAGGGGACTCACGTAAATGTAGCTCTGGCAGATCAAAGGTCAGCAGACATTGGTTCAATGCACCGAGCAACCCACCAAGATGTTCATATAACTTTGAGCTTGCTTTTACTTGATGCAGTAGGGTTCCCTCCAAATAAGTTAGTATTCTTAGCCAATAGTCCTGATCCCCATGTGACACTTGATACAAATCAGACCGGTCTTTACCTGAAATTACCGTGGGGAATGTGTTGGGATGTTTACTGTACTTCTGAACGAATTGAAGCATCCTATTTTGAGCATGAAGTGTCTCAACAAACTCATTGTTATCGGATATCTTCAGTACATATTTTCCATCTACGCCTGACTTTAATAGGAAATTGATATCGTCATACCCCGTCAAATCGGACAATTTGGTGCTAATCCCATATAGCTCAAGGACCCATTTGAAGGCTGCTTTCTTTAAAACTGCTTTGTTGACGCTTGAAGTCATTGCCTATAAGAATTATAGCTATTTATATTACCGAAAATTGTCTGAGAATCGTATTAAGTCCAATTATATAGCCACAATGTAAGTTCTCGGTCAGTTATAGACAAAAATCGAGTCATTTTTCATGTATTTTTACATTCCTATATAACTAAAAGTGTGCTCATCCAGGTACCCTTGCATCCATGAATTTTATTAGCCCACAAATAGACCGGAATGACTGGACAGTTTTGAAGTTAGCAACATGGTATTTTGTTGCAGCCTGTGCTGGTATTTGGTTCTCCTTCCGGGACATTCAAGCGGCAGCCATATTACCTGCCAGCGGGGTCGGTTTGGCGATGATGTTTTTATGTGGCAAGAAAATATGGAGATCCATTACTATAGGTAGTCTATTTGCCAATGTTCTTCTATTCTACCTACTTGAAGGGACCCTAACCTGGACAGGGGCTTTAACCAGTATTTTGCTGGCTGCAGCAGCCACTCTTGAGGTTATTTTAGGGTACAAGCTTCTCCTGCATTTCTTCAAAAAGAAGAACCTATTTCAACGTGCCGGAGAGATATTTAAGTTTATCGGAATAGCATTCATTACCGGTCTTGTCGGGTCAACTATGGGTATCTTGATAATGGTTGGCACAGGAAGTTTGCAAGCGCCTGTCCTTTTGACTTGGTTGCTTTGGACCATGGCTGAGATGGTTGGGATTTTATTGTTTACTCCCTTTATACTATCCTGGTTTCAGGAGTTCAAGTTTGAATGGACCCGGACACTTTCCATGGAGATGGCTATTTTCATGTTGTTTTTGGTAGTAATGATCGTTGTTTCCAGTGTTCCATATTTTTCTCCTATTGTCTGGAAGTCTTTTCCTTATTTGGTATTGCCATTATTCCTCTGGTTGGCATTCCGGTTTAATCTACAACTCTCTATTTCCGGTATACTATTAGTTTCCCTGCTATCCGTGATGTTTACCATTGAGGGTATTGGTCCATTCGTAATGGAGTCTAGCCATCAAAGCCTGCTTATGTTACAACTTTTTGTGGGGGTGTTTTGTATTTCAACTATTGTACTTACCAGTACGGTTAAGGAGCGCCAAGAAGCCCAGAAATCAGTGGAATTGTTTAATGAACGTTTGGAACTAACTGTGAGTGAGCGTACCAAGGAACTTCATGAAGAGATTCAGATCCGCAAAACAGCGCAACAAAAATCCAAAGTTACCAACAAGGAGCTTCGAAAGACCAATGCAGAACTGGACAGCTTTGTGTACAGTGTCTCACATGACCTCAGAGCACCAATTACTTCAGTATTAGGGCTTTTGAATTTGGCCAAAGATGAGAAAAATCGTAAGACTTTACAGAAGTATTTGGACATGATCTCAAGAAGTGTGACACAACAGGATATCTTCATAAAGGATATTCTAAATCTTTCCAGGAATTCCCGTTTGCAATTAAACCGGTCAGATATTAATTTCGAGGAGATTGTAAATGAAATCTTTGATCAACTCAGGTTCATCAATCACAAGAAGGTTAATAAATCCCTAAAAATTGATCAGAAAAATCCTTTCTTCTCAGATGAAAGTAGGATTAGAGTGGTATTTAACAACTTGATCTCCAATGCTATTCGGCATCATAATGGAAAACAACCAAAGGTGGATATTGTTGTTCATGTTAAACCTAAGTATGCTCGCATTGTCATTCAGGACAACGGTGCAGGGATTGCCAAAGAACATATTAATAATGTTTTTAAAATGTTTTATCGCGCCACCGACACTAGTCACGGTTCGGGTCTGGGGCTTTACATTGTGAAGGAAACTATTGACAAATTACAGGGAAGTATTAAGTTGAATTCGCAAGTAAATAAAGGTACTCAAGTGATCTTGCAGATTCCCAGTTTGTAGTAGCTGGTGTTAAGTTCGGTGTACTGTGTCGTATAAGTCGCAGGTGTTTTTGTCCCAGACGATGCAAAAAATATGCGCATAGCCATAGTTACCCAAGACTTCATGAACCGCTGGAACCAGCGACTTTCATCATATTGATCATTTGCTTTATTGATAACAGGTGCAATATAAGAGCCAGAGTAACCAAAATGCCGGGCAGTAATATCCATGGAAATGTTGCTACTATAGTGTTGGCAGGTTCATTAATAAAATACTGCATGGGTGTTGGCATTGACAACACCGCAATAACCACGATGTTTAACAGGAGGATCAAACCGATAATGTTCCAAATAAGTACCCACAATGGTTGTTGTTTGTTCGGCTTTAACCACCACAACGATACCAGGGGAGCACTTAACCCTATCAGGATGTCAAAATTACGGCCCTCAAAGGTCATTTGGACCGGTACCACCTGATCGATATAGGCCCACCACAGGAATAATTCAACAAATACCCGGAAACCTTGCATTTTAATGATCCAGGAAGCAGGTACCTTGGATAAAAGTTCATTTGAATGACTAGAAACGACAAACCAAACAATTACCATAAATGGTACCACCATAACCAACATCATTCTTGGAGGGAAGCTTGAAAAATCACTCAATAGCCCCTTTATGCTCAGTAGTGAGAGAAGTAGAATCCATATAGAAACAAGGATGAGGAATTTCCTGCTGGGAACTTGATACTTAGAAAGCCCCTTAAGCACCATCCAAATGCAGCTTAATGTAAATGCGAGAAATAGTATATCACGAAACATAGGCTTTGCTGTAATCGGCTAAGACTGGCAAAAGCAAATAACTTATATTTGTGGCAAAACACAAATTTGTACAAACTAATTATACGGCCCCTTTTGTTCCTTATGTCACCTGAAAGGGCCCATAACTTCACTTTCGGTTTGATCAGGACAATATTTATAATTCCTGGCATCCGTAGTCTCTTTAAAGCTATATTTAGTTACACTTCCCCTGCTTTGGAAAAAGAAGTATTTGGCGTGAAATTTCCCAATCCAATCGGGCTGGCAGCGGGATTTGATAAAGACGCCAAATTGGTAGAGCCACTTTCAACGCTGGGATTTGGTTTTATAGAGATTGGAACAGTCACCCCGCGGCCCCAAAGTGGAAATCCTACCCCAAGGTTGTTTAGGTTAACTGAAGATAGTGCACTAATTAATCGCATGGGTTTTAACAATCAAGGCGTAGAGGCTGTAGCCGAAAGATTAAAGCAACGCCCGGCAGGATGCATTATTGGTGGAAATATTGGCAAAAATAAAGATACGCCCAATGAATTGGCTTATGAGGACTACATGTATTGCTTTAAATCACTATACCCATGGGTAGATTATTTCGTAATAAATGTTAGCTCACCCAATACACCAGGATTAAGAGCATTACAGGAGAAAGAGCCATTAATGGATCTGATCAACAGACTCCAGCAAGCAAATGACCAAACAGACTTACCAAAACCGATACTTCTAAAGATCGCTCCGGATCTAACCAATCAGCAGCTCGACGATATCATTGAGGTTGTCCGGCAAACCGGGATAGCCGGTCTGGTGGCCACCAATACCACCATCCAGCGAAACGGGCTGCAGGCGGACCAGGACAAAGTGGAGCAAATTGGTCCGGGTGGTGTAAGCGGCAAACCGTTGGCCAACAGAGCTACTGAAGTGATCCGTTACTTATACAACAAATCTAACGGTACCATTCCAATTATTGGAGTAGGGGGGATTACTACTGCTAAGGATGTTTTAGAGAAACTGGAAGCGGGGGCTTCGTTGGTACAGGTGTATACAGGGTTCATATACCAAGGACCATCAATGATAAAGAAACTAAACAAGAGCCTGGACCGGCAATTTCCCAAAAGCAATTGATCCGAACCTTTAAATGCGAAGATTTTTGCTAGCTTTGTTTATTTACAGATAATAAAGTTGCTTTTAATCACGTGATCATATTGGAGTTGATCATAAACATATATGGCTCAAAATACTTACAAAAGGAAACCCACCTCCAACAAATCTAGAAAAGGGAAGCAAACCCAAAAACCATGGTTTTTTGAGGATCGAAGGTTTCATCTTGCCTTTGGGTTCTTCTTAATGGGTATTGCGATCTTTTTGCTCATCTCTTTTATCTCTTATCTATTTACCGGCAAAGCTGATCAAAGTTTAATCGGCAGTGTAAATCTGAATTGGGAAGGGCTAAAGACTATTGGACCGATGGTGGAGAATTGGTTAGGATTACTTGGTGCGGTTAGCGGTTATGTTTTTATCTATCGTTGGTTTGGAATTACTGCATTTACCATCCCACTTTTAGTGTTTATGGCAGGTGCCCGCATTGTTTTCCATAAAAATTTATTGCCCCTGGGACCGACTATAAGACTTAGTTTATTTCTGGTGTTCTGGCTGGGTTTACTGTTAGGGTATTTATGGCTTCATTTTGATAATGCGGGAATTGGTTTTATCAGTGGCGGACTTGGATTTGAGCTGGCATTGGTTTTAGATGGATTATTGGGTTGGGGAACCTATCTGGTGCTTTTATTAGGGTTGGTGGTTTTCATAATCTATTTTTTTAACATTACCAGCATTTTTTCCGGATCAAACAAGAAGAATACCACAACTCTTGCCACTGCTCAAGATTCCCATGAAACCACAAAGGTTAATCATGAACTTCCTTTAGAGGTTACTGAGAAGCCAGTGGATGTTTACACCGATAGGGAGGAAATTCTGGCAGAAGCCTTGAAAGAAGAAACTTCCAGTTGGATGGTGGAAGAAAAAGGGAACGGAAATGCCGATAGCGAGGAACTTGCACTAGGGCCAGATACCGTGGACTCTAAGCCGGTGAAAGGGGAAGAACCTTTATTCTCTGTGGTTCAGGATGAAGGAAACGACCAGGTTGCCGACAAGGTTGAAAATTATGATCCCACGTTGGACCTACCCAAATACAAATACCCTTCAGTGGAGTTATTGGACATGCACGCTTCCGAAAAAGTGCAGGTTACCAAAGAAGAGCTGGAACAAAAGAAAGACCGGATCATTGAAACTTTAATCAATTTCAAGATAGGGATCAGCAGTATAAAAGCTACTATTGGCCCTACGGTAACTTTATATGAGATTGTACCGGAAGCCGGGGTAAAAATATCAAAGATCAAAAATCTCGAAAATGATATTGCATTAAGCTTGGCTGCACTAGGAATCAGAATCATTGCGCCCATTCCAGGGAAAGGTACCATTGGTATTGAGGTTCCCAATAAAAACAGGGAAATGGTATCCATGAGATCGGTTATTTCCACTGAAAAGTTCATGAAGAGTGAAATGGAGCTGCCTGTTGTCTGGGGAAAAACCATATCCAATGAGGTTTTCGTTTCTGATCTGGCAAAAATGCCACACTTATTAATGGCCGGCGCCACCGGACAAGGCAAATCAGTTGGGTTGAACGTTTTGTTAACCTCCCTAATCTATAAGAAACACCCTTCGCAGCTAAAGTTCGTATTGGTCGATCCGAAGAAAGTTGAGCTTTCCCTTTTTAATAAGCTTGAAAGACACTTCCTGGCCAAGTTGTCGAATGGAGATGATGCTATAATCACGGATACCAAAATGGTGATTTATACTTTGAATTCTCTATGTATTGAAATGGATCTCCGTTACAATCTGTTAAAAGAAGGTGGATGCAGAAATTTGAAAGAATACAACACCAAGTTTGTAAAACGTCAATTGTTACCAACCAAAGGACACAGATTTTTACCTTATATTGTTTTGGTTATCGATGAGCTTTCGGATCTGATAATGGTGGCTGGAAAGGAAGTGGAACAGCCCATTGCCCGGTTGGCTCAGCTGGCCAGGGCCATAGGTATTCACCTGGTAGTAGCGACTCAGCGACCCTCAGTAAATGTAATTACGGGTTTGATTAAAGCAAATTTCCCTACCAGACTTTCTTACCGGGTAACCTCTAAAGTGGATAGTCGAACCATTCTGGACACTGGTGGTGCTGAACAACTGGTAGGAATGGGTGATATGCTGCTTTCTCAGGACAGTAATATAATTCGGCTGCAGTGTGCGTTTATGGACAGTTCAGAGGTAGAAAATATCTGTAATTATATTGGAGAACAACATGGTTATGATTCTGCCTACCAGCTGCCGGAATATGAGGGAGACGAGTCAGGTGACCGCCTGTCAGAGGTGGACCTGTCAGATCGCGATGTGTTGTTCGAGGAGGCTGCCCGGTTAATCGTATTACATCAGCAAGGAAGTACTTCATTGATTCAAAGAAAGTTGAAGCTTGGCTATAATAGAGCTGGACGATTGATCGATCAACTGGAGGCTGCTGGTATTGTTGGACCATTCGAAGGTAGTAAGGCCAGAGAGGTTTTGGTATCTGATGAATATAGTTTGGAACAGTTATTGAATGGGATAGATGAACAAAATAAACAAATAACATGATGAAAAAGGCTGGTTTAGTTTTTATCCTTGTAGGGCTTATGATTAATGCCGGATGGGCGCAGAAAGATCCTAAGGCACTTGATATTCTGGAGGCAATGAGTGCAAAGTATCAGGATATTGAGGCCTTCAAGGCCAAGTTGGTATATAAATTGGAAAATAAAGCGGAGAAATTGCACGAGACTTTCAAAGGAGAAATCACGGTCATGGGGGAAAAATACCGGTTGAAGATTGGAGAGCAGGAAATTATTAATAACGGAACAACCATTTGGACCTATCTAAAAGAAGTAAACGAAGTAAATATAGATAACTATTATCCGGACGATGACCCCATGGCTCCCTCTAAAATATATACCATTTATCGCGAAGGTTATAAGTATTCGTTTGTGGACCAAAAAAAACAGAAAGGAAGGTTGGTGGAGATTGTTGATCTTGAACCTGATGACAAGGATGAGCCATTTTTCAAAATCCGTTTAACCATTGATAAAGAGGATAAAACTTTAGTTAACTACAAAGTTTTTGATAAAAACGGGAATAGATACCTCTGGTCAGTATCTGATTTTGATCCAAATCTAAAACTATCAGCAAATCATTTTGAGTTCGATCCCAGTCAGTATAAAGGCGTGGAAGTAATAGACCTCAGGTAAATAATGACTAAATCTGAGTTAATAAACTCAATTTTTAGTAAAAAGTCATATCTGTGTGTGGGACTGGATCCCGATATGGATCGACTACCTGAATGTATTCTTGAATGTGACGATCCTGTATTTGAGTTTAACCGTGCAATAATAGAAGCTACCAAAGATTATTGCATTGCCTATAAACCAAACCTGGCATTTTACGAAGCTCTTGGCGCCAAGGGCTGGGAAAGCCTGGAAAAAACTATGCAGGAAATACCCAAAGACATGTTCACTATTGCCGATGCCAAAAGGGGAGACATTGGCAACACTTCACGGCTATATGCGCAGACATTTTTTGAACAGTATAACTTCGATGCGGTCACAGTGGCCCCATATATGGGTGAGGATTCTGTCAAGCCTTTTCTTGATTTTCAAGGAAAGTGGGCGATATTACTGGCTCTTACCTCAAATTCAGGAGCAACAGACTTTCAATTGCTCGAGACAAAAACAGGAAATTACGTTTATCAACAGGTCTTGGAAAAAAGTCAATCCTGGGGAGGAGACCATCAAATCATGTATGTTGTGGGGGCAACCAGACCAGAAGCGTTAGCGGCAATTCGAAAAATTGTACCAGATCATTTCTTGCTGGTGCCAGGAGTTGGTGCCCAAGGAGGTGACCTTAAGGAGATTTCACTTTCAGGATTAAACAGCGATTGTGGTCTATTGGTGAATGTATCAAGGAGTATTATCTATGCTTCTTCCAGAACGGATTTTGCCCAAGCTGCCGGCCAGGAAGCCCGAAGGCTTCAAGTCGCTATGGCAGAAATTCTGCAGCAGATCAACTAATTAGTTGGTAATCCCTCAAATTGAAACTCCATCCGTTTATTATTATCCGGATGAAAGAGGAGTTCCTGATTTTCATTTGGAAGCATCAATATTTCCATAAAAGACAACTAGCTACCTATCGGGGAGAAGTACTTCAACTTCTGAGCCCTGGTCAGATTAACACCAATTCGGGACCGGATTTTTCATACGCCCGCATCAATATAGGAGGAACCGACTGGGCAGGTCCGGTAGAAATTCATGTTCGATCTTCCGATTGGTATCTTCACAAGCACCATAAAGATCCAATGTATAATCAGGTTGTACTCCATGTGGTCTGGGTCAATAATGCAATAGCCAAAACCAATGAAGGCCGTGAAATTCCCACACTAGAACTAAAAGACAGGGTTGAAAAGGAATTGATATTTAAGCACCAAAAATTGAGGAAAGACAATTCTAAAGTCCCTTGTGAACAGCAATCTAAAGCAATACTGCACACTTCTTTTCAGAAAATGCTTGATCAAACCATCGGTCAACGGCTAAAAAGAAAATCTCAGGAAGTGATCACCTTACTGAAGGGCAATAACCATAACTGGGACCAGGTCACTTATCTGGTTCTGGGGAAAAACTTCGGTTTCCATGTAAACACCGTAGCGTTTGAGACATTGGTAGGCATTGTGCCTTTGCTTATAGTAAGAAAAATGCGCTCCAGTATCTTTCAGTTGGAGTCTTTGTATTTTGGTCAGGCTGGGTATCTTCAAAGGGTTACTGGAGATGCTTACTATCTTAAACTTCAAAGAGAATATGAGTTTTTGAAAAAGAAATATTCCTTCAGACCTGGGATAATGAAAAAAGAGGCCTGGAAGTACCTTCGATTAAGACCATCAAACTTTCCGAGTTTGCGTATTGCTCAGTTCGTTTCATTGATGCAACTGGAGGGTTACCGGTTTTCTAATATTAGGGAGACCGTTGCCTCCAACCAATTTACAAACATGACAATAAGGCCGTCTTCATATTGGGATGACCACTACGATTTTGGTAAAAAATGGGCAACAGGGAGGAGTGTTCTGGGCAAGTCGAGCCGGGAAAACCTGGTAATAAATACTATTGTACCACTTTTGGTGGCCTATTCCCACTACACAGGACGGTTAGAATACCAAGCTCAGGCCATTGAGTTACTGAATCAAGTATCACCTGAACAGAATCACATTGTGAGGTATTGGAAAGACAAAGGTTTTGGGGTATCTTCCGCTTACTACTCACAGGCTTTGATTGAATTGAATAATCAGTATTGTAATTTGAGAAAGTGTCTTGACTGTTCCATCGGACGATCCCTATTAACCGGATATACTAAGCAATAATGGCCATGCTCTGACCGGAGAATGCTTAACTTGACCCTACATATCAGTCTAATCACCCTGATCAGTTGGTGGGTTTTTAAGATTTATCAAGGGTCTTCAGCTCGCCCCTATTTTTGGTTCGGGTTGTTCGTAAAAATTCTTGCTGGTGTGGCGTTTGGGTTGCTTTACAAGTTCCATTTTCTGGGAGGAGATACCTGGAGTTACTTTGAGAGCTCACAAGTCCTTGCACAATGGATGCACACCAATTCAACCAGTTATTTTGAGGTATTGTTTGGGGCCTTACCTCCTGATCATTTGGTTGATGAGATTGGATATCAGGGTCAGCCCAGAGCATTACTAATGATCCGAATATTGAGTGTACTAACATTGATTACCGGTGGGAATTATTGGCTATGCAGCGTATACCTGTCATTATTTGCCTTTTGTGGTTTATGGGCTTTGGTCGACCGGATAACCAGCACTTACCCAGGTTCTACCAAAGCGGCAGTAGGGGCGTTAATCTTCTTTCCCAGTACTCTATTTTGGAGCTCCGGAGTGTCTAAGGAGACACTTTTTGCGGGAGTATTAGGTTATTTGACAGCCTGGTTCTGGCCCTATTTTAATCCTCAGGATAACCGGAAATACATCTATTGGTTGTTGGCCATTCCAATAGTGCTGGTGTTAATTCAGTTGAAGTACTATTATATGGCAGTATTATTACCCGTTTTGCTTACCACCGCAATCCACAGCCGATTGGTAAAAAGAAATCAAAGTTGGCTGATGGTACATGGTACCTGGGTCATTATTTTTTCCATCCTGATCTTTGGTGCGTCCTGGCTGCATCCCAACCTGAGATTTGACAATCTCGCTGGCATCGTTAAAAACAACGCCCTGGAAATTATATCAAAAACTAGTTCCTCAGCTTTAGTGGGTTTTATGGATAATCCTGATCCGGCCACTTGGATGGTGATCAACCTGCCCTGGGCCATTGTAACTGGGATATTCCGTCCTAACTTGGGTGACTGGGGTTCCTTTTTACAAAACTTAGCCATCGCAGAAAATGTAATTCTCACGATTTTATTAGTTGGTCGTTTACGATCGCTACATACTGGAGATCTACTTCGGCGGGAATGGCTTCCTTGTTTAGTTTATATATTGATATTGGCAGGTTTACTAACACTGTCTACGCCTAATTTCGGCACTCTTATACGATTCAAGGTGTCTTTCATGCCGGTATTTGTTTTCCTGGTCCTATATAAAAACCCCTGGTGGGAAAAATTGACTACAAAACTACCGTAATGTCTCCTCTTGTGGGTCTTAGGGCATTGGTTTAACTTTGCTATAACTATGAAACAACCAGTACTTGTGTTTGGAGCAGGCGGCTTAGGTAAATTAGCCCTGGAAATTTTCCACAGCAATGGCGTAGTAGTATACGGATTCTTGGACGACAATAAATCATTGCACGGGGAATTGATAGATGAGGTTTCAATTTTGGGACCAACCGGCGATCAAGGATTTTTGAAACTCATTGGAAAGAAGTGTCAGGCTTTTGTAGCTGAAAATGATAAGGATCTTAAGAAAGACCTGGTGGAAATGCTCAAGGAGAAAAGAAAAGTGATGCCAATGAATGCCGTGCACACCAGCGCTTACTTATCACCTTCTTCTTCCATTGGGCATGGCAATTTGATTAGCGCTGGGGTAGTGGTGAACGCACATGCCAATTTGGGTAATCATGTCATTCTGCATGCTCAATGCACTATTGATTATGAAGTGAGCATTAAGGATTATGTGGAAATTGGAGCTGGAAGCATTGTGGGTTCTGAAGTTTCTATAGGATCCGGGGTTTTTATTGGGGCCGGAGTCACCCTGGTTTCAGGAGTTACTATCGGTGACCATGCTCGAATAGGAGCAGGGTCGGTGGTGATCTCCGACGTAGCTAAAAATGTAACGGTCTTTGGAAATCCAGCCCAAAAGGTGACAAGCAAATAGCATATGGATCCATACAGTATACTGCTCTACTATTGTTATACCAGGATTGAAGATCCTGATGAATTTAGGGCAGCGCATCACTTTTATTGCCTTGACCTGAATCTACGAGGCAGAATTATTGTAGCCCCGGAAGGGCTCAATGGAACTGTTTCAGGATTAATGGAAGACTGTCAGCGGTATATGGATCATTTAAAATCCGACAGCAATTTTACTCAAATCGATTTTAAGGTTGAATCATCTCCTACACATGCATTCCAGAAATTAAACATTAGGGTCAAACCAGAGATAGTTAACCTAGGACTACCACATATTGATCCCAACCTGCAAACCGGGGTATACCTGCAACCCCATGAGTTTCTGGCGATGAAGGAGCAAGAAGACGTGGTGGTACTGGATGTTCGGTCCAACCACGAACACCGACTGGGTAAATTCAAAGATGCAAAGACCCTGGACATAGAGAATTTCAGAGAATTTCCCCAAAAGTTGTCAGAGTTGAACGAGCTGAAGAACAAAAGAATTATTACGTACTGTACAGGTGGTATCAAGTGTGAAAAAGCCAGCGCTTTCTTACTAGAAAACGGATTTAACAATGTGTACCAATTACAGGGGGGAATTATAAAGCATGGATTGAAAGCTGGAGGGGAAGACTTTGAAGGAAAGTGTTATGTATTTGATAACCGGGTGGTGGTGGATGTAAACCAAATAAACCCCAAGGTTATATCCAAATGCCATATTTGTCAGACGGATTGCGATAGAATGGTGAACTGTGCCAACCCATCCTGCAACCTACACGTGTCACTTTGTCAAAAATGTGCCCGGATATATGAGGGAGCCTGTTCTACCGAATGTCAGGTAAGTCCACAAAAGAGGCCCTTGAACGCAACCGGGTACTACCAGAAGACCCTAAACGGTTACAATCCCTATAGAGGCATCCGGCGAAACATAAATTCGTAATTGGTAATTTACTATAATCCTATATAGATAAAATGTCGTGAGCAGAACAGAACCATTAAAAAATTTCCTTTTTAATTAAGTTTCTGCTAAATTCATTTATTAACTCCGAATGCACTAAATTGAAACCATGAAGACATTAAAGAACTTATTACTACTTGGAGGGGTGATTTTTATTTCCAGCTGCCTTTCTTATGAAAAATATGTGGTAGAATCAGATTATAGCTATTTAGGGAAATTCAAAAAGTACCAAACATTTGACTTTTTGAGCGATGCCAATTACACTAAGCTAGAGAGCCAGCAGGACACTACTTTGCGCCGTGCTATTGCTTCCAGAATGAAATTGCAGGGATTCAAACAGGAAGTTAAAAACCCCAGCCTGTTAGTAACTTACAAGGTATTTTACGATGACTTCAATTTTCAAGGTTACCAGCAACCTGAATTGGAACAATGGATCAGGTATGAAGATGAAGAAATGGAATACGATCCCGTAAAGTACAGTCTAAGGCAAGGAACGTTATTGATCATATTCCTGGATCGGAAAAAAGAGACAGCCGTTTGGCAGGGTTATGCTTCCAGTCTCTTTGGAAACCGGCAGTTTAGCAACGACCGCCACCTTAAACGGGCAGTACGGAATATTTTCGACCAGTATCGTTTATTTGCGGACGGTACGGTGATAAATACCCGCTATAATTAGCAGAATTTAAAAAAAATAAAGAAGCCCTGATAATCGTCAGGGCTTCTTTGCCCTATTCCTTACCTACCTACCTGATCTCTGATCTCTGACCTCTGATCTCTGATCTCTGATCTCTGATTATCTCGGATCTTTGATTATTCATCAATTCGTAATTCTCCTAGGGTTTCTTTATACTGAACGCAGTTTCTATCGCTTCACAAAACTCGTTGGTGGCAGTGCGAATTCTGGCTTCAACTTCTTTCCATCGTTCTTTGTCACCTAGCACTTCTTTGGCGCTATTTTCCAGGGTGTTGATATTCTTTTTTACTTCCTCAACCCTTTGATCAATTTCCTTCTTCCATTCAATCTTTGAAAGCTGGGAATCTGCGATCATTTGATCGATTTTCTTGCCAAGGTCCTGAAGAACCTCCTCTACTTTTCGATGTTTAGATTCCATTAGTCGATTTTTTATATTCTTTTACAACGTTTACGGATGAGGTAATGGATAGGTTTAGAAAGTCATTCTTTAAAAAGCGGTACAAATTCAAAAACATTACCATCAAATAGCCCGCGGTCACTCAATTTTAGTTTTGGGATAACCAATAACGCCATAAATGACAGGGTCATAAAAGGAGCCTCTAACTTACTGCCCAACGATTTGGCCATAGCATCTACAGTGATATATTTCTCTGCTACCCAATACCCATCGTTTGGTGACATGAGTCCAGCTACTGGTAAGGGGAGTGTTTCCCGATATGATCCAGAAACTGCTGTGACCCCACCCTTATGGCTGATTATCTCATTTACAGCGGTGCAAATACTATGATCATCCACACCAACCGCTATAATGTTATGTGAGTCATGTGCAACTGAGGAGGCGATAGCCCCTTTCTGGAGCCCAAAGTTTTTAACAAAGGCAATAACCGGCGGAGAATTGCTATACCGGTTTACCACCACAATTTTTAAAATGTCCCGGGCAGGGTCGCTAATTGCCAATCCATCGGATGTTTTTACTGTGATAGTTTGCTCTTTGGTGACCAATTGACCGTCCTCCGCAACTATTACCCGGGCGGTTTCACCCAAGGCCTTAAGCTGGAAATTTTCAGGTTTCTTTGGATCGCAATGAAAATTGTTAGAATATTCTATAGTAACAGATGATATATGGCTTTGACCAAGCTTACTAACTAGTTCTCCGTTTATGTAGGTTTCCAGGACCATGAACTCTTTAAGGTCCTTAACCACTAGAAAATCAGCCGGATCACCTTCCTTTAATAAACCCACATCCAATCCATAATGCCGAACCGGGTTTTGGCAAGCAACCCGTAAGACTGTAAGCGGATCTACCCCGATAGATACTGCCCTTCTGACAAGCATATTGATATGTCCGTTTAGCAGGCTATCCGGATGTTTATCGTCAGAACAAAACATCACCTTGTCCGCATACTCAGGCAATAAAGGGATCAGCACATCAAAATTTCTAGCGGCACTGCCCTCTCGAATTATGATATGCATGCCACAAGCTAGTTTATCCAGCGCCTCATCCATAGTGAAGCATTCATGATCAGTGGAAATCCCTGCCGAAGCATATAATCTGGCTTCTTCACCCTTTAATCCAGGTGCATGTCCATCTACTGGTTTATGAAATTTATGCGCTAATTGAATTTTACGTGCAACTTCTTGGTCAGCGTTTAACACACCCGGCCAATTCATCATTTCAGCCAGGTATTTTATATCGGGATTGGATAGTAGGGTCTCAATGCCTGCGCTGTCAATAGTTGACCCTGAGGTCTCAAAGGGAGTAGCTGGAACGCAGGATGGAGCTCCAAAGTAGCATTTGAAATTCACCTGTTTACTGTTCCGGATCATGAATTCAACGCCATTTATTCCAAGTACGTTTCCAATTTCATGTGGATCTGAAACGGTAGCCACCGTTCCATGTACTACTGCCAAGCGGGCAAATTCCGAGGGAATAAGCATCGAACTTTCAACATGCACATGGGCATCAATAAATCCAGGAATTAGAAAAGGACCATTAACCGCTGGAAGTTTACGTATTTTAACAATTCTGTCATTTTCTACCAGGATGGATCCTGAATAAATTGAACCAGCATCAAGGTCGACTATCCGTCCTTCTATTTCAAAAGATTTCATGGTAAAATCCGGATTGTGAATTTGGACTTCATAGTGTTAAAGCTAATATTTGTTGGTTACAACTTACAGTGGGAGCAGTTTTTTCGTAAATTTGTTAGACTTAATGAAGATATCGATGAAAAGTGTCACCCGTTTTGTGCTATTGCTTTCAATATTTGCCATCGGTTTCACCAGCTGTAAGTCAAATCAAAAAACCATTAAAAAAGGTAAACCAATTCCTTGTCCCCAAAAAGATTGCTGATCTTCAGTACAATTCTTTCTTAATCGATGGAAAAGATTGTTATAGCGATAGATGGTTTCTCGGCTTGTGGTAAAAGCACTACCGCCAAAACGGTAGCCCACTTGTTGGGATATGTATACATAGACACAGGAGCCATGTATCGAGCGGTTACCTTGTATTTCCTTGAAAATTATATAAATCTGACGGACCCCAGACTGGTTCAAAAATCCCTTGACCAGATTGAACTGGAATTTGATTATGATAGTAGGCAGCAGGAATGTGACATGTATCTGAATGGTATAAATGTATCCAATGAAATCAGAGGTATGTTAGTGACTGAAAAGGTGAGTGAAGTTAGCGCTTTGCCAGCAGTTAGGGAGAAGATGGTTGCTCAACAGCAGAAGTTTGGAAAAAGAAAAGGAGTGGTAATGGAAGGCCGGGATATTGGTACAGTAGTATTTCCTGAAGCGGAATTAAAAGTCTTTATGACTGCTGAGCTGGAAGTACGTGCTGCGCGTAGGCAAACAGAGTTATTGGAACAGGGTCAACTGGTCAATTTAGATGAGGTAATTAATAATCTTCGTAAAAGGGACCAATTGGATACTACGAGAGCTATAGGTCCTCTTAAGCAAGCACAGGATGCGCACTTCATTGATACCACACATTTAACTTTTTCAGAACAGGTAGAGGAGGTCTTGAATTTGACCACTAGTGCAATGGTCGGACGGGACCTCCAACAAAAAATCACCACAAAGTGAAGCCAATTTGTGTCAATATCGGGTGATTAGAGGCGTTTTAGTGAGAATTCATTAATTTCTTAATAAAATAGTTTAAGGGAATATTTCGTCAAATTTTTATTACTTTTGCCACAATTTCATCCTGATTGAGGACTAAGGGAACATTCCAATGTCGAAATTCATAAAGCTAAAAAAAGGGTTCAACGTCAATTTGGCAGGTGCAGCCAAGAAAGAAATCGATGACTCAATAATTGCTAATGTTTTCGCCCTTAAACCCACGGATTTTCAAGGTATGGAAAGGCCTAAATTACTGGTTCAAGAAGGAGATACAGTTAAGGCAGGCTCACCAATTATGTTTGATAGAACCCAGCCAGATGTCATGTTTACCGCTCCAGTTAGCGGAGAAGTAGTGGAGATAAGAAGGGGGCCAAAAAGAAAACTTTTGGAAATTAAAGTTCTTGCTGACAAGCAGATAGAATATCTTAATTTTCATAAATTCACAGTCTCAGAACTAAACAATATTGGCAGGGATAAAATACTTGCACAGATACTTTCTAGTGGGATTTGGCCACGGTTGATACAGAGACCATACGGAATAATTGCAAACCCAGAAGATAGACCAAAGTCAATATTTATTTCTTCATTTGATTCTCACCCGTTAGCAGCAGTTTTTGATTTCCTTCTGAAGGGTGAAGATCAATATTTCCAGACGGGATTAAATATGCTACGGAAATTAACTAGGGGGAAAGTACATCTAAACCTGGACTCAAATGCTGAGGTGAGCACCTTATTTGGGTCGGTAACTGGTGTTCAGGTGAATAAGTTTTCAGGTCCTCACCCATCTGGGAACGTGGGTGTACAGATTCATCATCTGGATCCCATCAACAAGGGGGAAGTTGTTTGGACCATTAGCCCATATGGTGTATTACAGATCGGGAAATTGTTTTTGGAGGGTATTTATGATGCCAGTAAGATATTTGCGATTGCCGGCCCCCCTGTTAAAAATCCGAGGTACTACCAGACTTACGATGGGGCTTGTATTGAAAAGTTCATGGAAGGCAATCTTATTCACCAAAATGTACGTTTTGTTTCTGGGAATGCACTTACAGGAGAAAGAATACCTTTGGACGGGTTTATTGGTTATTATAATCATCTGGTAACGGTGCTTACTGAGGGCGACTATTCCGAGTTTATTGGCTGGTTAAAACCAACATCAACAAAGCTGAGTTTTCATCGTGCATTTGGTTTGATGTCTTTTCTGAAAAAAGATGCAGAGTTCGATCTGGATACTAATATTCGTGGTGAAGAAAGAGCATTTGTCCAAACTGGAGTGTTTGAGCAGGTGACTCCAATGGACATTCTTCCAACTCATTTGGTTAAGGCCATCATGGCAGAGGATTATGATGAGATGGAGGCATTAGGAATCTACGAAGTAGTAGAAGAAGACCTGGCATTATGTGAGTTTGTTGATGTGTCCAAGCACCCAATACAATCAATACTAAGAGAGGGCATCGAGTTAATGCTTAAAAGTTAAATGAAGGCAATCAAAGATTTATTGGATCAGCAGAAACCTCTGTTTCAGAAAGGCGGTAAGTACGAGAGGTATTACTACTTATTTGAGATGGCTGAATCCTTTATGTTTTCTCCTGCTCATACTGCTGGTGCTAAAGGTACCCAGATAAGAGATGCTATTGATCTAAAAAGATTAATGATGACGGTGGTCATAGCTATGGCCCCTTGTGTACTTTTTGGAATTTGGAATGTTGGTCATCAACATTACATTGCAACCGGCCAGGTAGCTACACTTCTGCAGAAATTTGGCATAGGAATATACGTAGTACTGCCAATGATACTGGTATCCTATGTTGCTGGAGGTTTGGTGGAGGCGATTTTCGCCATCATAAGAAAACACCCAATTAATGAGGGGTTCCTGGTTACGGGAATGCTGATACCGCTTGTTTTGCCTCCAACCATCCCGTTATGGCAAATTGCCCTTGGAACAATTTTCGCAGTCGTGATTGCTAAGGAGGCATTTGGAGGTACGGGTATGAATGTCTTGAACGTGGCAATGACGGCCCGGGCATTTCTATATTTTGCCTACCCTGCTCAAATGTCAGGCGATGTCTGGACATATCTGGGCGATGCTACTCCGGTAGAAGGTTATTCTGGCGCTACCGTACTAGCAGTGGTATATGATACTTCCGTAGCTGGGACCGGAACTGTATTGGCATCGCTGGGAGACAGTTGGTACGCCAATCTGTATGATTTAAAGAACCTTTTTCTTGGTGCAATGCCCGGTTCGGTAGGAGAGACATCAACACTTATGGTCCTTATTGGAGCGGCGATATTAATATTTACAGGCGTTGGTAGCTGGAAAATAATTGTTAGCGTATTTGGCGGCGCTCTGTCTATGGGTTATCTTTTCAATTTATTGGGAGTTAATGAATTCATGTTATTACCTCCTCACTATCACCTGGTGATCGGGGGGTTGGCATTTGGCGCAGTGTTTATGGCCACTGATCCTGTGACAGCCGCCCATACAGAAAGAGGAAAGTGGATTTATGGCTTCCTGATTGGAGTACTTACGGTAATAATACGGGTATTTAACCCCGCTTATCCTGAAGGTATTATGTTAGCAGTGTTACTAATGAACGTATTTGCTCCGTTAATTGATTTTTATGTGGTTCAAGCAAATAAAAGAAGGAGGTTGAAACGTGCAACAGTCTAACACCTATATTATAATATTCTCGATAATCACCACCATCATTTTGGGAGGGTTGCTTTCGGTTACTTCGGTAGGGTTAGCGCCCAGACAAAAGATCCAGGTTGAATTGGATACCAAGAAAAGTATTTTAGGTGCAG
>CAZAWQ010000190.1:0-3314 GCA_964488585.1 uncultured Roseivirgaceae bacterium
TCCAAAACTTCTTTACCCAACGGATCAAAATTAGAAATTGCCGGCAGAAACGTCATTTCTTCTTCCTTCAGTTGGTACTCAGCATCATATAATTTTACAGAATCAATTTTAATGAATCCGTGAAAATAAATCTTAATTTCTGAGAACTTACTGGGCCACGAGCCTTCAACCTCAGATAATACCAAGGTGCCCTCCTGGTGGTTACTTATAATGTTCCTACGGTAGCTCGAACCACTCTGGTATTGATATGAATTACCGTCATCCTCATAGTACAAAAACTCGCTGTATCCTTCTGCATAAACATGAAGGTGTAAAAGAGGTTCCGGTGATTGCTGAGTACTTTGAACTATGGATTGCATAGGAAGCACACATCCGGCCTTTACAAACAATGGCAAGTGGGTCAAAGGAGCATCAACATAGATCTCGGTCGGTCCACGGTGAAGCTCCTCCGTATGAAAGTTGTACCAATGGCCCTCCGGAAGATAAACTTTGGTGATCTCTTTGTGACTTTCCACCGGGGCCACTAGAATGTTCGGACCAAAAAGATATTGGTTTTGGTATGAAGAATTGTAGATCTGGTCATCGAACGAATAATCGATGGCCAATGACCGGCTTACGGGAATGCCACTGGTGTGCGCCTGATAAAAGACAGAGTACAGGTAAGGAATTAACCGGTATCTTAGATTAATATAGTTTCTGCTGATGTCTTCCGCTTCTTCTCCAAAACTCCAAGGTTCGCTATCCCTGCTATTTACCATGCTATGTCCCCTGAAAAATGGTGAAAAAGCCCCAATACTTATCCAACGGGCAAATAGTGCTATTGAGGGTTCCCCTACAAATCCTCCAATGTCATAACCAGTATAGGCAACACCACTCAGTCCAAGACTATTGACTAATCTCACCCCTAGCAGCATATGCTCATCGGTTGACACATTATCTCCCGTCCATACCGCAGCATAACGCTGAACACCACTATATGCTGCCCGGGTCAGGTTAAATGGACGCTCATCATCCAGATGTCTTTTTGCTCCTTCGAAGGTGGATTTGCACATCATAAGCCCATAAACATTGCGACCCCGCTTTGTTGATCCGCCCTCACCATCAAAGTCAAACTCTAGTAACTCTGGTAGTTTTTGTCCCCAGGTAGCAATTTCGTTCATGTCGTTCCAATATCCTTTGACGCCTTGCCGAGCGTACTCTTCCATTTTGTCCCCCCACCAGTTACGGGTGTTCGGTTTTGTAAAATCAGGGAAATGGCACCAACCAGGCCAAACCTGACCACTATAGTAAGTTCCATCAGGGTATTTCAAAAATAAATCCTGGGCTACCCCCTCTTCATATGCAGGGTAGTTTTTTTCTATCTTTATTCCGGGGTCACACATTACTACTACATTAAAACCCTGGTCTTTCAAGTCCTTTATCATCTTCTCTGGATCCGGAAATCGGTCTGAATCCCAGCTAAATATCTTGTAGTTATCCATATAATGAATATCAAGTACTACAGCGTCTGCAGGAATTTGTTTTTTCCGAAATGTCTGAGCTACCTGGTAAACTTCATGGTCAGGGTAGTAGCTATATCTGCACTGCTGATAACCCAATCCCCACAATGGCGGCATCTGCATGCGTCCGGTGAGGTGAGTGTAGAAGGTTATTATTTCGGCAACTGAAGAGCCATAGATAAAATAGTAGTTCAAATCACCACCTTGTACGGTGAACGATGAAAATCGATCGTTAGAAGCGCCGAAATTAAAATGAGACTGATAAGTATTGTCCAGAAATATTCCATAGACCAACTGATTATGCAAGCCAATGTAGAAAGGGATAGTACAATATAACGGGTCCGACTCAGCTGAGTAGGCAAAGCTATCAGTGTTCCAATTGGTATAACCTGAGCCCTTTCTATCAAGGTTTCCGGTCTTCTCACCTAAACCTATGAAGCGCTCCCCCTTTTGCATGGTTTTATAGACAGCTTTGGAATCACCCATAAATGACACTCCAAGACCTGGACAGTCCTCATTGAGCATCTGACCCTTGTCATTAAAAAAACTAAACCGGACAGATTCCTTAGCAATTTCTAGCTGTAAAAATTTCGTTTGAAGCGAAACACTTACCGCGTTTTCACTGACCTCAAATTCAACTGCATCCGGCGTACAAACCACTGCATATGACAGTTCATCGAAAAATTCATTTTGAGAAATTTGTACACGAATGATGTTGGGAGTGTATACAGTTATCTGGAAATAGCCCTGACTGGTGTGGCCGCGTACACCATTGACGGTGTTTTCATAAGTCAACAAATTCCCTAAACCCTGGTGCCTAATGTGCTTAATTCTGTGCTCCTTAATACCCATAATAATTTAGTAATGCTTTGGATAAATTAAGATCTTATGGATGATGCTCTGGCCACTACGTGGGTTTTTAACACTTCATGTCGAATTGGTTGATCCGGATGCTTGATTTGGTCAAAAAACATCTGAGCGGCAATCTGTCCCATTTCAAAACCGGGTTGATGTACCGAACTTAGCGGAGGATCAACCAGAGCAGCTAGTTGCCAGTTGGAGTATCCTATTACTGCCACCTCATCCGGAATCTTGATCCATCTTCTTTTCAATGCTTTGATTGCGCCCACGGCAGTGAGGTCATTATTGGCGAAGATTCCGTCAAACTGCAATCCCTGATCCAGCAATTCAGTTACTATATGATCCGCCTCATCCAGATGTGCTCCTAAACTACTATCGACTACCAATGTTGGGTCCACTTCTATCTCATGAGTCTTTAGAGCCCGGGTATATCCTTCCAAACGTTTAAAACCTATACCGAGGTTTTCAGGCCCGGCAAGATGAACTATCCGACGGCACCCTTGTTCGATAAGATGCTCCACCGCTTTAAAAGCGCCTTCCTCGTCCTCCACGGTAACCGTAGAAGTCTGGACATTTTCCGGCACTCTATCAAAAAAAATCAACGGCCTGCCTTGCTCTAGAAAGGGCTCAAAGTGATCAAAATTTGTGGTTGTTTTGGAAATACTTACTAACAAACCATCTACTCGATGAGCAAACAAAGCACGGGCATCACCTACCTCTTTATCATAAAGCTCATTAGAATGGCATAAAATGACGTTATATCCTTTTTTTGCAGCAAGATTCTCAATTCCGGAGATCACCGTTGAAAAAAAGAAGTGTGCAATATCTGGAATGATAACACCGATGGTTTTGGTTTTACTACTCCGCAGACTTAGGGCGATGGTATTAGGCTGATAATGATACTTCTCGGCCAATTCAGTAACCCGCCTTATGGTTGCTTTACTTATATCGGGA
>CAZAWQ010000191.1:0-2115 GCA_964488585.1 uncultured Roseivirgaceae bacterium
GTTTCTACCCACAAGACCCGGTAAGCCCAAGGATAAAGCAAAGGTTGAAAATGCAGTAAAAAATATCTACACCCATGTATTTGCTCCTCTGCGAAACATGCAGTTTTTTAGTTTGACAGATCTTAACACTGCTATTAGCAGACAGGTTGATCAATACAATCAGCAGTGTTTTCCCTCCAGGCAATATTCAAGGATTGAACTATTTAACAAGATCGAAAAGAAAGCTCTTAAACCGCTTCCCGATAAACCTTTTCAAGCCGTTAAGCAAATACGGGCTGCTGTGCAAAAAAAACGGTCATATCTATCTTGGAGAAGACAAACACTATTACAGCACACCATACCAGTTTATAGGCCAAAGGGTACAGATCCATTACAATTCGGACCAGGTGGAGATCTACGCCAATTACCAGCGAATAGCCATCCATGTTCGTAACAGAAAAGGCTATGGGTACTCCACCAATAAAGAACACCTGGCATCTACTCACCGCTATATCCAACAGTGGAATCCGGAGCGATATATTCGATGGGCAAAAGACATTGGAGATGATACAGCAAAACTCATTGAAGGGATCTTTCAAACAAAGCCCCATCCCGAACAGGCTTACAATTCTTGTGAAGGTATCCTTCGCATGGCGAAAAAGGTAGGCAAACCACGGCTTAATAATGCTTGTCGTAGGGCACTGGAATATGAAAGCTTCTATTACAAAACCGTTAAAAATATCCTTGAACGTGGCATAGACCTGCAATCAGATCTTTTTACCAGTTCAACACAGAGTACCCCTGAACATAAAAATATACGTGGGAGCGATTATTATCAATAAACTATAAATGACAATTATATGAACACACATGCAACTGTAGAGAAAATGAACCAAATGAAGTTCTATGGTATGGCCAATGCTTACCAGACCTCCTTACAACAAAAAAATGGCGAACAAATGCCTCTGGATACTCTTGTAGCCCATCTTGTGGACAGTGAATGGTTGGACAGGGAACATCGGAAAACCGGGCGCTATATCCGGGCAGCCAGATTCCGCTATCCTGCTTCAATTGAACAGATAGACTATTATGCTGCCCGCCATCTGGACAAAGGCCAGATCCTTCGTCTTGCTGATGGCTCCTATTTGCAACGCAATGAAAATATGATCATTACCGGTCCAACCGGTGTGGGAAAGAGCTACATCGCATCTGCATTTGGCCATCAAGCCTGTCATCAAGGGTTTAAGGTCCGTTACTTTAACCTCAATAAACTCTTCTCGTGGATGCATATATCTAAGGCTGACAATTCCTATTTGAAGGAACTCAATAAACTTGAAAAAACCGATCTGTTGATCCTTGATGATTTTGGTCTTCAATCCATTGAGGGTCCTAACAGATTACTGCTGTTGGAAATCATGGAAGATCGATACGATCGCCAATCAACAATCATAGCTTCCCAACTTCCCGTTGAAAAATGGCATGAGATGTTTGATGATAATACGGTGGCCGATGCAATACTAGATAGACTTATTCACCGTGCACACAGAATTGCACTTAAAGGAGAATCCTTGAGAAAGGTGAAAAACCGAAAGTTTGAAATAAATGAAAATTAATTACCTTAAGCTATGCTGACCTCTGGAGGGTGTACAGTTTGCCCGGAATCACTTGTTCAATTTCAACGGAATTTCCAGGTGGTGCTTATTTTCAATATTCAGAGAAGGGAGGGTTGGATGGTTAACCCTTTTGGGAAGCTCATAGTTGATATGGTATATGGACATCTCTTTTTGTTTGGTATGTCACCCACCTAAATAATTTTAGCATTAACCCCTACCAAAAAATTGGATTATTTAGTCAAACAGATAATAACTTGAATGGCTGCTTTCGGCCAATAGCGGCCGTTCATATTGTTTCGGAACCCCACTTTATCTGGCATCTTTTGCCAGCGGAGGCCGTTTGAAATATCATCTGCTACAAGGTGGGTCAAATCCTATACGACCATTTACTTTCCCGAAATCTTTGGTGATAAAAGATGTTTATATGAATAAGATTAAACTGGCACGATTTATATTATGCGGCGTCGTTGCTGGCCTCATTATCAACGCAGTGACATTACTTTCAGTCTGGTCTATATGTTTC
>CAZAWQ010000192.1:0-3188 GCA_964488585.1 uncultured Roseivirgaceae bacterium
TCTTCTCTGGAATCAACTGTGAATGCAACATGATCGAATCCAAGCGGTAAACTGCTACGATCGCCGGGAAACTTCCTGTTCATTGCACGAGCGCCTTCATACTCAAAGAACGCGACGTGTGTAACACCATCGGGGAACTGGAAAAAATAGTGCCGATAGCCATCGTGCCCGATACCGGCACTCAGCTTTAAATTTAGAAGATCGCGATAAAACCGTATGGTTTTCACCATGTCACTGGTAATAAACGCAAGATGATTAATGCCTTTCAAGTTCATCGGATTGACCGGGTTGAGTGTAAAAAATTATTATATGCCTGCCTGGCCCATATAAAAATGACTAGGGAACCTCGTCCGGCCCACTGGTTTCTATGCTGCATTACTCGGAAGGACCCTTCAGCCCACCAATCGTTCCCTTCACTTCTTCTTCCAATCGGCCGCTACTGCCTTCGGGGGCGAAAAACCAGACCAGAAACCATATCGCCAGGACGACAAGCGTCGCATTCCTGATAAAAAACGATACCTTATCCCCGGTTATCAAGGTTTCGACCCGACCTCGATTAGATTTATAGATGCGGTAAAAAAAACCAATGACGATGAAGAATGGTCCATAGAGAAATCGTATCCAACGCTGGTATGGTTTAATCATAAATGGACCTGGTTCAGTTGTATCTGCGGGGTATCACCAATTTAATTTGATCCCGTCACTGAGTTTCAGAATCGACCTTAATGGGTGCCGACTCGCGAGAGGTAATACAATAGTATGCGCTAATTCATTGATATTAATAAGATATACAGAAAATTAAATCGCTTCAACTACACTTGATGTAACTTAAAGGTAAATTTTATACCGACAACCCCCTGAGAAACTTCGGCGACAGCCAGGTAGCCTGACATTGGCAGGGAGAGGCGCTATGAATACATCCCCGCAAATCGAATTAACATCAAAAGATCGCCTGTTAACCAGCATGCGCCTGGCAATAGACGAAACCAAGCTAATTAGGTCCATCAGAATATTTAGAGACATGGCGCGACAACTGAAAGCAGATGATCCCTTTTCGCTCGAATTGAAACAACTGAACCAGGAGTTAACCGATCTTGAGGCCAGACTGGAACAGGTTCGGAGTATGGCGAAAGAGAAATAACAGTCTGCCAGTTTGACGAATGGTGCCCGGGGCCGGAGTTGAACCGGCACGGTATTTCTACCGAGGGATTTTAAGTCTTGGCCAGTCAACACCTAACAATATCAATAAGCCCATAAATCAATAACTTACACTTGATTATCCATGAGGGTATGTTGCTTTATGTTGCCAATTGTTGCGTCTTACTGGACTAAATTTGGTACCTATTTTTAACACCCAACCGGGGGGTTAGATTATCCCAATACTATATACATTCAGTCCCCACTAATCGTGGTAAAATCGTCTCTAGAAAAATTTGCTAGGATGTCTCTATGCGCAATACTTTCCTGGCCGTTGTATATTCGATCGCATTGCTAGGGTGCGGTGGCGGTGATTATTCTACTACGCCAGAACCCTCGAAAACGACTACCTCGGCACAGCCACAGGATTCCTGGATAGCCGCAGAGCTTTTGATAGCCACTTTTATGGATTCGGCGGATGCATCCCTGTTTTCCCGATTTGGCGCCAGGTTTGCTAACACGGTCGCCACCCTCGCCTCTCAGGGATTACTGGACAGTGACGCAGCTCCAATGGCTTTTCATGCTGATGCGGAAGCCGAAATTAGTCAATTTATCGCAGTTACCCATGACTATGTATGGTCGGTTGCGGTCAATAACAGGATCGATGAAATCGGCATGACCGTTCTAATGAATGATTATAAATCGCGACAATTAATAGTATTTAGCAAGTATCTATACGGGTTTAGCTCAACAGTTGCCGATCTACTGATTTCGATGATTAGCGATACACTCGATACGGCCTATTCAAACGAACTACTTGCTATGTCCCAATTAGGATGACCAGCTATATTATCCGGGTGTAATGAGAGGCACCTTATCTCAGGCAGCTACCGTCTTCGTTGGTCGATTAAAGTAATAAACACCGACGATACAGAGCAACATTCCAAGTATTGAACATCCCGCCCTCTGGGAAGCTTAGTCTTCTCAGGGGGTTTTTATTAGTACCCTTGATATACTGCTGGTATGGCACGGATCACAAAACCAATTGAAGCCAACCTGGTCGAATACGTCTGCGACTGCGGCAAAGGGGTCTATCGGCTAACGCAGAACCTCCCTATATGTTCAGATTATTATCACTCGTGGCAACATGCCTGTAGCCATTGCGGCGACGAAAAAGTATTTAACGTGGCTTACCCAGTAGTCGAATTAAAGTCCCGTGCCTTTGTGTTGAAGGAATCTACTCCAGCACCCTATGGGCCAACTCCTTTTAAAGATTTCTCTATTCAAAACGCAGATAATAATTGCTCAACCTTCCACTGGTATAAATAAAAACAAACCCGCCAGGGCGAACCATAGCGGGTTAATCACTCGACGTTGGTATTGGATGGTCACCTTTTACTTTGCAGCGCTGGCATCTTTTTTTGCGATGGTCGCTAGTGTTATTCACTTCCAGATTATTGGGGCAATAGATTTTTTGTTCTTATGATTATTTGTGGGGCTATTCTGGGCGTGATTAATGACGGCTATTGATTTCTCGGCGTCCTTGCCAGGTCTTTTTTATTGGGGCTATTGTCAGGGTTGTTAAAAAATTACCATCAATTCAATTGAATCGGGTGGTATAGTCTTGGTCATAACATACTAAAGGAGCGCAGTTATGAAATTAGATTACAAATGTCTTGGTCGTAAGTTGGCCGTGGTTTCAATAGTTTGCCTGAGTGCTACGGCGTATTATGGTGAAGTTCTCGCTCGCGGTCCTGGTGGAGGCAATGGTAACGGAGGTCCTGGTAATGGTAAAGGCCAAGGTCACGGTAATTCACTAGTAGATCGCTCGACGTTATCCGGAGCCATGAATGCTTCTAATACAGCTAGGGCGCATGCGGCACATAATTCGGCTGTAATTCTGGCTGACCCCACTCATTATAATCCTGATGGAACTCATGTTGATGATGACCATTAATTGATTATTGTGGGCAAGAAATTACCCGCCAGGGCGAACCGTAGCAGGTATATAGCCTAATCGCTTTTCCTACATGTAAAATGGCACATTTAGG
>CAZAWQ010000193.1:0-11119 GCA_964488585.1 uncultured Roseivirgaceae bacterium
GGAGGAAGGGTCAAACGGGGCCAGAGTAGTGGTAGCACCCCCATATATTCATCTGGCTAAAATCTCGGATATGATAAACTCATCTGATTGGCTGTACGTGGCTGCTCAAAACTGTCATCAAGAATCTGGGGGAGCATTCACCGGCGAGATCTCTGCCTCCATGATCAAGTCGATAGGGGTTGAATATGTGATTTTAGGGCATAGTGAAAGAAGAGCGTATTTTGATGAGTCCCATGAATTACTTGCCAGAAAAGTAAAGGCGGTATTGGACCAGGGCTTGATACCTATACTTTGTTGTGGTGAGCCATTACCCATCAGGGAAACCAATCAACAGAGTAGGTTTGTAAACCAACAACTAAGTGATAGCCTATTTCAACTATCGGCTGAAGATATTCGTGGTCTGGTAATTGCATATGAACCCATTTGGGCCATTGGGACTGGTAGAACAGCCTCTTCCGCACAAGCTCAGGAAATGCACGCATCTATCAGGCAACATCTGGCCGGGCAATTTGGAAAGGAAACTGCTGAGCAAATACCCATTCTTTATGGGGGAAGTTGTAAACCAGCTAATGCTGAAGAAATCTTTGCCGGACCAGATGTAGATGGTGGCTTAATTGGCGGAGCCAGTCTTAGTGCAAATGATTTTATGGCCATTGTACGCAGTTTGTGAATAAGATGGAAATCCAATGAATGTAATATTGACCAGTAAATGAGGTGGGTTTATTTCGCCCTGAACTTTAGTTTTATCCTGACGTTAACGGGTGTAAGTGGAAACGTTGTGTACGGACAGGGATTTGAGGTATGCCAACTGTATGGTGTGGTGTACGTCACGGAGAACCCCAACGAAGCGAATTTTCGGGTTTTTATAGAAGATTCAGAAGCTTTTGCTGACTTAGTGGTATTCCAGGAAGATAACCGTTTGATGGCTGATGAACCAGGAATTTGGTACATGTCAGATACTCCGGCATTTGCCAACTTCTCTATCTATTTTGAGCGAAGTAATGGTTTAGCAGATTTCACAATATTTTACACTGACATCCATTCATTTGCTGGCTGTAATAATTAATGGATTTTGTAGAAATAGACGTTCTTTGCAAGGAAGATCTGAAAGATATCTTAACAGCTGAATTGTGTCAAATGGGATACGAGTCATTTCTTGAGACTTCAGATGGATTCAAGGCGTACCAACAGCAGCGGTATGTCTTGAATACCAGTTTTAAATCCCGAAAACTGGTGGTGAAAATTGGAATGAAGTCTGGGAAAAGTCCGGTACAGGCCATCACGAGACTACCCGGCAGATGTTAACCTACCAGCTTAGCCTGGATCACTCCGGAAAGTCTATACTGGATATAGGCTGCGGCACCGGAATACTAAGTATTCTAGGGGAGAAAAAAGGCGCTGAGCAGATACTTGGTTTAGATATTGATCCGCATGCAGTCAGCAATACCCTTAAAAACATGGTGCTGAATAATTGCAGGAAGATTAAAGTTAAAGAGGGTATTGTGAAAGATCTCCCCTCCAATAGAACTTTCGATATGATATTAGCTAACATTAATAGAAATGTATTGTTAGAAGAAATTGACCTATATCACCAACATTTATCAAATTCTGGTTTATTAATTATTAGTGGGTTTTATACTTGTGATTCACCAGGAGTCGTTAAGAAATGTGAGGCCAGCACTTTTAAAATTAAGGAACAAACAGAAGAAAATCAGTGGGCTTGCTTGTTATTGGAAAAGAATTGACAACAATGAAACGCCGTTATTTTATTATTTGGGTATTCCTGTTTTTGCCGTTTATGCTGAAGGCGCAGAAGCCGCAGTTTTCGGATGACCCTTTGTTGTTTGGGCAAAGTATGGCTCAGTTACTTCAAGACAGGGGGACTCCACAACTGGGATTAGATTTTGGCCAGGTTTGGAAAAGCAGTTTGTCAGCAGAACAGAAGATAAAATTAACCAATGCCTTTCTGCTTATGTCGCAAAAAGGATTCAAACTGGACCCTCATTTTCGACAAATTGTCAGCCTCATCGTAAAGGCCTCCGATCACAAGGACCTAAGTAACCAGGCATTTGACAACTTTATTTCCACACTTCATAGAGCTGTCGAACAGCAGAAGAACAAAGAGATACTGGCATTTGTGGAAACCACCAACCTGGTGCTGGAGAAACAGGTCCTTTATTACTCAAGCTACAATTCTCTTCGGGTGGAAGGCGGTACTATAGATTTCTATTTTGCTGAAACATCTTCAGTGGATGCCGTTGAGGAAGAACCAATATCAGAGGAAGAAGACGCAAAGGATTTGCCTGAAGACGACAATGACTGGTTCAGTGACTTGGAAAACGAAGATGAGGAGTGGAACACCAATTGGGAGGGAAAACCCGAGCCTTCAGCAGAAGAGGCAAAGGCGTTGATTCTGAGTGCAGAAGAACCGCAAATGCCATTGAGCGGTGCGGTTATTAAGGTGAGCATGGGGAATTTAGTATTTGTTACAAGAAACGATTCTGTGGCTTTGAAAAATACCAGCGGGGCTCTGATGCCTGGGTCATACACATTTGTGGGCAAGGGCGGGCGATTAGACTGGGAGCAGGTCGGGCTGAACCCTAACGAGGTCTATTGTGACCTCAGCAACTACAATTTCCAGGTAAACAAACCCTTCCTCAGCGCCTCAAATGCCAGGATGACTTACAAAGGAAAAATTGCAGAACCCGTAGCTGGAGAATTCGAATACCGAAGCAGCAGTGGAAAGACCCGGGATACCAGCTTTCCTCGATTCGTGTCGTACCTTGAGAATGTAGATATTAAAGGAATTGCAGATGAAAGACTATCTTATAAAGGTGGATTCGGATTAAGAGGCGCCCGTTTATTCAGTACTTCAATGATGGGAGGCAATACTACTATTGAAATTACCGGGAAGAACAATTCGAAATTGAAGGCAATTTCAAGGAGCTTTCAGTTAAATGATTCTGTGATCAGCACAAAGCGGGCAGCAGTGATCATATATCACGGTAAAGACTCGATTTACAATCCTGCGGTAAGATTTAGGTATGACTCTCAGGTCCATCAAATAACTATTTTAAAAGACAACGGCAGTTACAAAAATCTTCCTTTTTCATCATCATTTTTTAAAACAGACTTTACTGCTGATATGATCAAATGGAATATCGATTCCGATAGTCTCGATATCAGCATCATCAGTGCCAAGAACAAAGTGCCCTCAAAGTTTGAGTCTCAGGAATATTATAATGACCGGAAATTTGAATCCCTGGTGGCATTATATGGATTCAATCCATTATTTATGGCTGTTGGTCATGCCAAAAAGATCAAATCCAGTGAGTTTTACGCTGCTGATCTGGCCAAAAGACTCAATCAGAACCCGGAAAAGATTAAAGGGGCAATGAGAGGACTTATGAAAGATGGCTTTGTTGATTTTAATGGCCAATCTGGGTTGGTTAAAATCAAGCGCAAAGGCTATCATTATGTATTGTCCAAACAGGACCGTAAGGACTATGACAACATATTGATACCATCCGTATCACCTTCAGAACCTAACGCTACTCTGGTTTTTAGCAGAAATGAAATTATTATCCGTGGGATTGACAAGTTTTATGTAAGTGAATTGCTGGATGTATATATCAGACCCGAAAAACGGCAGATTGTCATGCTGGAAAATAGAGATTTTCGATTCAATGGAAAGATCAATGCCGGTAATTTTCAATTTATAGGGAGGGAATTCCGGTTTGACTACGACAGTTTTCTGATTGAACTTCCAAAAATCGATTCCATTACTTTCAATATAGACCCGCCTGGTGAGGATGAAGGAAAAGATGTTAAGTTGGGAATTTCCAACCAGTTGCGTGAAACTGCCGGTGTTCTGTATATTAATAAACCCAATAACAAATCAGCCAGACGTATGTATCCTGAGTATCCCATTTTCAAAGCGGACGTAGGTGCAGTAGTATACTTCGATGGGCCTGAGATTCTGGATGGAGTTTACGATAAATCCATCTATTTCACCATCCCAGCTTTTGAGTTGGATAGTGCAAGTAGTAGTGATCCCAATGTTATAAGATTCAAGGGCGTATTTACCTCCGGTGGTATCTTCCCCGAGTTTGAGGATGAATTGGTTATTATGCCAGACAACAGCTTGGGTTTTGAACACAAACTCCCTTATGTAGGCTTTAAAACATATAATGGTACAGGTACAGTGTACAATAAGATTACTATGGACCAAAATGGGTTACGATCCAATGGTAAGGTAGACTTTTTAACCAGTACATTAATGAGTGATGATTTCGTCTATTTTACGGACTCGGTCACTACGGATGGTGAATCTGCCGAAATTAGGGCAAAAACTGTACAGGATGTGTCTTACCCAAAAGCTACCATAAGCAATTATCGTATGCTATGGTTTCCGAAATCTGATAGCATGTACATTACTTCCAAAGAAGAACCTTTTCAAATGTATGACAACACGGCTACATTGGACGGTACATCTTTGCTTACTATCGGTGGGTTTTATGCCGATGGCACCTTGTTTACTCGCGGTTCCGAATCTGTTTCTACAAACTTCCAAATGAAAGAAAACCAGATTGCCGCCCAGGATGCCTATTTTGAAATAAAGTCCTCTGACCCTGAAAAACCATCACTGGCAGCAGAAGGAGTATCGTTGAACTTTGATTTAGTTACTAATCTAGCTGATATAAAGTCGGGGCAAGATGGCCGTTCGGTATTGGATTTTCCATTTACTCAAGTCCGTACTTCTATTGGTGAAGCCCGGTGGGATCTGGAGAAAAAGATCATTTCCATGAATAAACCTGAAGATGTAGACATAGATCAATCATACTTCTACACTACCAGGCTTGAAATGGATTCGCTGGTATTCAACGCCACCGGTGCAGTGTATGATATTGAAAAATTGGAAATGCAGATTTCCGGAGTACCTTATTTGCATGTTGCAGACGCCAAAATTATTCCAGATAGTAATCGAGTTTTTATCAGGGAAAACGCAGAAATTGAGAAATTCAAAAACGCCAGGATAATCCTGGACACCCTCAACGAGTATCACAATCTTTATAACGGGAACATCAGGGTAACCGCCCGGCATGCATTTGATGGTGAGGCAGTGTATCAATATGTAAATGCCAATCGAGACACTTTCGAAATCAATTTTCAGGACTTCCTGTTGGTTAGAGATAAAAAATTGAAGGGTAACCAGATCTTTACTGTTTCCACCGGCGTGATCAACGAAAACGACAACATCTTCATCATGCCAGGGACCTTATACAAAGGGGATGTCACACTTTTTGCCAATCGCAGAATACTACAAATGGATGGGTTCATTAAACTGGACTTAAAAAGCATGCCGGAAAACGACTCTTGGTTGGCACACAGTAGTGATTCAGAAGTTCAGGACTTGTTGATTAACGTAAGTGAAGCAGTTTCAGAAACCGGTCAACCCCTGACTTCAGGAATTAATATTGATCCCGATACCGGCGATCTATACGGTACATTCATCAGTGAAAAGCGGAGTTCCGGTGATCATGAGGTGTTTAATGCCCGTGGTTTGTTCTTATACGATTCTGTAAATAGTGAGTACAAGGTGATTGATCCCAATAAGGTGAAAGGCAATAGTTTTGCAGGTAACATTTATTCATACGATGACAATTCCACGGACATTAGATTCGAAGGAAAGTTGAACTTATTATATCCGAAAACCAGAATCAAATCCATGATGTCTGGTAAAGGAAAGGGCAACCTGAAAGAAAAAAACATTGCTATGAATTCTTTTCAATCCTATGAGTTTGACCTCCCGGTCAAAGCGATGGAAACTATGGCTGGAAATATTAGCGATATTGTAGCAAGAGTGGGAGCGCCTCCGGCAAACACTGATCAATCTGCTCTGCTTTATAAACTAGCGGATGCCGTGGGAGAAAAAGAAGCGCAGGACTACCGCAGGAGGTCTACCAGTGAATTCATCTCTCTTGCCAGTGTTTCAAGCAAACTGGCAAACGCGCTGGTTCTTTCGAACGTCAACATGAAGTGGTCGCCAGTGTACAACAGTTGGTATAGTGTGGGAAACCTGGGAGTGGCTAACATTTTGGAGACAGAGATCAACGGAAAACTAGAAGGCTTCCTGGAAATTAGGAAACTGGAAGGAGACGAAGAATTTCACCTGTTTTTAAAAGCCTCCCCTACAACCTATTATTATTTCGGGTATGTGGAGAACCGTCTTTATACATTTTCCTCCAACGCACAGTTCAATAGCGAGATCAATAAAAACAGCAAAGTTTTTAAGTCTGGTATCGGTGAATATGCATTTGCCAGTACTGACATGGAAAATATGCTGGATTTTATCGACCGATTCCGAAAAGATTACATGGAAATCAATGAACCCTATGAAATCAATACTTTTGCTCAGGAGGAGATACTGGACGAAGATTTTACTACTTTTGAGCAAGAAGTATCTGAGGATGAAGAAGATAACGACGACGGTTTTTAATATTACTTTTAATTAACTATAATTGGGGTTCAATTTTAACGAAATGTTCATTTATGAGCTTTGAGATCATTGCTATTGGAGTTGTACTTGCTTATTTGCTTGGATCATTGCCATCGGCGGTATGGTTGGGTCAGGCCTACCAGGGGATCGACGTCAGAGATTTTGGCAGTGGAAATGCAGGAGCGACCAATACCTTCAGGGTGCTGGGTAAAAAAGCCGGTATTCTAGTCATGGCACTGGACATATTTAAAGGGCTGACAGCAGTAACCCTGGCTACCGTCTGGATGCAATTGGGCTTTATAGCGGAAACTCAAATTGTTCTATTCAAACTTGTTTTCGGTATTAGTGCAGTGATTGGACATATCTTTCCAGTATATATTGGTTTCAAAGGGGGCAAGGGTGTAGCCACTCTATTGGGAGTGGTTCTGGGTATTAACCCCCTGGTTGCCGGGATCTGTATAGCGGTTTTTATGATCGTACTTCTTATTACCCAATACGTCTCCTTGGGTTCAATTTTAGGAACTTTGACGTTCCCTGTCATGCTGTTGATCACTGATATTCAACCAAACGATACCATACTCATTATATTTGGATTCACCTTCTTCATTGTGGCATTATTCACCCACAAAAAAAATGTTCATAGAATTTTGAATGGTACCGAAAATAAGACCAATTTCCCGGCCAAGAAAAATACCTAACCTGAACATGAGTGAAGTCAAATCCTACATAGACAATAATCAACAAAGATTTCTAGATGAACTAATAGAGTTTCTGCGAATTCCATCGGTCAGCGCCGACAGTAAGTTTAAAAGTGAAGTGTTACGGGGTGCCAGATTTCTAGAAGATGCTTTTAAAAAGGCAGGGGTAGATCTGGTGGAAATTTGCCCAACTGCCGGACATCCCATAGTTTATGCGGAAAAAATTGTCAGCACCCACGCCCCCACGGTTTTGATATATGGACATTACGATGTCCAACCAGCAGACCCTTATGAACTTTGGGAGTCGCCCCCCTTTGAGCCAGTAATTAAAAATGACAGAATCTACGCAAGGGGTTCTTGTGACGATAAAGGACAACTTTATATGCACATTAAAGCACTGGAGATACTTAACCAGCAAGGAACTCCCCCCTGCAATTTGAAGTTTATAGTGGAAGGCGAAGAGGAAGTTGGTTCTGATAATCTGGAAAAATTTGTAAAAGAAAATGCAGCTCGTCTAAAGTCAGATGTGGTCTTGATCTCAGACACCTCCATTATCGCTAATGATACTCCCTCCATAACAGTTGGGCTCAGGGGTTTGAGTTATGTTGAAGTAGAGGTAACTGGACCAAACCGGGACTTACATTCCGGAGTGTATGGCGGTGCCGTGGCTAATCCTATAAATGTACTTTGTGAAATGATCTCGTCTCTGATAGACGACCATGGGAGAATAACCATCCCGGGGTTTTATGACAAAGTGCAAGAGTTAACCACTGAGGAACGAGCTAATATTGCAGAAATCCCATTCGATCTGAAAAGTTACCAGGAGGAGATTGGCATAGCCGATGTTCAGGGAGAAGAAGGGTTTACTACCATAGAACGTACCGGAATCCGCCCAACAATAGATGTAAACGGAATTTGGGGTGGTTATACCGGAGAGGGCGCAAAAACTGTACTGCCATCAAAAGCCTTTGCTAAGATCTCCATGCGGCTGGTACCGCATCAGGACGATGAAGAAGTAACCCGGTTGTTTACCGAACACTTTACTTCAATAGCTCCAAAGTCCGTCACGGTAAATGTCACACCGCAACACGGAGGGAAACCAGCGGTTACGCCGACAGATTCCATTGCATACCAGGCAGCCAGCAAAGCGTTTGAACAGGCGTGGGATAAAACCCCTATTCCTACTCGGGACGGTGGCAGCATCCCTATTGTCGCGTTATTCAGCGAAGTATTAGCGATTAATACCGTTTTGATGGGATTTGGGTTAGACTCTGATGCTATCCATTCACCAAATGAAAGCTACGGAATCTTCAATTATTTGAAGGGTATTGAAACAATCGTTCTTTTTCATCATCAATTTGCTGCTTTGAGCAAGTAACATTCAGCAGGTAACAGCGTTAAACAATTAGATTAACACCTGAACCTTGAAAAGAGTATTATTTGTTTTTTTGTACTGTACATACGGGTTTACCGTCATGGGTCAAATCCTTCACCCTGCTAACTGGGAACATAAATTCTCCGAAGTAGAGGTTGCTGTTGGAGATCAGGTTGACCTAATATTTGAGATAACTATTGACCCCAAGTGGTACCTCTATTCCTCCGATTTTGATCCTGAACTGGGACCTAAGGTTACTGAGTTCATCTTCTTACCAAATGATTCCTATCAGTTAATAGGTAGCATTCGACCAATCGATGCTAAAGAAAGCTATGATGAAATCTTCGAAGGGAACTACACCTACTTCAAGGGGAAGGGGGAATTTCGGCAAACCATCAAAATTATAAAGGGTGACCCAATAATTTCGGGGAGCTATGACTATCAAGTGTGTAGTGACATTGATGGCAAGTGCATTCCGTTTGATGAGGAATTTACGTTTACCGGCCTAATAGTTAGCACTACTAGCTCAAATCAAAGTACGGTTCTTGGAGAGAACAGTAAGGAGGAGTCTCCAACGGTCGACAAAACGCCTACTACTATTCAAAAGAGTAGCATATGGTCGCAAAAAAATTCTAACACCCCCTATTCTCTGTTAACCTTTGTATTGGGAGCTTTCCTAGCTGGAATGTTGGCGCTGTTCACTCCCTGTGTGTATCCAATGATCCCTATGACGGTAACATTCTTTACTAATAATAGTACAAATCGGAAAAAAGGAATTTTCAACGCAATTTTCTACGGTATTTGTATCATTGTAATCTTCACTTTACTGGGGACTTTGGTTTCCTTAATTGGAGGACCAGAGTTTGCTAACTGGGTAGCAACCCATTGGCTACCGAACATGGTATTCTTTGTAATGTTCGTATTTTTTGCCTTGTGGTTTTTAGGACTTTTCGAGATCAATATTCCCAGTAATTTGGTGACCTCTGTGGACAGAAAGTCTAATTCTGGTGGTTTGGGTGGTATATTCTTTATGGCTCTTACCTTGGTATTAGTGTCATTCTCCTGTACTGGCCCATTTGTTGGAAGTATTTTAATTGCCTCTTCCTCTGGCCACGTCTTAATGCCTGTACTAGGAATGTTCGGATTCTCGCTGGCTTTTGCCCTGACCTTTAGTGCTTTTGCAATCTTCCCGGAATGGTTAAAAAGCCTTCCAAGTTCCGGCAGCTGGCTCAACACGGTAAAGATCTTTCTGGGCTTTTTAGAGCTCGCCTTGTCATTGAAATTCCTTAGCATGGTGGACCAGGTTTATCACTGGGGAATTTTGGACAGAGATGTATTCATTGCTATATGGATAGCCATTCTTCTGGCATTGACAGGCTATCTGTTGGGAATTGTTCAACTACCATCCGATGGTGATAAAAGAGGTATCAGTATTGCCAGGCTTTTGGTGGCCATGGGAGTTTTGGCTTTTACCATTTATCTCGCTCCCGGAATGTGGGGCGCTCCATTAAAACCACTATCGGGCTATTTACCACCGCTAACTTCACAAGATTTTCGCACCGACCAATATATGGTTCCAGCAAACGATTCAAAAAATGTCCTATGTGAGGAACCCAAATATGCCAATATGTTGCGACTTCCTCATGGTCTGATTGGTTATTTCGACCTGGAGCAAGCCATTACCTGTGCAAATGAAAAAAATAAACCGATATTCATCGATTTCACTGGGCATGGATGTGTGAACTGCCGGGAAATGGAGGCGGTGGTTTGGTCTGACCCTAGGGTGTTGGAAAGACTTAACAACGATTTCATTATAGTGGCCTTATATGTTGATGAAAAAATGGAATTATCTGAAGATCAGTGGTATACTTCTAGTTATGATAACAAGCTTAAGAAAACCTTGGGCAAACAGAATGCGGACCTTCAAATACGATGGTATGGTAACAACGCCCAGCCTTTTTATGTGCTATTAGATCCGAACAACCCACAACATCCGTTGGTTGAACCTGCTGCCTATAATAAGAGCATTCCGGATTTTGTGGATTTTCTAGATTCTGGTCTGAAGTCCTACCACAAAAAACAAGATCTTTAGATTATTTAAAAGTCACTCTGGCAAAATTTGCTTTTTTATTGCGTTCACTGTATATGATCATTTGATTGCGAGAAATCTGTTCACACACTTTTGGCTTAGTCATGGTTTTAGTGTCTCGTACTTGAAACAACGGTTCCTTTTTGATATCACCCTTGCCATCCAGCGTAACCATGACTACCACCGACTCCTTTCCTTTGGTAAAGTTGTGAATTTTTGAATCATTACTCTTTTTGTGCAAATTCTTTGGATTATCGTTAAATACAAAGAACATCTTGCCCTTAGCTATGGAAAGGGCATAGGAAGAATATCTTCCTCCATCATTTTTGCTCCGTTGTCTTTTTGGAATCCTTTTTGCCCACTGTATGGACCCGTTGGGCCGGAAAGGGTAAAGAACTGCTGCAGTACGATTTAAATCAAATCGAAATACGCAGAGACGGTGGAGTGGTTCTAATTGC
>CAZAWQ010000194.1:0-9961 GCA_964488585.1 uncultured Roseivirgaceae bacterium
TTCTTCTTTTCCACGCTGACGTCAGAAACTTCTCCGTTGCTTACTCCAACTGCATTTGGGGATAATGATCTGGACAAATTTGACTGGAATTCCAGAATAAGGACATTCAATTTCAAACCGGAATTCAGTTATTTCATTAGCCCTGAAAATGAACTCTCTTTTGGAGGTGAACTGATCAAGTACAACTTTGAACCGGCAAATGCAGTTGGAGTAAGCAACGGAGAAGTTTCTGACGTCAGCGTGGAAAAGAAGAATGCGGTAGAGTGGGCGGTTTACCTTAGTAATGATCAAAAGTTTGGCAGATGGAATGCACAGTATGGGTTGAGATATTCACAATTTATGCTGATAGGGCCGGGAAGTTATTATGAGTTCGATAATCCTGAGCCAGGAACGCGCAGAACTGTGGTAAATACATTTACTGCGGAGTCCGGAGAATTAATCGAGCGTTATCATAACCTGGAACCAAGAGTCTCAATTAAGTATCAGATATCAAAACAGGCCAGCATTAAAGCCAATTATAACCGGACTGCCCAATATATACACCTGGTTTCCAATACTACTGCCTCCAACCCATTAGACATTTGGACACCCTCTACCAATAATATCCAGCCACAAACGGCGGACCAGTGGGGGGTGGGGTACTTTAGAAATTATGGCCCTGAGAATGATTTTGAAACCTCCATTGAGCTGTATTATCGAAAATCCCAAAATCAGATTGATTACATTGATGGAGCGGACTTATTGATAAATGAATTTATTGAAGGAGACTTGCTTAGTGGTGATGGGAGAGCCTATGGACTAGAATTGTTGGTTAAAAAGAATAAGGGTTTATTTACCGGTTGGGTAAGTTATACTATAGCGCGCACAGAGTTAAAAGTAAATGGCATAAATAGCAACCAATGGTATCCAACCAGATATGATCAGTTACATAATTTAAAAGCGGTAATGTTCTATGACCCGCAGTCCAGGTGGAAACTTTCTGCTAATTTCACCTTGCTTTCCGGCACACCTACCACCTTTCCCACTTCAAGGCTGGAAATACAAAACTATCTGTTGCCTTTTGACTATTTTGGCGGCCGGAACAATATAAGAATTCCAATGTTTCATCGACTTGATTTTTCCGCAACCCTCAATGGAAAGAAAAAACGTAAAGGAAAAGACCGGAAGAATGAAGACTACTGGGTTTTTAGCATATATAATGTATATGGCCGTCGCAATCCCTTTTCTATATATTTTTCCCAGGCTGATGACCGACCGGTAGCGGGCGTTCCTATTGAAACACAAGCCACCCAGGTATCGATTATTGGAAGTATTGTCCCAGCTGTTTCTTACAATTTCAGATTCTGATGAAGAAACTTTCCTATTATCTGTGTATGCTAATTATTCTGGCCGCCTGTGAGGACCAAATATTTCCGGAGCTGCGCAAAGCCCCTCCAATACTGATTATTGATGCATTTTTAACCAATCAAGACAGCCTACAAACTATCAGAATCACTCAATCACAGCCATACTTTGACAATACAACCCTACAGGGAGTATCGGGCGCTTCAGTAATAGTAGTTAATACCAATGGGTCCTTATTCAATTTTAATGAGATTGAGCAGGGTTATTATCAGTGGGATCCAACAATTGACGGCCCAATTGCTGTTGAGGGTGATAGTCTGATGCTAAAAGTAACCATCGGAGATGACCAATTTCAGGCCATGAGTACCATGAACAGGATACCAGATATCGACAGCGTCACCTTTCGATTTGAAGAGGAGAACCTGTTTTTACCGGATAGCTACTTTGCTGAATTTTGGTCACGAGACTTGTTGGGTGCTGGAGATACTTATTGGATTAAGTCCTTTAAGAATGGAAGGTATCTAAATCAACCGAATGAAATCAATATCGCTTTTGATGCAGGATTTAGTGAAGGAGGTAACGTGGATGGCTTAATATTTATCCCGCCAATTCGAGATCTCATCAATCCCTTTGAACAGGATGAAAACGACGAATTTAAGTCTCCATTCGCAGATGGTGATTCTGTATATGTTGAAATTCATAGTATTACCAAGGAAACGTTCCTTTTTCTTAATGAGGTAAGAATCCAAACAGATCGACCTGGCGGTTTTGCGGAGCTATTTGCTACGCCACTTAGCAATGTGCGGACCAATATTGAATATATGGGGAACAAGGATGAAGTAGTTGTAGCAGGTTTCTTCAATGTTGCGTCGGTGAAAGGGGTGGGTAAAACCCTGGATATAACCCAGGTGCCCCGGGGAAACTAGGTGTTGCAAAGTATAAACTATAAACTACGTATTTCCATGGTAGATTTAGATTGAGCATTTAGCAAATTTTTTTATCTTGCTTAATCGATTAAGAGAATATGATTATGATTTGTCCCAGAGCCTCTAATTTGTTGCATTTCTTTTCGAGCTGTCTATGGTTAGGATTTTCATCAGCCGGTTTGGTATCATGCCAGGGCATACATGCGCAGGAGGAGAAACCCGTTACGGATATGCAGATTGTCCGTTTGGGTCAGGCGGACGGCAAAGTATTTAATAGCATAAAGGCTGATTTTGCAGCAAAAAATCCGGGATATAACCTTAAATATTTGAAAGGCGTTGAAGAGATTGAAGGATTGGATGATTACCGGGTTTTATTTGTCCAGGAGGGTCAGCCTGAAATCGAGTTATCCAGTGGATTAACCTCTAAAGTTACTGTTGGAGATATACTACTACTGGACCCCTCTATAAGTATGACCGCTGACAGCACTCTTTCATTATTAGAATTTACTGTCCCAACTCCATTTCCTGATAACCTCCCAAAGATTATTCGCCCTGACTGGGACCCTAATATCACCGATATTCCAGGCGGTTGCGCTACCGAGACCAATGCCTACCGCAGGATCCTTCTTACCTGGAAACAAGAAGTGGGCCAATACCTGTATCATGACCTCAATGCCCACCGGGTCAGGATTATGGATTCTTTCAGTCATTACCACCCCGTTGAAGGAGGATTTGACGAGTTTTATCTGGTGCAGATGGCTTTACCAGGCGCCAGAATAATAACAAGCAATCAGGTATCAACTATAACTCAACCTGGCACTGTTACAAGTACGCAGGCCATGGAAATGCTTAAAAGTACACCATTGGAGGTAGGAGACCTTGTTTATCTTCCTCGAGGCATAATGCACCGCGGTATTGGAGGAGTACTGGCACAGGTAATTACTGTACCCGGGTTTATTCCAGGATCTGAAATTGGTGTTGACCATCATCTAAAAGCCATCAATAACAGTTTAAATCTGAAAAAAAATGAGGCGCTACCCTATAATGAGGAAGCAGCGAATGCTCCAGTAATCAAGTAATAATGAACAATCATTTCTTCTCTATTTTTATGTTGGTTTTCCTGTTTTGCAATATTGGCATCCATCCATACGTATTTTCACAGAGTAATGTCCCTGAAGGATATCAATTGCTCTACCAACAGGATTTTTCTTCATCTGCAGCCATCAACGATTTCGAAATGTCGGACCGTTCTGCCTGGAAGTCTGCCACTGGAGAACAGGGTTGGTTGGAGTTGTTCGGAGAAAGCCGGTATAAGGCCAGAGTTCGTTCCCCATTTAACATTGCACTGCTCAAAGACCATAATTTTGGAGACTTCGTACTGGAAGCTGACCTGGCCCAGTCGGGGAGGGAATACGGGCACCGGGACCTATGTCTATTTTTTGGCGCTAAGGATGCAACCAATTTTTACTATGTTCACATTGCCTCGGTGGCGGACCAGAATGCCAACAACATATTTCTGGTAAATGATGCTCCCCGTACCAATATTGCCACCAAAACCACTAAGGGTACTGATTGGGGCGCTACCAATAGCTGGCACAAAGTACGGATTGAACGTAATGTTACAGAGGGTAGTATTAAAGTCTTTTTTGATGACATGACCAATCCCATTATGGAGGCTGTCGATACCCACTTTGATTATGGCCGGATTGGATTTGGGTCATTTGATGATACCGGCAGGTTCGACAATATAAAGATATGGGGACCAGGAATTTATTCAACGGGGGAGGGATTTTTTAAATAGTGTCTGCATTTTGTAATGTACGTAATCTCGCAAGTTGTACCGCCATTGTACTTGTAGCCTTTTCCCTTTATGCTTGTGAGGATCATAACTCAAATGGCTCACCTGAGTTTTCTTTTGCTGATGAAAGTGATTTTCAGGACAGTGCCAATGTCTCAATACAATTAACTGAAGGATTCGTATTGAGCCTATGGGCTCCGGGGCCATTGCTGGCCAATGCGGTGGCGATCAGTATGGACAATCAGGGAGCCGCCTATGTAAGTGAAACTCAGCGTAGAAAAAGCTCCGACTTGGACATAAGGTCCCATCGTGAATGGATGACAGAAGACCTAGCCCTTCAAAACCTGGATGACACTAAAAACTTTCATCTTGAGAAACTAGCCAGTGAAAACAGTGAGCAGAATAGTTGGATGGAGGATTTTAACGGAGATGGCTTGCATGATTGGAGAGATTTAACTGTTCAGAGTGAACGTATACGCAAGATCTGGGATAGTGACGGAGATGGTAGAGCAGATATTTCTTCGGTTTATGCCAAAGATATAAACGAGATGCTTTCTGGAGTGGCTGCAGGAATACTTTTTAATAATAACGACGTTTTTTTAACCGCTGCCCCAAATCTCTACCTAATGAAGGATCTTGACGGTGATGGAGATGCAGATGAACGTAAAATCCTGAGCCACGGCTATGGTATACATATTGCCTATGCAGGACATGATATGTCCGGACTTACCATGGGACCTGATGGAAAGGTTTATTGGTCCATTGGAGATATTGGAGTCAATGTCCTGGATAAGCAGGGTAATCACTTCGCTTACCCCAATCAGGGAGCAGTCATGAGATGTAATCCTGACGGGACTGATTTTGAGGTTTATGCCCATGGGTTTCGCAATCCCCAGGAGTTGGCTTTTGACAAATATGGCAACTTGATAAGCGTTGACAATGATGGTGATCATCCTGGTGAGCATGAACGATTTATTCATATTTTGGAAGGGTCAGACTCCGGTTGGCGAATAAACTGGCAGTTTGGAAAATACAACCAACCAAATGAAGGCTACAAAGTTTGGATGGCTGAGAAGCTGCATCTTCCTCATTTTCCAGGTCAGGCAGCCTACATTTTGCCTCCCCTGGCCTTAGCTCCGGATGGCCCGGCTGGTTTGGTATACCAACCCGGATTGGCATTGAATGACCAATGGAAGGATTACTTTTTTGGGTCATATTTCAAAGCCTCTGCGGCCAAGTCTGAGATACAGGCATTTCGTCTGGAGCCAAATGGTGCTTCATTTAATGTGGTCGAGACTAGAGACATACTCTCCGGCATCGTAAGCACTGGATTAGCATTCGGTCCTGATGGCGCGCTTTATATCAATGATTGGTTAGATGGGTATGCACTAAAAGAAGCAGGTAGAATATGGCGCCTGGACGTACAGGAGAAAAATTCCGATAAACGAAAACAGACGCAGGCCTTATTAAAGGGGGAAATGCAGCAACAATCTATATCGGAGTTGGAATTACTATTGGGATATGAAGACATGCGCGTACGGCTGAACGCTCAGTTCGAACTGGTAAAACGAAATGAAAAGGAGGCCTTTATGTCTGTTTTGGAAACTCAAAATCCTGAAATGGCCCAGATCCACGCCATCTGGGGGTTGGGTCAACTGCTGAGAAATGAGCAATCCATTGGGGTTGAGCTTGTGCCATTTCTAAAACTGGATAACCCTGAGATCAGGGGGCAAACAGCAAAAGTTTTAGGCGATGCTAAATTTAAACCGGCGGCTGATGAACTACTGAATTTACTAGGAGATGAATCGGTCAGAACTAAATATTTTGCAGCCGAAGCCCTGGGCAAAATAGCAGAAGAGCGTGCATTTCAACCCATACTTAATTTAATAGAAGATGTAGGGGATTCTGATCCTCACTTTCGACACGGGCTGATACATGCCCTTTATCGCCTGGGGATGGAAAAAGATTTGGTAGCTCTGGCAACTCATACTTCTTTATCCGTACGACTGGGGGCTGTAGTGGCTTTGCGTAGAATGCATTCCCCGGGACTTAGGGAATTTTTGCAGGATAAAGACACACTGGTGTTGGTGGAAGCGGCTCGTGCTATTCACGATGATCAATCCGTTCCGGAAGCGCTCCCTGCACTGGCCGAAAGCTTGTTATCCCAGAAAGTTTCTAATGAGGCTTTTATTCGAAGAGCCATTAATGCCAACCTTCGCATTGGCAATAATGCTTCCGCTAATCGTATTGCTTCCTATGCAGCAAATTCAATGGCACCCAATGAGATGAGAAAGGATGCTCTTTGGGCGCTTGGATACTGGAAAAAACCTCCATTACTGGATCGGGTGGAGGGTCGGTATCGGGAATTACCATCCCGTGACCCTGAGGACGCTAAAGGTGCATTTTCGTCCGTTCATAAAGTTCTACTTGCCTCAGATAATATAGCTATCAGGACTTCTGCGGTAGCAGCTGTAGGACGTTTGGAGTACCGCGATGCCGAAGCAACTATAGCGAGTTACTGCATTCAGAAATCACAACCTTTGGAGGTGCGAAGGGCTGCGTTACAAACCCTTAGCCAATTAAATAGTAGCTCCATAGAAAAGGCATTGGAGGTGTCACTTGAGGACAGACAAATTGAACTAAGGACTGATGCCCAGGCGATATTAGGGTCTTTGAATTTGCCTCCTGAGAAAGTAGTAGAAATGCTTGATAAAATACTCGTCAATGCTACCATTAAAGAACAACAAATGGCCTTAAGCAGTTTGGCTAAAATAGATCATCAATCTGCCGAAGTAGTGCTGAATCAGTGGTTGGAGTTATTTCTTGTAGGAGCGATCGATCCCGCCCTTAGATTAGATGTAATGATGGCTGTTGAAGAAAGCACATTCGAATTTTTAAAAGAAAAACTCGACAATTTTGAATCTAGCAGGGCTTCCGCACCAGCAGTAGATCATTACCTCGAATCTGCTTATGGCGGTACTGTTAGTCTTGGCCAGCGTATTTTTTTTGAAAACAATTCAGCTCAGTGTATTCGCTGTCATAAATTGGATGGTTATGGTGGTGAGGTGGGCCCTGATCTAACCGGTATTGCCTCTAAACTGGATCCAAATGGTTTGATAGAAGCTTTAATTGACCCATCCGTACGATTGGCTCCAGGATATGGCACACTTAGTTTAGAATTAAAAACCGGAGAGAGGCTAATAGGAGTATCTGAAGGGGAAACTACAGATTCTGTTACCATCAGAACCTCTGATGGAAGTATTCAATCATATTCAAAGCATAGTATTAAAAGCAAGTCATATGCTCCCTCAGCAATGCCCTCTATGGAAAATATCTTGAGAAAGTCCGAAATTCGTGACCTTATGGCTTTTTTGAAAGAGTTGAGGTAGTTCTCTATTGTTTAGATTCCAGGCAGTTACCGATGCGACCAGACTTCATATATAGGCTGGCCCTTACTGCTATTCCCACTGTGGTGCCACTCATTATTTCTTAATTCGTAATCGAAACCCAGCACAGCCCCGACTCTCGAGCTATCTCGGGAAAAGAATTCAATATGTTCAGTATACTTACCATCTTCGGTTGTGTAGGTACCCCCTCCTGTTGCTCTAAATTCCATGGTTTCTGAATTAAAAGCGATCCATTGAAATCGGGTTCCAGACAGTATTTTCATAGTTTTTCTAGCACCTGGTTTCCTGGTAATCATTTTGCCATCTCTCTCACGGCCTGTGATCAACCAGGCCCCATATAATGCTCCCGGGGTACCATCATCCAGACGGTTCCAGGTGTTCGCACCCATCTTGAGTTTTTTGGAGTTCATGCGGGTGACTCCATCCATTAAGGGATTATAGTTGGTAGAATCGTTATCAGCACGGTATTCCATAACATAAGAAAACTTTCCCTGGTTAAATCCAAACGATCCCCCCATGGTTCCGATAAAGGTTTTATTTTCAACATTGAACTCTGTAAAAGACCAGTATTTCGCAGTAAATACCAGAACCTGTTGATTTCCATGGTGCTCTCTAGTCCATGCTCCAGCCAATGCTTCAGCCGGCTGTCCCTTTACCACTGGTATATTAATCGTTAAAAAGATCAGCAATTTTATGGATTTCATTGATGGTGAGTTGTTCATATCCTTGTTTATCTTGACAGTTTACTGACCACTACTCCCATAAACATGGAGAGCAGAAAAGAGGGCATTAATTCGGCCACCTGTTCAAAATACACCCCAATTATTGGCAAAGAAGTGGCCCCAAATTCGAAGAGTGGAATACAAAGGAAACCTGTTATCATTGATGCAATAGCTCCTTTTTCGTTATACTCTTTCCAAAAAAGAGATAAAATTATCATGGGACAGAAGGTAGCGGCAATACCCGACCAACCAAAGATCACAAACCAAAAAATCGTACGGGTAGGAGAGAGCACTGAGATGGTGAGCGCAATTGCCAAAGCAGCAACCGCCATGACTAATGTAACCTTCCTGGAAAACATGGCGTGGTCCTTACGCTGGTTCTTCAATACCTGCTGATCGAAATCTCGGGTAATAGCACTGCTAGCTACTATCAATAGCGAATCGATAGTGGACATAATGGCTGCCAACACCACCGCAATATAAGTTGCCTCTACTATGGTGGGCAAAAGCGTGTCAACCATTTGCGGTAAGACGTTCTGTGCTCCATTTCCAAATATTATTTCAACATCCTGCCCGGTCTCCGTAAATAGATATCGTCCCAATATCCCAATACTTACTGCTGCCACGTCAGTAAACAAGGTAAAGATCAGTGCTACCCACCGTCCATTTTTGATTTCCTGTACATTTTTAATAGACATAAACCGGACAAAGACTTGTGGAGAGCCCATGAAACCCAGCCCGATCATAGCATACCCCAGTATGGCAGCAATGTTTATAGCGGTTAAACCACCCGATCCCCAGATATTGACCAACCCAGGATCCATTATCTGTAATTTTTGATGAATTATATCCACGGAGCCAATGTGAAATAAGACATACAATGGTAGCATTACCAGGCCCAAAAACATCAAAGAACCCTGAAATACATCGGACCAGGCTACTGCCACAAAACCACCGTAAAAAATGTAAATCACTACTATGGCGAACCCTACAATAGCACCGGTGTAATAATTCCAACCCAGGAAAGATTCAAAAGCAGAACCTGTTGCGTCAATCTGGGCGCTTACATAGATGACCACAAAAACGGACAAAGCAGTAGCGGCAATGAGGCGTAAAGTGTTGCTGGTGGCTTTGAACCGGCTGTGAAGGTAATCAGGAATAGTAATGCTTTCGAATCGATCGGTTAATTCTTTGAAAGGCTTGGCCATGAAAAACCAGGCAACAAATACCCCCAGTACTTCTCCAAGCACCACCCAATAAGCGCTGTAACCAACCAAAGCACCCAACCCGGTTAACCCTAAGAGCAACCACGCTGATTCCCCAGTTGCCCTAGTGGAAAAAGCCACTACCCAATAGCCCAATTTCTTACCTCCCACATAAAAATCAGAAAGGTTTTTAATTCTACGAGAAGCGAGAAATCCTAAACCAATTAGTATCAGGAAATAGATTACTACTACTGAATATTTAATAATCATAATAACTGTAAAGATGCAGGAGCTGGCCTTGCCGGTATTTCAGCAGAGATACTGTTCTGTCCACGAAGTTGACAATCAAAACTAGGGAAACACCAATGTTCCAGCCTTAAGGCTCTTCTTGCCGATATCAATAATTTGGCTGCGCGTTAGTTTATTGTCACCCCAAAGCGCCAATTCATACTCAATGCTGGCCTGATAACCTTTTTCAAGTGTAAACGGCTGAATTATCAGGTCGTCGAAAGTAACATTTGAGTGCAAATCAACGTAGTTACCACAAATCACGTAATCC
>CAZAWQ010000195.1:0-4487 GCA_964488585.1 uncultured Roseivirgaceae bacterium
ATTGCATTGATGAAATTTGTTAGTTCTTCTTCATCGCCATCCTTTAGCCGATCACAATACTGTTTGTAACTTTTAAAACCAAGTTCTCTCAGCCGCCGTGCTAACCTCCCGTAGATCAATTCTCTCTTACTAGAAGATAAGTTTATTCCCGCCCGAGTACCCGCAAGCTGGGCAAGATACTTAAAATCCTTTTCCGTAAATAAAAACTCTCTAGTATGCTCCATTTCAATTTGCATTATGTATCTCCGCCCAACCCCAGTCCTGCTTGCAGATTGAGTGTTGTCGCTCTATTAATCATTTCCTCTGAAGGTTTGCTCCATACCACTACCCTGTTTTGAGCCTTAATTTTGTTCACAAATGCAAGTAATAACTGCAATATTGCTGTATCCAGCATTTCTACCGCAGAGGCATCAATTGTTATATCTTGTTTTAACTTCAGCAGTAGATTTAGTTGTGTATACATTGTTTGCGCATCATTAATTGTGATAATCGAATCCAGTACCAACCTGGTTTCATCTGTCTTTATTTTCTCTTTCTGAATTTTACTTTTTTGCTTTGTTTTGACTTTAGCTTTCTTTTTTTTGGCTTTCTTTTTTTTGGCTTTCTTATTTTTGGCTTTCTTCATGGCATTTTCTTTTGCCTCACCATCGCCGGCTATCCATGTTAATGGATCATCACCCAACGCTCTCGATTTTGTTTTACGTTTCACCATGACGATATTCTCCACACAAAAGATTCCTGGCTAAGGACTCATAATCTGCTGCACCATTGTTACCACGCTTATATTCAAATGCTGTTTTACCAAAGCTTGGGCATTCTGCAAGTACTGAGGTTTCCCGGATGGATGTTTCCAAAACGCCCTTGGGGAAATATTCCACAAGTTTGTCCCTGACCTCCCATGATAAACGTCGTCGCAAGTGAAAACGGGTCACCACTATCCATTGAGTAAATGAATGAGCATGATTTTCCTCGAACTGCCGTAATGTTGCTATCAAATCAGATAAACCGCGCAAGGCGAGATAATCACTCGCGACAGGCACAATTATCTCGACAACAGCTGTCAGGGCATAATCGATGAGTAAACCAGAGGCAGGCGGGCAATCAATTAAAATAAAATCCTGATCTGCGCCCACTGTGTCTACTGCAACTTGCAGGCGTTCTCGCGACTGTTCATTCCCACCACCGCGCTCCAACACATCGAGTTCCGACCCTGCAGGGATTAGTTTTAACCCGTCTCTAACATCAGTAATAACTTCATTTACCTGCTTTTTACCCAGCATTATTTGGTCGACGCCTTGCTGTTCTCGTTTAAAGGCACCTAAGTGTGCCGCCAAATGTCCCTGAGGATCTAAATCGATTATCGTAACCTTGTGTCCTGCCAATGCGAGGGCATGTGCCAGATTTGCAGTCGTCGTCGTTTTACCGACACCACCCTTTTGATTAATCACAGCTATTGCCCGCATCTTTTATACCAACTCCAGCTACATATTCACTCTTTATGCAAAACAGCATCTGTCTCTATAGCTTCCTGCTTGGCTACATGACCGGAGTAACGCTGAACAAGGCCAGGCACATCAAGTATCAAGGCAACAGATCCATCTCCTAATATGGTTGCGCCAGAAATTCCCTGTACCTGATAAAAATTTTTCTTGAGACTTTTAATCACAACCTGTTGCTGACCAAGTACTTCTTCTAGATAAAGTCCAACACGCTCGCTACCAGTATCAACAATTGTCAGCAATCCTTGCTCCAGATTGGTTACTTCGGTTTCAATATTAAATACTTCGTGTAAGCGAATAACAGGCAGATACTCACCCCGATACTGATAAAATTCAGCTTTACCAGCAACCGCGTTCACCTCCTCCTTCTTAACTTGTACCGACTCAACAATTGCTAACAACGGCAAAATATATATCTGTCCACCAACCCGCACCATCAGACCCTCTAGAATTGCAAGGGTCAGCGGCAGTCTTATGGTAAATTTACCACCAAGATCAGGTTCTGAAGCCACTTCAACCATACCTCCAAGATCAGTGATATTGCGTCTGACCACGTCCAACCCCACACCACGCCCGGAGACATCACTGACGGTTACCGACGTCGAAAATCCTGGCATGAAGATTAGATCCTGCACTTGCTCAGCTGATAACTCCTCTCCCTCCACGACAAGTCCTTTCTCGATGGCCTTCTCAAGTATCTTTTTCTGGTCAAGACCTGCACCGTCGTCAATTACCTCGATGATAATATTGCCGCCCAGATGGTAGGCGTTAACATTTATTACTCCTGTTTCGTCCTTGCCTTTAGCACGACGTTGTTCCGGCATTTCTATACCATGATCCAGTGAATTACGTACCAGATGCACCAGAGGATCAACAATTTTTTCCAGCACTGTCTTATCCAGTTCTGTTGACTGCCCGGAAAATTTCAACTCAACTTTTTTTTCCAATGTTTGGCTTAAATCCCGGACAATGCGTGGCAACCGTTGAAATGCGAAATCAATGGGTAACATACGAATATTCAGGGTTTGCTCTTGCAGATCGCGGGTATTACGATCCAGTTGCTCAAGGCTTTCACTAAGCTTTTCTGCATGATCAATATCCAAATCCATACAAACCCGATTTATAATTGATTGCGTGATCACCAATTCGCCAACAAGATTGACCAACTCATCAACCTTGTCGATGCCTACTCGAATGGTTGTTACTTCCTGCCCAATCATTACCTCCTTATCTGACTGGCGACGCCCGTATTTGAGCGTTTCATTATCACCTGCCCTTCTCCCCCACTGAGTCCGCCTTTCGGTTCTTACCTTTATCTCCAATTTACAATCGTCTTCTACCCAGGCGAATATTTCACTCACTTGTTCTTTGTTGGCGTCACCTTTCAGCAGTATTTCCCAACCGAGATAACTTTTTTCCGGATCCAGTTCAGCAAAATCCGGCAATCCGGATGCATCAAGCTTCACCTCAAGCTCACCAAGACCATGCAATTCTCTTAACAATCTCAGGGGGTCATTACCACTGTAGAACAGGTTTTCATATGGGTGAAATGAAACACACCAACCTGTAGTGGATGTCTGGTTTTCTGCCTCTGTGTTAGAGGCCGTATCATTATCAGATTCGGACTCTTCTGCTGGTAAAGACGCGAGTCGTTGTTTCAGATTTGAAATGGTGTCACTATCAATTTCCTTATTATGTTTACAGCACAGAACCAATTCCCTAAGGCAATCAACACTCTCAAGTAATAGTGATATTGCATCTTTTGTGACGGGGCGCCGACCTTCGCGCATCTCATCCAGCATGGTTTCCATGCCATGGGTAAACTCTGAAAGATCTTTAAACCCAAAGGTTCCCGCACCACCTTTAATAGAGTGTGCAGCACGAAAAATAGTGTTGATTGTTTCAGTATCTGATTGGCCGTCCTCCAGATTGAGAAGTCCCGACTCCATAGCCTCTATTCCCTCCGAACACTCTTCGAAGAAGATCGCATGAAATTGGGATAAATCTATATCTTGCGCCATCAAAAGGTTCCTTCGTGTTTACTGCTGATCAAAATAAAATGGCGGGCAATCCTGGAGTTTAAACAAACGACTTGTGGTCAAGCATATTTCTTCATAATACTCGATTTATAGTCGACAATAGACTGTCAGGGTCGAATGGTTTTTCAATCCAACCTGTCGCCCCAGCTACTTTACCTTGATGTTTTTTATCTGATCCTGTTTCTGTCGTTAGAATAAGTATTGGAGTAAATTTATAGTTATCTAGTGCACGTAACTCTCTAGTCAGGGTAATGCCGTCCATATTCGGCATGTTGACATCAGTGATCACTAGATCTACCGACTCCCCCTTCGCGAATTGCAAGGCCTCAACACCATCTTCCGCTTCCTTAACTTTATGCCCAGCGTCTGTGAGCGTAAACGTGACCATCTCCCGCATGGACGCCGAATCATCTACTAGTAATATGCTCGCCATAATAGTACCTAGTATCCCCTTGGCTTACGCCAAACCGCTAATGCTAATTCATCATAAAACAGGCAAACTACATTATACCCGTAACCTGCTCTCCTCGTACCCCTCGGCCAAGTATAACCAAAAAACAGAAATCCTCTAACATACTGCTAGCTGATAAACTGTGATCTTCATCACGATTTATAGCATTATCATGCTAATTAGTTTGAATTTCATGTTAAACAAATTTATGCTAGGCCTGCTTAGTGCTTCACTCTAGAGCTGCTTCTGGAAATATAGTAATTAAGTACACATACTTTACAGGAGTTGCGAAGCCTTCTGAGGAAATTAGATGCCAAAAACAATATTGGTTGTTGATGATTCAAGATCTGTCCTTGCAGTGATAGGGACTACGTTGAAGGTCGCAGGGTATAACATTATCCAGGCTTCCGATGGACAAGAAGGACTTGATGTCCTAACAGGTGGTGAGCAGGTTGATATGATTATCACTGATCTCAATATGCCGAATATGGATGGCGT
>CAZAWQ010000196.1:0-20160 GCA_964488585.1 uncultured Roseivirgaceae bacterium
GTGCTGCTATTCAAGGAGGGGTATTGACAGGTGAGGTAAAAGACGTGCTGTTACTGGATGTGACTCCATTATCATTGGGTATTGAGACCCTTGGAGGAGTGTCAACCAAGTTGATAGAGTCTAACACCACCATCCCTACCAAAAAATCGGAAGTATTTTCAACTGCTGCTGACAATCAGCCCTCAGTGGAAATTCATGTCCTACAAGGAGAAAGACCCATGGCAAAAGACAATCGTACCATAGGAAGGTTCCACCTGGATGGAATTCCACCAGCTGCAAGGGGCGTTCCTCAAGTTGAGGTATCCTTTGATATCGATGCTAATGGTATACTACATGTGTCTGCCAAGGACAAAGGAACTGGTAAAGAGCAAAAGATACGTATTGAAGCTTCCTCTGGTCTAACAGATGAGGAAATTGAAAAAATGAAGAAGGAGGCGGAGGCCAATGCAGAAGCTGACAAGCAAGCCAAGGAGCGTGCAGATAAAATAAATGCTGCCGATTCTCTTATTTTCCAGACCGAAAAGCAGTTGAGCGAATACGGAGACAAGTTATCTGAAGGAAATAAACAAGCCATCGAAGAAGCCTTGGCAACCTTAAAAACTGTTCATGAAGCCCAGGACCTGTCAGGTATTGAAAGTGCCTTGGAAGGCTTGAACAAAGCTTGGGAAGGAGCTACGCAAGAAATGTATGCAGCTTCACAGGAAGGCGCTTCAACCGGACCGGAAGCTAATGCCGAAGCCACTGCAGATGGTGGAGATGATAATGTTAGTGATGTAGAGTTTGAAGAAGTAGAAGACAAGGACAAATAATCATCAGCACATAAACACGAATCTAAAACCCTGCCTAGAAGCACCTGCTACAAGGCAGGGTTTTTTTATCACCAGGGGAATTTCAATACCCAGTTAAGGATATGAGATGCAGATTTACGGGTGTTTTAATTGTGCTGTCAATACAGGTTTTTGGACAGCAAAGTAATCCTGTTAACATCTTTCAGAAAGCTACCGAAGATGGGGGGTTCCAATATTTTGCCCAAAATCTCGACTTGGCACCCTACCAACTTGAAATTGAGTTTACTGAGTTAAATAATCTTCAGTCGGACAGCCCCTTGCCGTATTACACCATTGTCTATCCGGGAGATCCAAAATCTCTTTTTCTTCTCGAGCCAAAGGCAGCTGGTAGCACCTCATTCAAGTCGAGTTACAAACTGACTTTGGGTGACCCAAATGCCGCAATCGACCGGGACTTTGCATATACTTTTCCGTATGAACACAACAAAAAGTATATGATGATTCAAGGTGCCAACGGATCATATACACACCAGGGAAAGTATGCATGGGACTTTGTCATGGAAGAAGGAACAAAGGTATGCGCCAGCCGGAAAGGTATGGTGGTAAGGATAAAAGAAGATTCCAATATTGGTGGTCCGGACATTTCCTTCATGAAGCATGCTAATCTTATAACCGTACTTCACGACGACGGCAGTTATGCCGACTATGTGCACCTTCGTCAACATGGGGCCATAGTAAACCTTGGAGACCAGGTGTCTGCGGGTCAGGTAATTGGATACAGCGGGAATACCGGATGGTCAACAAAATCACATTTACATTTTCAAGTCTACAAAGCCATAAAGTTCGGGATCGAAACTATTCCAGTAAAATTCCTTCTGTCTACGGGAACTGTAACCACATTGGAGGAACAAGTGGACTACCGGGCCTTTCATCAACAGTAGGAATTGTTGGATGAAAAATTCGTAAATCTTACATAGGAGATATCTATGGTCATTCAGACCAGCACCAATCCAATAAATTAGGCAATTTTATGCTCCCCTGATTCGAAGCCTGATTCATTATCAAAAGATTTATTTTCCATAGCTGGTTGATTAGTTTAAGTGGGGTAAAAGCCTCCCTGATGGGAGGTTTTTTCCTTTCACTTAGTATCTTGTATGTGGTGTTTTTTAGTCCAAATACTGATTTGGTCAGGAAAGTCTACGACCTGGAAGTGATGGATTCAATGTCATGCAGCGATGTAATCAATCAACTGGAGGTCGACCAGGTGGTCCGCAATTCACTGTCCTTCAGATTGGCCGCCTGGGCGATTGATTATAAAGACTCAATCCCCCGTGGGCTGTTTCAAATTCATAAAGGTTGGAATAATTGGTCAATTGTCAAGCATTTGAAAACCAATCCCAAAGCATCTGTTGCGGTAGTGATCAAACCCTATCAGCAACGTCGCAACACTTTACAAAATTTGTGTAAAAACCTGGATATAAAGTATATAGCACTAAGAAAATGGTTGGAAAACGAACCTTATATTCAACAATGGGGAAAATTTAACAAAGAGAATGTTTATTGCCTGTTAATCCCTGACACCATTCTTGTCTATCGGGACAGCCGGGCCAAAGAGGTCGCGGACCGCTTGTTCAGAAACTACCTGAAGTTTTGGAATGCCGAACGACTTCAGCAGGCTGCTGCTTTAGGTTTGACTAATCAGGAAGCAGGTGTTCTGGCATCCATTGTATATGCAGAAACTAAAATACCTCAGGAGATGCCGCTGATTGCAGGTCTTTACTTGAACAGACTACAAAAAAATATGCGGCTGCAAGCTGACCCAACAGTGGTTTTTGCCTCTGGCAGGACTCTGACCCGGGTACTGAAAGCTCATAAAAGAATTCGATCTGATTATAATACCTATCAGGTGTATGGATTTCCTCCAGGGCCGGTTTTTACTGCTACTCCTCAAGCTATAGATTCAGTATTAGCTGCGGGGTCTCACGATTACCTATATTTCTGTGCCAAGAAGGACTTTTCTGGATACCATCACTTTTCACGAACACTTGACGAACATCTTCAGATCGCCAGGCAATATCAGAAAGAATTAAATCGAAGAAGAATAGGGTTCAAAGGTTCGTAATGTACTATAGATTTACCATACTGATCATGCTGCTACTCATTCAGGGGTGCATGAACCGAAAGGACCTGACAGAAGAACAGGTGCTGATTGAGAGCTATATAGAACCGGTTTCCGATAAGAGTGAAGCTATATTGGAAGCGCCTATAGACAACATTTACTATGACGGCAGGTCAGTGGTTTTCTACACTCCGAAAGAGGGTGAGTTAGATGAACTACCCCTTGATAAATCAGCACGCGACGGATTACATCAAGCTGTTGGGGACTTCGCTTATTATGCCAGTATAGTTTCCGACTCCTTACAGACCGGTCAGATCCCTGTATATTTTACAGACAAGTCTCATTTGGTTTTTGGACAAGGGTCACAACAGTTTAAAGTCGATCGTAACCAGAGTGGATCAATAATAGGACTAATACTTTATAACGGACAGGATGCCCCAAAAGTCTTACCAGGAATGCAAACCCATATATCTTTATTGGCTGCTATATCTGATTATTTCTATGATCCACAGCCCAACATATTGCCTTTACTGGATTACTTTGATTTAGTCAATCCAAATTCACTTCACATATATTCTTCACACAGCGACATCTTGAATCAAACAGGCAAAGAACTCGACCCCTCCCACCATTTGAAGTTTGGCGCCTCTCTGGCTAATCGTGCTAATAAGTTTCGAATGTCGGTTTTCGCCTACCATAAATTCTTGTTGAAAGATTCTATGGTAGCGATCATTTGCAGGGTGCCCAGTAGGTACGATGAGAGCTCCATTAGATTGTACATATGGGATAGTCAGGTTGAGATGGTAGTGGATGAAATAGAACTTGCGGAAAATGTTTGGAACGAAAATTGGATAATGGTCAAAGATAGCTGGATTACCGCCGGTTTTACGCCAGGCAATTTCTCCATTGTACAACGAAAAAAGGAAGCACGAATGGAAAACGGTATTAGAACCGTTATAGATAGCTTATACAAGTGGCAATGGACCGGCTCCGAATTTATGAGGCTTAATACTGAAGACCTGACGCCTATACACTTTCCTTTAAAAGATTGGGAGTCCTATCAGGAACCAAAAAAACCTACTGAAATTACCATTGTTGATGAAGACTATGTATGGCTGCCATTGGAAACAGGTGATCTTACCTGGGAGAATGTCATATTGGAACTCCCAAAACCCTATTCCATTGAAAAAGAACCCATTGAAAATCAATTAGTAAGCCAACAGATAGATACTCTGATAACCCTCACACAACCAAATGTGAAATTGAAATTTTATCGGTCTCCGGGGAATTATCTGATTATAAGCGGCGTAGTGTCAGATGCTTCAATCAAGTTCAAAAAAGGCTTGAAGGTTGGAGTAGCCAAAAAGGATTTCGCATCGGCATTTGAAAAATTAAAACCATATTCATACCTCCCAGACCTGGTGAAAGTCAGCAGCAAAGATCATGACCGGGTGATATCTTATTATTTTCAAAATGACACTTTGGCTCGCATCGAGTTTACCAACTTTATTCATTAGTGGTTAACCTTTTTGGAAGCTCCCAATTATAAGAGTATTTTAGCCCGACAACATTCCAATCAACATGCATCGATCCTATCGCTGGGGCATACTTGCTCCAGGTAACATTGCTCATAAATTCGCCGCCGGCTTGCAATTCGTTCCCGGAGCGAAGTTACATGCCATAGGATCCAGAGATGAATCAAAAGCCCGGAAATTTGCCGATCAGTACCACGTCCCGGTTAGTTACGGGTCATATGAAGCATTGGCAACAGATCCGGAAGTAGATATTATCTATATTGCCACTCCACACGTATTTCATATGGAAAATACTTTGTTGTGCCTGAAACATGGTAAAGCAGTGTTGTGTGAAAAGCCTTTGGCCATCAATAGCTTCCAGGTAGAAACCATGATCCAGTCTGCTAAGGAAAATAGTAGCTTTCTGATGGAAGCGCTTTGGTCAAGATTTTTGCCAAATATTAATATAGCTAAGGAGTTGGCACAATCGGGTGAGATAGGCATCATTAGTCACCTGGAAGCGGATTTTGGTTTCAAAGCTGAATATGACCCGCACTCCCGATTGTTTGACCCGGCACTGGGTGGTGGCGCACTTTTGGACATTGGAATCTACCCTTTGTTTTTTGCCCTGTATTTATTCGGAGAACCCACCGGGGTAGAATCCGAAGCAAAACTTGCTGCCACCGGTGTGGACGAGCGTTGCAATGTAAAATTGAAATTTTCGGGAGGAGAAACAGCAGATCTGTTTTTTACAGTAACTGAATCTACTCCGGTTGAAGCACGGATCGAGGGTGACCGGGGAGAAATCAATTTGCCTAACCGTTGGTATCAACCGGTGAATCTGGCCATCACTACTGAAGACGGGTCTAAGGATATAGTGCCGGATTTTGTTGGTAATGGATACAACTATCAGGCTGTTGAAGTAATGAATTGTTTGGAGGAAGGGAGTATTGAAAGCTCAAAGTGGTCCCATAATGACAGCCTTCAACTGATGCGGTTAATGGATAAGATACGAGGGCAGTGCGGAATTGAATACCCTGCTGACCAGATCAGCCGGTAATGTGATAAAATTTATTATAAGAACTTTGAGAAATCCAAAACTGAATATAGCTGACCATGAAACACGTTGAACTTCAAAACCTCGAACCAAGGGAGATAATGCCAGGGTTTCACGGCCGCCTGGTACACTCCGACAACATGACTTTTGTACACTGGCACATCGATGCCGACGCTCCGCTACCCGAGCATTCCCACATGCATGAACAGGTGGTTAATGTAATTACCGGAGAATTTGAGCTCACCATCAATGGTGAAACCGAGATCATAGGGCCAGGGGAAGTCGCCTGTGTTCCTTCGAATGCCATGCACAGTGGCAAGGCCATCACAGATTGTTACATTATTGATGTTTTTTATCCGGTTAGGGAAGATTATCGGTGATCCCGTTCAGCACTTAAGCGTTTTTTAGCTTAATGCTGGCTGCCCTTAGGTTGATCAGTTAGTTGTTGTTCACATAACTTTGGAATAGATGGTAGCGCTAAACAAGTCCCAACAATAACTGAATTATCACTACCTTCAAATGGAAATTAGCTATCTGTGAAAGAGCACATAGTCTCATCCCTTATCTTAAAAATAGGCGAAAACCGGGTTCTCACTGGTTCAGCCGTCAAGGAACGTTATCATCACATTTGGCTCATGGACCAGCCGCTGAAGGCTCTGGCAGTGGTACTTCCCAGAACCACTCAGGAAGTTTCGGATGTCTTAAATATTTGCCATGAATACCATCAACCGGTGGTGATGCATGGCGGGCTGACCAACCTGGTTGGTGGTACAGAGACCCAGCCAAGTGATCTAGTGATCTCACTTGAAAAAATGAATGCTATTGAGGAAGTAGACCCAGAAAACAGGACTATTACAGTACAAGCTGGCGCTATTTTGGAAAATGTGCAACAGGCAGCTGAGAAAAATGGAATGCTATTTCCTTTGAATTTTGGGGCCAAAGGATCCGCTCAGATGGGTGGGGTCATTGCTACCAATGCTGGGGGACTACGGGTGCTGCGGTATGGAATGACCCGACAGCTAGTAGTAGGACTAGAAGCTATATTAGCAGATGGCAGCATTGTATCCTCCATGAAGAAGCTAATTAAGGACAATTCAGCCTACGATTTAAAGCAACTTTTTATTGGCTCAGAAGGAACTTTAGGGGTAATCACCCGGGCAGTACTTCGATTGGTTGAAGCGCCTAATAGCAGAATTAGCGCACTTACCGGACTCGATAGTTATGAGCATGTTGTGGCCTTTTTAAAATTTATGGACAAAGGCCTGGCAGGCACCTTGAGCAGTTTTGAATTAATGTGGCCATCCACATATAAAGTCTTGACTACTCCGCCAGCCTCAGTTTCTCCGCCTTTGCCTTATGAGTACAAATATTATGTGCTTCTTGACAGCTTGGGAAGTAATCCAAAACAAGACTTCATTCGATTCCAAAATTTATTGGAGGAGGCTCTAAACCAAGGAGTCATCCAGGATGCCGTTCCAGCAGAGTCAACTACTGATATTGACCGGTTTTGGACCATCCGGGAAGATGTGGCACCTATGGTTTCCAAGTGTCGGCATATTCAACAATTCGATATTAGTCTTCCGATTCCTTTGATAGGAAAAGTAGTAAATAAGATGGTGGAAGATCTCTATCAAATTCCGGAAATTGAAGAAGTCTTCACCTTTGGACATGTGGGGGACGGCAATATTCATCTGGTCATTGGGAAAAGCCATCAAAGTGAAGCGTTAATTAACCAGATTAACCACAGGGTCTATCTCCCTTTAAAAACAATTGGCGGATCAATTTCAGCGGAGCATGGCATCGGTATCCACAAAAAACATTATCTACATATCAGTCGAACCTCAGAAGAGATCCAACTAATGAAAACCCTCAAAAAGACACTGGATCCCAGAAATATACTAAACCCCGGAAAAATTCTTGATTGATCCAATAGTCAGCATTTAGTTACCCAGAAAACTCTTATATTTCCAGACCAATAAACCTGTCGAATGAAACACTTTCTGATTTTCTTGTTGGTATTGTATGCTGCTACAGTTTCAGGACAGGGGAATCTTAACAATCAAAAAATAAATGGGTATAAAGGTATTTGGTTTACCCTGGGTCAGTTCTCGTCTGATTACGGGGATAAATATTCTGGCGGCTTAGGGACTTATACCGCCAAACATCGGCCGCTGGCGATTTATGCACCTGAGGTAAACAAGACTTTTTTTGTCTATGGTGGCACTACCAATCAATACGAAACTCACTTACTCTGTATGATCTCTTACTTTGACCACCGAACGGGTCAAGTGCCTAAGCCGACGGTAGTGTTTGATAAACTAGATGTAAATGATCCCCATGATAACCCAAGTCTACTATTAGATAGTGACGGATACTTGTGGGTCTTTGTGAGCGGCAGGGGGCGAATTCGACCAGGATTCAAATATAAAAGCCAATCTCCTTACGACATCAATACGTTCATCCAGATTACGGAAGAGGAAATGACCTATCCTCAACCACACTTTATCGAGGAAAATGGGTTCTTCAATTTCTTCACAAAATATACCGGTGTCCGGGAATTATACTTTGAAACCAGTGATGATGGGGTCTCCTGGACAAATGATATTAAGCTGGCAGCAATTATTGAAGAAGGAGCATCTAAAGGTGGGCACTATCAGATAAGTGAAAGACACGGAAATGTTCTCGGCACATTTTTCAATAGGCATCCAAACGGAGTTGTGGACCAGCGGACAGATCTTTACTATATCCAATCCAATAATTTCGGTAAATCCTGGACCAATATTTTGGGAGAAAAGCTCAATCTGCCATTAATCAATGTGGATTCAAAGGCACGAATTAAAGACTATAGCAAGCTGGACAAGAATGTTTATTTGAAAGATATGGGTTTTGATCAATTTGGGAACCCAGTTTGTTTGTATTTAATCAGCAATGGACATCATCCGGGGCCTGAGAACGGACCCAGGGATTGGCAAATTACCCAATTCAATGGTAAGACCTGGAAAACAAAAACCATATTCCAGTCCGATCATAACTACGACATGGGGAGCTTGTATATTCAAGATAACCTATGGACGGTGATTGCCCCTACTGACCCTAATCCTTATAAATACCATTCAGGTGGAGAAATGTTACTTTGGGAAAGCATTGATTCCGGAACAACCTGGAAACAAAAGAAAAAATTAACCCAAAATAGCAACACCAACCACAACTATGCCCGACGACCTGTTAATGCAAAAAATCCATTCTTCTGCTTATGGGCAGATGGTGACCCCAGTGCATTTTCAAAGTCTCAGTTGTATTTTACGGATTCTGCGGGTAACGTGTATCTGTTGCCTTATGAAATGAAAACTGATACGGCTACCCCTGAAAAAATTTATTAGTCACCCCTGATTACTTCAGGGCATCCCAAAGAATCTGAACCGGATGTAAGGCTTTTCTTCCGGTCCCGTCCATGATCTGATGCCGGCAACTGGTCCCCGGGGCTGCTATCAATACATCCTGATCCAGCTCACGCACAGTCGGGAATAAAACCAGTTCTCCAATCTGCATGGACAGATCATAGTGTTCCCGCTCATAGCCAAACGATCCAGCCATTCCGCAGCATCCTGAAGGTATCAACTGAACCCGGTAGTTAGCGGGAAGAGAGAGTATCTTTTTTGTTGGCACCATTGAGGAAATAGCTTTCTGATGACAATGCCCATGCAATCTGATCAAACGATGGTCTTCTACGAATATTTCTTTGGTGATCTCCCCCTGTTCCATTTCACTGGCCAAAAACTCTTCGACAGTAAATGAATTAGCCGCTATAGATTTTGCGGCTTCTTGCAAGTGATCTGGCATCAAAGCCAGGTACTCGTCCCGAAAGGAGAGAATGGCGGAAGGTTCAATTCCAATTAGGGGCAGTTTTTCGCTTACCACATTCATCAACAACTCCACATTTTTTATTGCGATCTTTTGGGCCTGTTTTAACAAACCTTTTGAAATTAAAGTCCTCCCACTTTCCACATGCCGGGGTATTTCTACCAGATATCCCAGCTTTTGTAACAGCTTGATGGTGGTGATTCCAATATCCGTATCGTTGTAGTTGGTGAACTCATCGCAGAATAATAGTACTTTCTTGCCTGATTGGTTATTGTTTTGCTGATCACGGTACCATCTTTCTAAGGTGGTGGAGTGTAATTTTGGCAGCGGTCTTTTGGTAGTCAGGCCGGTGGCATATTTAAATAATGTGCCAGTCAACTTGTTTGAAATAAAGAAATTATATACACCTGGTATTTTTGATGCCAACTGATTAGCCCTGTTGAATCCTGCAATCATTCTAGTACGGAATGGTACTCCTTCTGTATTATAAAACTGCTGTAGGAATTCCGCTTTAAGTTTGGCTACATCGACATTGGAGGGGCATTCCGCCTTGCATCCTTTACAGGAGAGGCAAAGGTCCATTACCTCTTTTATCTCCTGATGGGCAAAAGGATTTTTCTTTTTAGATCGCGTAAGCATCTCTCGAAGGATATTGGCCCGTGCCCTGGTAGTGTCTTTTTCATCGCGGGTGGCCATGTAACTTGGGCACATAGTACCACCGCTGAGCGTTGTTTTACGACAATCAGCGGACCCATTGCATTGTTCTGCTGCCTGGACAATTCCACCACTAGAATCGAAATTAAACACTGTTTCAAATGAAGCAGTGGTTTGGTCAGCCTCATACCGCAGGCTTTGGTCCATGGGGGGAGCATTCACGATCTTACCAGGATTAAATATGTTGTCAGGGTCCCAAATTCTTTTGACCTTCTGTAGTAGTTTATAGTTATGCTCGCCCACCATATAAGGAATAAACTCTGCCCTGAGCCTCCCATCTCCATGTTCCCCGCTTAAGGAGCCCCTATACTTTTTAACAAGATTGGAAATCTCTGCTGCTATTACCCTGAACATTTTCTGTCCCTCCGAACTCTTTAGATTCAAGATGGGCCTTAAATGTAACTCCCCAGTGCCTGCATGGGCATAATGAACAGAATAGAGCCCATATTTTTCCAGTATCTGGTTGAATTCAGCTATGTACTCAGGCAATTCATTCACATCTACCGCCGTGTCCTCAATAACCGCTACAGCTTTAGCTTCTCCAGGAATATTGGCTAATAGGCCTAGTCCTGCTTTGCGCAATTGCCAAACTCGTGACATATCATCCCCTGTTACCAAAGGATAATGGTGCCCTAATCCTTCAGCCTTCATTTCAGCTATCATTTGTTCGGCCCGCTCTCGCCACCCAGCTCCGTTATCACTTCTCAATTCTACCACAATAATCACCTTGGGATCACCCTTTACAAAAAACCTGTTCTTCCGTTGTTCAATATTCTCCTTGGTACAATCAAGAATATAGTGATCAATCATTTCACTCGCAGAGGGTTGGTACTTCAAAGCCACCAGGTTACCCATCAGACTTTCATTTATGGAATCAAAATGTATACACACCAGGCAACAATCCTTAGTAGGTATGGGCACCAGGTTCAACTTGGCCTCTGTAACCACAGCCAGTGTACCCTCGGAACCCGCCAGTAATCCACATAGATTGAATGGCTCTCCCGTTTCATTAAAGGGATGGAGGTGTAATAACATGTCCAACGCATAACCTGTATTGCGCCTGGGTATGGTTGTTTTTGGAAAACCTGATCTTATCTCATTTGCATTTTCCTTATCAGAGAGCAGTGATTTCAAAGTACTGTATATGGAGGTTTCCAGTTCTGAAGAGGTTTCCGCTCCCCGGCATTTAGCCACCAACTGTAGGTCTGTTAATGGGCCCAAGGTAGTGACACTACCATTGCTAAGTACTACTCTGGCCTCCAGTAAGTGTTCCCGGGTACTCCCATACACAATTGAGTTGGCTCCACATGAATTGTTTCCAATCATTCCACCAATCATGGCCCTATTGGCAGTAGCAGTTTCCGGCCCGAACATCAATCCGTATTGAGCAAGGTGTTTGTTGAGATCATCACGTACCACACCTGGCTGAACGCGAACCCATTTTTCTTCAGGGTTGACTTCCAAAACTTTATCGAAATGATTGCTCATATCGACCACAATTCCTTTCCCCACTACCTGTCCAGCCAAACTGGTGCCAGCAGTACGTGGAATCAGAGATATTTTATGGTCCCGGGCAAACCTCACCAGCTCGATAAGGTCTTGTTCACCCTTGGGGATAGCCACCGCCAGTGGTAACTCCCTGTACGCAGAAGCGTCGGTGGCATACAATATTCGCATAGCCCGATCAGTGTGAATCCGGCCATCCAATAAGTGACTTAGCTTTTTAAATTCCTCCTGCACTTTGTTGAAAATTTGAGCACAAAATTAAGTTAATTGTTTGTACGAAACAGTTTTATCGAATAGAAACTAATCAAAAGTATTTTTGCCACCATTTTTGAAAAACCAGCAATCCCCACACTCTGGCTGCACTGTCTTCAGAGTTATTACTATGCAATTTCTTTTTGAGCCTGTTTACATGGTCAACATCAAAAATACCCTGATCTTGCAATAAGTCTTCATTTAGAAGTTCCTTCTCAATTACACTGTTCAACTCAGTACGCATCCAGTCCAACAAGGGAACTTCAAATCCTTTCTTTGGTCTATTATATAACTCCTTAGGCAGGACTTCCTTAAATGAATCCTGCAAAATGCGTTTGCGCATTCCTAAGTGAACTTTCGAATCCGGAGCTAAGCTAAAGGCGAAATTTACCAGATCATGGTCTAAAAATGGCACCCTCACCTCCAATCCATGGGCCATGCTCATCCAGTCAACCTTACACAGCATATCATTGGGTAATACCAACTGCATATCGGTAAAAAGTATATCATTCAAATCAACATTGGGTCCAAGATGTTTGAGGATTTGAAGTCGACGACCTTCAACAGCCGCTTGGTTCAGATTCACCAAAGATTCACTATTTAATAGCGTCAACGCTTGCTGGTGACTAGCAATCCCAGCCCAAAACCAGTATCTATCAGGCATTGACAATGACAAACCATGAGCCATACGATCCAGTTGTCGAATTTTATTGCTAATAGCATTGTTTCTGGATTTTGGGAAAAAAGTAAGTAATGGGGCCAGCATGCTCACTAGGGAATTACTAAACCCACCCTCCAAGGATCGTTGCAGCCCCAAATGTTTATTATATCCACCAAACAATTCATCTGCTCCATCGCCCGAAAGGGCTACCGTAACTGATTGGCGGGTATATTTGCTTAATATATAGGTAGGCAGCGCCGAGCTATCGGCAAATGGCTCATCCAAATGGTCCCAGACTTCAAAAAGGTGGTTATATAAATCCTGTTTATTCAAGCGGTACACAGTATGTCTGGTATTAAATTTATTCGCCACCAATTGTGCATATTTGGTTTCATCAAAAAATGGCTGGTCAACATAGCCAATGGAGAAAGTGCTAAGGTGATCCCTATACCTGCTAGCCATTGCCACAACTATTGAACTATCAATGCCACCACTCAGGAAGGCTCCTAAAGGCACATCAGAAACCAGCCTCTTTGCCACCGCCTCTTCCATCAACGAGACAATCTTTGTTTTTTCCTGGGTATAGGTCAACTTTTCGACTGGGTTCGAGGAGTGCGGAATCTGGTAGTAACGTTGTGGAAGGACCTCTGCAGAGTTGATCCTTAGGTATTCACCTGGAAGCAATTTTTTTACCCCTGTAAGCATGGAAAATGGTGCTGGGACATAGTTCAACTCCAGGTATAGGTTCAGAGATTCATAGTCCAGTACTTTAGGAATATTGTAAGCCAGCAACGACCTCATCTCAGAAGCAAAGATAAACTTGTCGTTATCGTGATAGTATAGTAATGGATTGATTCCGAAACGGTCCCGGGCCAGGAATAATTCATTTTTTAAACCATCCAAAATTGCCAATGAAAAACAGCCGTTAAGCATCTCCAGGCACCCAGTGCCATGATGAATATAAAGGTTGAGTAATACTTCGGTATCTGATTCGGAGGTGAATTCCACTCCTTTGTTTTGTAATTGCCGACGGAGCTCTTTGTAGTTGTAAATCTCTCCATTATAAGTGATCCGGTAACGTCCGCTGGCATCTGCCATAGGCTGATGACCCTGGGGTGAAGGGTCAAGTACTGCTAAGCGTCGATGACCGAGACCGACCCGTTCATCAATAAAAGTGTTTTGATAATCAGGTCCCCTATGTTTTAGCAAAGAGGTGGCATGTGCCAGATGGATCATATGCATGCGGCCAATTTCATTAAATGCCATAATCCCGGTGATCCCGCACATAGATAAGAGTGTTAAAATGGACCCTAAAATAATGTTTATGTCTATAAAATGTACAAATCATCCTATATTTGAAATGATCAGACCATTTTTTACGTTTTAGGAGAAACACCAGGCTTTGAAGAAATTTTTTTATATAGGTATGGTTGTAATAATATGCAGCTGTGCCAGCTCGAAAAAACGCTATTCTGTAGACCCAAAGATCCAAACAACTATTTCAACAGCCCGTTCCTACACTGGTACACCCTACAGATACGGTGGGACCAGCAAACGGGGTATGGATTGTAGTGGTTTACTGTGTGTTTCTTATAAAAGTGCTGGGTTAACACTTCCCAGGACTTCAGCAGAACAAAGCAAGTTTGGCAAACCGATTAAGATCAACGAGCTAAAGCCGGGTGACCTGGTGTTTTTTTCTAAAAAAAAGGGTAGAAGAAAGATCACACACGTAGGTATGGTTACCATGGTAAGAAAAGACAAAGATGTACAGTTCATTCATAGTTCAACTAAACTTGGTGTGGTAGAGAACAATTTATTATCAGATTACTATAGGGGAATTTTTGTAAAGGCCCGTCGTCCGTTTTAAAATAATCAGGAAACCTATATATTTGCACTTTCACGGGGCATTAGCTCAGCTGGCTAGAGCGCTACGCTGGCAGTGTAGAGGTCATCAGTTCGACTCTGATATGCTCCACAAAACAGCGCGAGGACGAGGAAGTTCTTGCGCTGTTTTTCATTGATTCTCATCCTTTTACATAAACGCGGGCTTAGCATCGAAAATAATATATCCCTAGTATATTGGGAATCCCTACGGAACACGAAAAGAGAATAACCCGCCGATACTAGTATTTAAACATTTTTGATTTTCGGCTACCATAGCCTATATTAATGTTTTATTCCAATCTTGTACTAGATAACCACCGATAATGAAGCGATCCACTCGAAAAAAACTTTCTCGCAGAAAATTTGTTAAAGCCTCTGCCACTTCTCTTGCTGCATTTACTATCGTTCCCAGGCATGTATTAGGCGGCGTTGGACATGTGGCCCCTAGTGACACCGTTTTCATTGCTGGTATTGGTGTAGGTGGAAAAGGAACATCTGATCTAACCTCAATAGCGGAAAGCCCAAATGCCAGGATTGCTTTCCTTTGCGATGTGGATGATCGAATGGCTGTTGACTCAAAAGCCAACTTCCCTGAAGCCAAATATTATCGGGATTTCAGAGAAATGTTGGAAAAAGAAGGAAAAGACATTGATGCCGTTACCGTATCGACTCCTGATCACGTTCATGCTGTAGCAGCACTTACTGCCATGCAAATGGGTAAGCATATATATTTGCAAAAACCATTAACGCATAGCATTAAAGAAGCGAGGCTGCTAACTGAAGCAGCAAAAAAATATGAAGTGGTAACTCAGATGGGCAATCAATGGGCCTCTGCAGAGCCCGTACGTCGTACTCAGGAAATTGTTGACGCTGGCCTAATTGGTGAGGTCACCAGGGTTCATGCTTGGACAGATAGACCTGTTTGGCCGCAAGGCATCCCTGCTCCAACTGGACACTTTGAGGTTCCTGGAGAGTTGGACTGGGATTTATGGCTGGGTCCAGCAGAAAAAATAGACTACAACCCAGCTTATTTACCTTTCAACTGGCGCGGTTGGTGGGCATTTGGTACCGGAGCTCTTGGAGATATGGGCTGTCACATAATGGATCCAATTTTCCGGACATTGCCCATAGACTATCCTACAGAAGTAGAATGTAGTACAACTACTGCCTGGGAGGGCTTTTTTGAAGTGGCTAATTTTAAAGATAGCTGTCCGGCATCTGCTATTATTCATCTTAAGTTTCCCCGTACTGATGGAAAGGGAGATATTAAACTTACCTGGATGGATGGCGGTTTGCGACCTGAAAGACCTGAGGAACTTGGAGCCAATGAAGATATCGGTGACTTAAGTAACGGATATATTTTTGAAGGCACCAAAGGTAAGTTGATTGGCAATTACGCCAGTGCGCCTATTTTACTGCCCACGTCCAGAAAAGAAGAGGCAGATGCAGTTCCTAAAATCTTAAAGAGAGTTCCTGAAGGTCATTATGTTGATTGGGTCAACGGTTGCATGCAAGGCTATAAGAAGGCTGACCTAAGCTCACCATTCGAATATGCAGGTCCATTTACCGAAGCAGTGTTAATGGGTAACTTGGCAATTAGGGCGTATATGCACCAGGAAAAAGACAGCGAAGGCAGGACCATTTATCCAGGCCGGAAAAAGTTGCTTTGGGATGCAAAGAATATGAAAATTACCAACTTTGATTTGGCCAATGAATTCGTAATGAGAGACTATCGTAGTGGCTGGTCGATATAATATGTTGTATTACTGATAGTTTATCACTGAAAAATTAAAGTAGTACTTTATAAAGATAATCCGGCCATACAATCTGTCCACTCTTGGAACACACCGTTTGGATACTTCCGTTTTGTAACTAAATATTTAAAGTGACCCATTCATATTAATGGTGATTTCCGTGCATAAAGTCGTTGAACATTACATTTTACTAATTCCTGATTTCTCTAAATTTTTAAACGAATATTGAATATAATAGCCCCAATTTTCTAACAGAGCATAGTTGAAAGTGGACAACAATTAAAAGTGGCGATATATTTGCAATTTTTTTATAATTTTTGTGAAAAATATTACATTTCAAAATTTATAGGTATATTGGAAATATTTTTTTACCCTACTTCTTTACTTTTTAACATATGGCCAAATTAAAGAATATCATTAAGCAACTTTCCGAGCAAGATTTTGAAGCCATCTACGATTCTCTTATGGAGAACGGAGCTGATAAGTCTGCTTACCTTCTGAAATCAATGAGGGAAAAGTCTACTTCCGACAATAAGATTATGTCTGAGTTGGAAGTAAATACCAATGCGTACTATACACTGAGATCGAGGTTGAATCAGAAGATTGAAGAATATCTCCTCCAACAACTGGAAAGTCCCCGCACGGATCTGTTGAAAAAAGTGGCGAATATCAATGAGATTATCTTCACTAAAAAGAAGGCCATAGCTATTGCAACTTTGAAGAAGCTGGAAAAGGAATTGCTAGACTACGATTTATCCAACGAATTAACAGTCATCTATAAGTCGTTGAAAAAATTACATATTAATCATCCTGACCATTATAACTACTCCCAATCCTATAACCAACATGTGGCCTATATGCTGGCAGTGGATAAAGCCGAGGACCTGTTAGGGGAATACTTTAAAAAATATGGCCAGTATACCTTGTCCAATAACGAAACTGAGAAACTGGAGCTTACCCTGTTAAACCAAGAGATGAATAACGTTGGGGCTTTGTACAAGTCCCACAGGTTATATGTGTATCAAAGTTGTCTTAATATTTTTCATCGCTTATTCGTTGAAATTGAAGAAGACTCACTTGACGACGATCTTGAACCCATTGAGGACATACTGTTTAAGATTCAGAAAACATTTGAGGACTACATACTTGACTCAATCTATCATCATTTAAAAATAATATTCGAGTTTTTAAAACTGGAATACTACAATCACTACGGGGTTTATCGCAAGGCTGAAAAGTATTTTGAAGAAGTTAATGAAGACACGGCCTTGTTATTATCAAATTACAACCTATACACCTATCCTTCTCAGTTTCTTATCACCAAAATTGAACGACACAAGCGCCTAAGGTTAGAGGAAGAAATGTTTGAAGAAAATGAGGAAATCTTCCTCGACTTTGAAGTGGATATAAATGACATTCCACAATATGTAACCTACATGGTATATCGAGCGCTTTCCTGTTATTACGTCAAAAGATACGACTTAGCATCCAGGTGGATCAACAATTTGCTCAATGAGGTAAGCCTGAAACGATATCCAAATACTCAACTGGAGATCAAGGTGATCCTGGCACTACAGTATTGCCTGCTGAACGATTACGATCTATTTAATCAGTTGATTAATAGTATTCAGAGACAGATCAGGATAATAGGAAAGGAAAATTGCGAACACCTGATGATCTTTACTAAAATTCTTAAAGTTTCTATCAGCGAACTGAAAAAGAATAAAGAAGAAAAGATCAGAGCGCTGATACAGAAGTTCAGCATGTTTCAGAAACAGGGATTCTCTCCATCCATGTACATCAAAATGGATGATGAATTCGCAATCAAATTAAGCAAATAAGTTTCGAAAAACTTATACTTTTAAGTTGACTAAGTTATCCTGGGTAAGAGGTTTATTCAAGTAGTCAATCACGTACTGATAGTTCTTGGTGCGATTAACATCTTTTGGATTGATTGAGGATGTAAGCATGATGATCTTACATTGTTCCTTGGTCTGATCTGCCAGTTTATCAAACTCTTCGAGGAACTGGAACCCATCCATCAATGGCATGTCAATGTCCAGGAAAATTACTTCGGGAAGCACGTTTACCGATTCTGAATTCAATTGTTGAAGGTTTTTCAGAAATTCGATGGCGCTGCGGGCACCTGTATGAGAAAAGATGTGTTCGGTGATACCTGCTGCTTCGATCATTTTCTGATTGATCAAATTGTCAATATCATTATCATCGATCAACATCACCGCATGAAATTGCTTTTCTTTAACTGACATACTGCTATATTTAAGACGCCTAAATTTATGTAATTAAAATTTAGAAATGCAAAAAAGCTTTCTAAAAATAACTTCCCTGAAAACAGGTGAAAACCTAACAGACGATGGAAAGAAACCTATGCTATATGTCAAATTTAATTCCTTGGGCCAATGGGGCCTTACTGCTGAAATTTATGGTATTGGTCTGACGCCGCATATAAACCTTCCAGGCATCTGATCCGGACTCACGACCTCCACCAGTTTCTTTCTCACCACCAAATGCGCCGCCTATTTCAGCCCCAGAAGTGCCAATGTTTACATTGGCAATCCCACAATCCGATCCCTGATGGGATAAATATAGTTCTGATTCTCTAAGGTTATTGGTCATGATAGCGGAAGACAAACCCTGTGGCACTTGGTTTTGCAAATCAATTGCTTCCTTTATTGACTGATAGGGTATGAGGTACAATATCGGAGCAAATGTTTCGCATTGTACAATCTCAAAATCGTTATTTACCTCAAATATTGCAGGCTTTACATAGCATCCAGAGCTGTATTCAGTACCTTTCAAAATACCTCCTGCGACAATTTCCTTTCCTCCGCTTTCCTTGACCTTCTCGATCGCCTTAAGATATTTGTCCACAGCATCCCTGTCGATCAGCGGACCCATGTGATTCCCTTCATCCAACGGATTACCTATTTTAATCTGCTTATATGCACCTATTAATCTTGCTTTAAAGTCTTCAAATATTTCTTCCTGAATAATCAACCGGCGCGTGGTGGTACAACGTTGCCCAGCAGTTCCAATGGCCCCAAATACCGCACCTGTCAAAGCGGTTTCCATATCAGCATCCTTTGAAATAATTATGGCATTGTTGCCGCCCAACTCCAACAATGTTCTGCCCAGCCTGGCTGCTACCGCTACCCCTAATGCCTTTCCCATGGCTGTGCTCCCAGTAGCTGATACCAATGGTATTCGACGGTCCCTGCTTAGCATTTCTCCGATTCTACGATCTCCTACAACCAAGTTACTTACTCCCTCCGGCACTTGATTCTCATCAAAAACCTGGCTGACAATATACTGGCAGGCCACCGCCGATATGGGTGCTTTTTCCGAAGGCTTCCAAATGCAGGTATCGCCGCATACCCAGGCAATCGCGGCATTCCATGACCATACGGCCACAGGGAAATTAAAGGCTGAAATAATACCCACCAGTCCTAATGGATGGTACTGTTCATACATACGATGTCCCGGTCTTTCAGAGTGCATAGTCAGGCCATACAGTTGCCGGGACAGCCCCACAGCAAAATCGCAGATATCAATCATCTCCTGGACTTCTCCAAGACCCTCCTGATACGACTTTCCCATTTCGTAAGACACCAATTTCCCCAGGGGCTGCTTGTAATGGCGTAGCCGTTCACCCAGTTGTCTAACCACTTCACCACGATGGGGTGCAGGCCAGGTACGCCATTCGGAAAACCCTTTTTGTGCCTGTGAAATTACCTGTTGATAAGTAGTTTCCGTGGCCGCTGATACCCTCCCTACCTCCGATGCATCAACCGGCGACCTGGACACAATTTGTTCCCCATCGGTATTCAACCATTTTTTACCGGTACTCGCACCTTGGATAATAGATGGGATACCCAAAGTGGAAAGTATATTTTCAATATTAAAAGAATATTTGGTATCTGTGCTCATGGAGTTGGGCTTACGTTTGAGCCAAAGATATATAATCCATAAAAAAACCACGCCTTTACGGCGTGGTTATAAACCATCTCAAATTTGGCTACCAACCGATGG
>CAZAWQ010000197.1:0-11605 GCA_964488585.1 uncultured Roseivirgaceae bacterium
CAATTAAAATGGGGATTCTATCAGCTACTTTTTTATTTAATTTGGTGAGGATTTCCTTTCGAGAGGTTCGTTTTACTATCATGTTAACAGTATAGTTTTTAATTTTTAGTTCCAGTTTTTAGTTCCAGTTTGCCGCCGTACTACTATGGGAGGCGAGGTCGGCAGCACGGTGTAATTCATAATTCGTAATTCGTAATTCATAAATTTCAATTCTATATCACTCGTTCATTCCCGCCATCAATCGGCACCTGAGCGCCAGTCACTTTGGAGAATACCGGCCCCAACATGGCAACCGTCAATTCAGCCACATCTTTGGAAGTCACTTCTACCTTCAGCACATTATTAGTTTTGTAAGCCTTTACGGACATGCCATAATGTTTTGCTCTGGCTTTTAATACTTCATCCGTCCAGATACTGGTGTCGTATACTGCATTAGGATGTAAAATGTTTACCCGGATCCCTTTTTCACCTAGTTCCAAAGCGGCCACCCTTCCCAATTGAGTCAGGGCCGCTTTTGCTACTGAATATGCGGATGCCCCCGGCCCGGGTGCAGGAACATTTTTCGAGCCCATAATCACCACTGCGGGATCAAAGCCAAGTGTTAAATAAGGCAGGCACAATTGGAGCAGCCGTTGATGGCTGGTCACATTGATCTCCATGCTTTTGTCCCACAATTCCTGTTTCATATCTTCAATTCTGGCACTTTTAGGAAAAATACCGGCGTTGGTAATCAGCATATCTATCCCGCCAAATTGTGATACAATTTTCTCGATACAACGCACCAACTGCTTTTCTTTGGTGACATCACACTGCAATGGCAATACTTCTTTTTGCAGAAAACAATCGAAGATGGTTTTGCTAATATCTAAGGCAGCCACTACTGCCCCTTGCTTTACCAACTGCTCCACACAGGCTTTGCCAATACCGCTGGCAGCTCCGGTAACCAGAGCAATCCTGCCCTGCATGAGCTTTGCAGTCCCAGCCTTCTTAAGCTTGTTTTGCTCCAAGCTCCAGTATTCCATTTCAAAGAGGTCTTTCTGAGATAAGGTCTTCCAACCGCCCAATTCTTCCGCCTGAGCGATGGCCTTTTTGGTATGCCGGGTAATGTCTTCAATAATCTTTACATGCTTGGGAGTGGGCCCAAAAGAGAGTGTTCCCATTTTTGGGATAATGCCCCATCGTGGAGCGGAGTCCAATTTTTGTTCTCCAGAGTTGTACTTATCAAAATACTCACTGTATGAATTGCTAAAATCATCCAGGCTTTTCTGATAGTCTTTCGTGAAAAACACCGGTGTCCTTTTGGTCCGGATAATATGGTCCGGGGTCAGTGGGCCCCTGTTACTTATACTCTTGACTTTTGGTGTGTTACTAAACCCCACCGCAGCAGAAGAATGATCCAGTTTTGATAAAATGGGGATCCCCCACAAGTCAGAAACTTCTTTTCTAACATTTGCCAGTAGTAGTGGGTCGGCTTTGGTCTTTTTTGCGGACTTTGCCTCTTTAGCACCGGCTTTCTTAAGATATTTCTCAGCTTCCGATACAATCCAGATCATTTTCTCATAACTGACTCTTGCATCATGATCAAAAGTAAATACCCCATGATTTAGCAAAATCATACCATCCAGGCTTTCCCAATCAATACCTCTGGTCATTTGATAGATTGTTTTTGCCAGAATAAAACCAGGCATCACATAGGGAATAATCAACATATTTTTCCCGAATATCTCCATGATGCGTGCCTTTCCTTTGGCCGTATTAGTGATCACCACTACTGCATCGGCATGAGTATGATCAACGAACGTATAGGGAATAATCCCGTGCAAAATGGCTTCAACAGAAGGATTGGGCGCAGCAGGGTTGGTGAGCGCCATGCGCTGGTATTTTACCATATCCATATCACTGAGGGAGTCTAATTCCGCCAGTTTATACAACGCATCTAATTTTAATGGAGCGAACCCAGGTGCTTCTATGGTGGCCAAATCCCAACCGCTTCCCTTGACATATAGTATGTCTTCAGTTTCCCCAAAAATATTTTTTTTCCTGATCTTAACCGAGGTGTTACCTCCTCCGTGTAAGACCAAATCCTCCTCTGCCCCCAATAGCCTGGAGGTATAAACCCTCAGTTTTAACAAATCCTTGCCACATGCTTTAGCTTCCTTATCACCCCACAAACTTTTCATAAATGCAATTTATTTTCTACAATGAATTGTTGAATGTTTTTTCTGAGTTGCTTGCGATGCAAATCATCGTCAATATAGCGAGAAGTCAGTTTTCTTAATACTGAATCCTCAATACTTTCGCAAATTTTTTCAGCCATATTATAGGGATGTAAGGGATCGTCATCATTTCCCAATATTAGACAGGGAATATTGATACTTTTAAGGTCATTCATTGAGGCAAAAGGCCTATCACCTACCATATGTTTGATTACTTTAGCCAACCCAGGCTGCTGGTCAGGTGAGAATACTCCTAAAACAGATTGAGCTACTGAATCCAGGGAAATATCCCGGAACTCATCAAGTTGCTTGAACTTGGTCTCTCCTTCTGCTGTATTCAATAGTTCCGCAGCCGGGAGAAGAATCTGCAAGTTCTCAGGATTAGATTGGTCTAACCAGGCCGGTCTCACCAGGACCAATGCCTTTACCCGGTCCGGGTACCGCAAGGCAATGTTGACGGCAATCCCTGACCCCATGGAGATTCCACCAAATATTGCCGGGCCCATTCGCATCTGATCAAGCAATTTAATAATCTCATCCGCATAGGCATCGAAGGATGGGGTGTAACTTTTAGGCAGCTTTGTTTTTCCATGCCCGGGGCAATCAATTGACAACAAATGACATCCTTGCAGGCCTCCTAACAAACCCACTACTTGATCGACACTAGCGGTAAGTCCATGTTGAAATACCAGGGGAAGGCCCTTTCCCTGGGAGATATAATTAAGATTCGCACTCACTAACCCAAGATCATTGTTTTTGTTAGTTTGCATAAATGAATTGCAATTATAGACAAAAAAAATATCACTTGTCTAGTCTAAACGATAGTGCGGCTGTATGCATTGACATTAGAATACAAAATGAGTTTATTGGCATAAGGAAAAAAACTATACCATGAAAATAGGAATGAACCTGCTGTTATGGACCACGGATGTAAACGAACGTTTGTATCCCATAATCGAGGAGCTAAAAGAAACCGGATTTGATGGCATAGAAGTGCCTATAGGAGATGAAGGCACCAAGCGGTACTCGGAACTTGGCCGGAGGTTGAAACAAATTGAATTGGGATGTACCTGTGTTACCTCCATATTTGAAGATGGCAACCCTGCCAGCGCTGATCCGGCGGTACGGGCCAAAGCGGTGGATCAAATGAAATGGAGGATTGACATGGGTAAAGAGCTTGGCGCTGAGGTGATTTGCGGTCCCTATCACTCTGCCTTTGCTTATTTTTCAGGAGCACCGCCAACGGATGACGAAAGAAAGTACAGTACAGAAGTAATGCGGGCATCTGCAGAATATGCCGGTGAAATGGAAATAATACTTACCCCGGAGGCCTTGAATCGCTTCGAATGTTATCTTTATAATACACTGGAAGATATTTCTAAAATGGTAAAAGATGTGAACCATCCTAACATGAAAATGATCTTTGATTCACATCATGCACATATAGAGGAAAAAGACTCGGGAGCGGCCATTCGGAAATTCGCTGATTTAATCGGGCACGTACATATTACTGAGAGTGATCGAGGTACACCCGGTAGTGGCCAGGTTCAATGGGACAATATATTCTCAAATCTGGGGAAAATCTGTTACGATGGTTGGTTAACCATCGAAGCATTTAGTAGAAATAAGCCTGAATTTGCCTCCGGAATTAATGTTTGGCGAAACTTTCAACCTACCTTGGAAGAAGTATATCGAGACGGTTACCACTTTATTAAATCCATGTGGAATAAACACACTTAATAATTCAATATGAAGATATCAAAATTCTCCATTGGAAGCTGGGCTTTCTCCTTTGGCCCATTTGAAAACAGGCATTATAAATAGCTTAAATGAGTCAGCAATCAGGTTATGTAAATTCCAGCGGAACGCTAATTTATTATCAGGTAAGAGGGACAGGAAGTCCCATAGTGCTACTGATGGGATTTGGGGCCGACGGTAACTTATGGGAGAAACATGCGGCAGCGTATGAGCAGCATTTTCAATGTATCCTGCTGGATAATCGCGGGGTCGGCATGTCAGACGCTCCTGAAGGACCTTATACTACAGAAATGATGGCCAATGACACAATTGCGGTTATGGATCATGTAGGTGTGACTAAGGCCCAGGTGGCCGGGATCTCCATGGGGGGAGCCATTGCCCAATCATTAGTTTTGAATCATCCCCATAGAGTGAGCAGCCTGGCACTTATTAGCACCTGGCCTTCATTCAACAATTATGCTAAAACTGTGTATGAAAACCTGAAGAAACTTAGAAGGGTGATTCCCGCGGATGATTTTATGGAACTTCTTCAGTTATGGATCTTCGCTCCTCCTTATTACGAGTCTTTTCTTCAGGAACTTAAAGATGGACAACAAGGTGTTTTAGAGAATCCGAACCCACAAACCCAAGCTGGATTTGATGGTCAATTGGATGCCTGTATCAAGCACCATACCGTTGACAGGCTCCATGAGATCAAAGTTCCTACCATGATTACTATTGGTATGATGGATATTTTTACTCCACCGGCTTTTTCGGATATTCTACATGAAAAAATATCTGGTTCAGAAATTGTGAGATTCTCCGCTGGGGGACATGTACATCATTGGGAAGATCTGGAAAGGTTTAATGAAGTTACCACTAGATTTTTACTTCAGAACAAATAATCAAACTACTGTATATGAGTGGCATAAAGATAGCCTGCGAAACCTATACCTGGCAAATGCCCGGAGAACAATACAAGGGCAAACTGGAACACATCATGAAGGTCTGTTCGCAGGCAGGTTTTGCTGGAATTGAGCCTGAATCCAGTTTTTTAAAACATCTGGATGACCCTTTCAAAATGAAAGATGCGCTGGCCGAAAATAACCAGGAACTGGCAGTACTCTGTATGGTGGAGGATTGGCGCTATGCTCAGGAAACAGTAGAGGAAAGAAGACAGGCTGATAAATGGATTTCTTTTCTGGCTCATTTTCCTGAAACCATCTTGTTAACTGTTCAAATGCCGGGAAACAACCGGGATAACCTCAGGATGCGACAGGAAAACATGATTAGCTGTGTAAATGGTATTTCAAGACGAGCTTCGAACAAAGGAATCATCTGCTCCAATCACCCTAATTCCCCTGGTGGATCTGTTTTTCGTATTGAATCAGATTATGAGGTTTTACTCGATGGATTGGATGAAGAAGCCACCGGGTATTGTCCGGACCTGGGTCACATTGCCAAAGGAGGAATGGACCCTCTTAAAATTGTTCAGTGTTATCGTTCAAGGATTAATCTGGTTCATTACAAAGACATGTATGATGACGGGCATTGGGCAGCCACAGGAGCGGGAGATGTAGATTTATCAGGAGTAACTTCCTATTTAGTCGAAACTGGATACCAGGGTTGGATCGTCATGGAGGATGAATGCGATGAGGCCATTACTGATCCGGATGGGCTGACATTACGGGATGGGGAGTATATAGAAGAAGTTTTGAAACCCATTCTAAAATAATGATATTGGCCCAAGTCATGGATAAACACCAGTTTCCTTCCTTTCAATTGCTTGCCAGATTATTCATTCTTATTATTATTTTTCTATTTCAATGCACCCCGAAAGAAGAGGATGAAGTTTGGATTACTATTCCTCCTGCCTACGATCAATATTTAAAGATCGATTTGAAAGGAAAAACCATTCTTCCCAATGGAAGGTATATTGAACCTGCCGGCAAGACCTTCAGAATTGCCCCGCATCCATACGGACTCACCTTGAGTCCCGATGGGAATATCGCCGTAACTGCCAATTCAGGAACAAATCCTTTATCGATTACTATAATCAGAAACGTGCTGTCTGAAAACCCTGATATTCAGCAGGTGCCCCCGGGGCCTTCAACGGAGAAGGGAATATTGGCGTCTGTTTTCATGGGGTTGGCCATAAGCCCAGACAATGAACATGTATATGTTTCGGGTGGACAAGAAAATAAGATTTATATATTTTCTACTCAAACCGGAGAAAAACTCGATTCAATTAACTGTTCCTTCAAAGATGAAACTATTGATTATTCCCATGGATATATCGGAGATCTAACGCTGACAAAAGACGGGTCCAGGATATACGCTGTTGATCAAATCAATTTCAGAGTAGTAGTATTAGACACTCGGAAAAAATCTCTTTTGCACAGCATTCCTGTAGGTAGATATCCATTTGGGATAGTTATTTCCCCGGATGAGAAAAAAGTTTACGTGGCCAATGTAGGCATGTATGCCTACCAACGCATTCCCGGTTTGACCAAAGAGAATATAAAAGAAAAATCCTTAAAATTCCCTGCATTCGCATATGGTACTGAAGCCGCTGAAAAAGGGATTCACAATGACAGTGTAAATATCCCGGGGCTTGGGGAACAAAATGCTATAGAATCATTTTCGGTTTTTACTATTGATATCACCGACAAGGACAATCCGGAAGTCGTCGCAAAAAACAAAACAGGTAACCTGGTCGGAGCAATGGTGGATGGCATTCCCGCAGTTGGCGGTTCCAGCCCCAATTCATTGGCAGCTACGGATGATTATATTTTTGTGAGCAATGGGAACAATGATAATATTTCAGTAATTGATATCAAAAATGATACCATCGTCCGACATATTTATCTGAAGCCGGAACAGCGCTTGCAGTCATTCAGGGGGGTGATTCCATTTGGTATAGAGGTATCTCCAGATCAAAAACGACTGTATGTGGCGGAGGCAGGGATCAATGCTGTGGGGGTTATTGACCTTCCATCCATGAAAGTGATCGGCCATATTCCAACCGGATGGTTTCCGGCAAAATTGAAAGTATCAAATAATGGTAAAAAGCTCATCGTAACCAGCGCCAAAGGTTTTGGAAGCGGCCCAAATGGTGGTTCGGAATTTAACAGAATCCCTCGAGAAAGCTATATTGGCAGCTTAATGCTCGGAGCCATTTCGATAATTGACATCCCTTCTGATGAAGAATTGAAAGTTTTAACACAAAAAGTTATCGACAACAATTATAAGTTTGTGCATGCCAATAATGAGCTTTTCCAATACAGGAATGATAACCCTATTCCGCTTTACCCGGGAGAAAAAAATTCGCCCATCAAACATATCATTTTCATTTCCAAAGAAAATCGAACCTACGATGAAATTTTTGGGCAATTGGAAAATGCCAAAGGTGATCCTTCCCTTGCCCGCTATGGAAATGCCGCAACTTTTCTTAATCGCAAAAAAACGGACACTGTAAAAAACGCAACGGTGATGCCTAACCATCTAAAGATGGCAAGAGAATACGCGTTTTCCGATAACTTTTATGTCGATGCAGATCACTCTGCCGACGGTCATCGATGGCTGGTAAATACCTATCCTAATGAATGGGTAGAAACAACTACCACCGCTAGTTATGGAGGAAACAGGAGTTTTAAAGAAGATTCGAAAGCTCCAGGCATTTATGCCTTTAACGGCTCTGCCGGAGCTATCTATCCTGAAGATTACAACGAGGCGGGATCGATGTGGGATCACCTTGAACGCTATGGAATTGATTTTTTCAATTTTGGATTTAGCGTCATGTTTGAGCCAGGATCCTACGAAGTGGATTATAAATATACAGGAATCAGGCACATCGCAAATTATCCACTTCCTCAACCCCTTTTCAACAGGTCATCCAGAACTTACCCAACCTACAATATGGCTATTCCGGATCAATTCCGGATCGATCAATTCATCAAGGAATTTGATCAGAAATGGGGAACTACTAATAATCTACCTTCTATGCTAACGATAATTATCCCGAATGACCATGGCGCCGGAGACCGCCCTGAGGCCGGATATCCTTTCAGGGAAAGCTACATGGCCGATAACGATCTGGCAGTTGGTCGCATTGTAGAATTCTTATCACATACTCCTTATTGGGAAAATATGTTGATCGTGATCACTGAAGATGATTCTCAAAATGGCGTGGATCATATCGATGCTCATCGAAGCCTACTGATGGTTATAAGTCCCTGGGTAAAACGTAATTATGTGAGCCATATGCATTACAGCTTCGGCAGCATTTTTAAAACATTCTGGAATGTGTTAGGCACTCCTTACCTGAATCAATATGATGCCGCGGCCATGGATTTTGGAGACTTTTTCATGGATAAACCTGATCTGACTCCCTACGATGCGGTATCAGTTGATCCAAGAATTTTTAATCCGCAAAAAGCATTGGACCCTTTTGATGAAAACTTTGACTGGAAGGCTGTTGAAAAATCTCCGGCGCTGGATAATGTACAGGATTTTATTGACGACAGTAAGGAACGCGATGAGGACCGATTGGAAAATCGGGAGAATTAGAAGTGCCTATTTTATTTTGCAGGCGAGAGCCAATCCAATTATTGAAACTAATGGAATAAAGGCAAACGCAATGGCGTCCTTTGAAGAAACTAAACACTGCTATAGCCGTGCTTACTCAATGGCAATGACCTGATCCATTCTCCGGTTGCCGCGAATAATGCATTAACTACTGCCGGCGCAATGGGCGGTGTCCCGGGCTCTCCTACTCCACCGGGATATTCGTCAACTTCCATAATATGAGTAATCACCTCGGGCATGGATTTCATGGTCACCATTTCATAATTGGGAAAATTACTTTGAATGATCTTGCCGTCCTTTACTTCAATTTCTCCAAATAAGGCGGCTGTCAATCCATAAACGATTCCGCTTTGCATTTGGCTTTCGATAATGGCCGGATTGACGGTACGGCCGCAGTCAATCACGCAATAAACTCTATCAATTTTTATCTTTTTCCCTTCCAATCTAATCTCTGCTACTTCACCCACAATTGACCCGAATGACTTATGTAAAGCAAGTCCCCGGTATGTTCCCGGGTCAGTGTCCATTTTCCAGTTGCTGATTTCAGCCAGTTTATCCAATACCGCTGCATGTCTGGGGGATTCATCCAGCATTTCACGTCTGAGCTCATAGGGATCCTTACCCAAAGCATGAGCGCATTCATCCATAAAGCATTCAGTAAAAAAGGCGTTTTGGGAATGACCCACACTGCGCCAGGTTCCTACAGTCATGGGCAGGTCTACCGTACTCAAATCTGTATAGGCAGCCTCCATTTTATAAGGAAGGTCCCTCATTCCTTCAGTAGAAGAGGGGTCGTCTTCCGGTTTCATAGGCATCATGGGAATATTTCGGGCAAACAGTCCGGCCAGGGCTCCCTGAGCGCCTACTTTTTTCTTCCAACCAATGATACCCATGGTGCTCAGGCCAGCGGATAATTCTGCTACCACCGCCGGCCGGTAGGTGTCGTTTCTCATGTCTTCTTCACGAGTATATACCAGTTGAACTGGTGTTCCAGGAAAATGTTTGGCGACTTTGGCTGCTTCCAGCACAAAATCTGTTTCCCCACGCCGACCGAATCCACCACCCAGATAGGTAGTATGACAAATGATTTTATCTTTCGAAATAGCTGCACCCTCCGATACACCGTTAATAATAAATGTGGAACTTTGATTTCCGGTCCAGGCTTCCGCCTTGTCTCCATCCACCAATACCGTGCAGTTAAGCGGCTCCATACAAGCATGTGCCAGGTAGGGCACCTCATAGGAAGACTCCAAAACCTGATCCGAGTCTGAGAGCACTGTTTCAATGTCTCCCTGATCTTCCCATATCTTGGCAGGGTCTTCTTTCAATAATGCTTTTAATTGAGGGATGGCATCCACCGGTGTTGGATTTTCTTCTTCTAATTGCAACGCGTCTGATCCCACCCGTGCATGCCAGGTAGTCTCAGCCACTACTGCTACGCCTTCATCAATTTGGACCACGCCCAAAACTCCCGGCATCTTTTCTACTTCATCCCGGTTACTAACGGTTAGGATTTTTCCTGCTACCTCCGATGGATGCCGAATTACCGCGAATTTCATGTTTTCAGGTCTAACATCAAGACCAAAAACCGCCCGGCCATTTACTTTTTCAGGGATATCCAATCGTGCTACCGGTTTACCAACCAATTTAAACTCTGACTGCTTTTTTAAAGGAGGATTACTGGGGGCTTCTTCTTTAACTGCTTCAGGGGCCAGTTCACCATAACTAAGCTGTTCCTGGTTATCGCGATTAATAATGTTTCCATTTTCCGCCTTACATTTATCAATATCCACGCCCCATTTTTTAGCTGCGGCCGAGCGTAACATTTCCCTGGCCATAGCTCCTACAACCCTCAGATGATCATAGTCATCCCTGATACTGGTACTGCCTCCGGTAATGATATTGGGAACATAGGCGAAAACTTTTTGCATCATGGTCAAGTCACCAAAAGGATCCCTGGGCGCTTCATGAGCCAAAAATAAATTGGCGTAAGGCCCTTCGGGCTGAGGGTGTACCACCTGGATCTGTGACATCTCCACTTCCAGTTCTTCAGCTATGAGTTGCGGAAGTGCAGTATAAACACCCTGTCCCATTTCGGTTTTTGAAACGGCCAGGGTTATGGTATTGTCCGGACTTATGCGCACAAATGCATTAAGCGAAGTACCCTCTCCCATACCATAGCCGCTATATTGGGCAATTTTACGATTTACATGGGTTAGTCCCCCGATTCCTACCAACAAACCGCCACCTACAATTCCTCCGGTTATTATGAATCCTCTGCGTTTCATGATGGTTGGGTTTGGTAGTCTTGATCTATTACATCCTGCATTCTTTGGTTAGCTGCATCTTTAATTGCCGCCCGTATTCGCTGATAAGTTCCGCAACGACAGATGTTGGTGATACGGCGGTTGATATCATCATCAGTGGGGTCAGGAATTTCGTTTAGCAGTGCTTCAACCGCCATAATCATACCTGACTGGCAGTATCCACATTGGGGAACCTGATGTTTGATCCATGCCTGTTGAACTGCACTTAAGTGATCAGCTTCCAAACCTTCCACGGTACGTATCTCCTTCCCATCCGCAGATGATACAGGATATTGACAGGACCGTATCGGTTGGCCATTAATATGTACCGTGCAAGCGCCACAAGCCGCTACTCCGCAGCCGTACTTAGTTCCGGTCATATTGAGCACATCCCGCAGCGCCCAGAGCAGAGGCATTTTGGGGTCAACATTTATTTGGTGCTCTTTACCATTTATAGTTAAGATCATAAGCAGTGGGTGTTTTTCATGAAGTTACGATTGCTATGCAATAAATACCAAATACAAAAAAAACAAAATTCAAATGAGCGTGGGGCATGGAGCGTGGGGCATAGAGCATAGAGCATGGGGCATAGAGCAAAGAGCATGGGGTATATCCATTAACTGCAGGTTTATAGGGTTCAGAAGAGCTCTACTTCACACCTTGCAGTTTTGACAACTGCCAATAATCGTACTTTTGAAGCTTTTGTGACGCTCAACTTTACATCAATCAACTCAAGTGCTGGTTTTACCTTGGTTGGGC
>CAZAWQ010000198.1:0-3342 GCA_964488585.1 uncultured Roseivirgaceae bacterium
CCTTATTTCAAAGATTCGAAAATAGGGATGGTCCAAACCCGATGGGGGCACGTAAATAAGGACTATTCCATGCTTACCAGGCTCCAGGCGTTTGGGCTGGACGCTCACTTTTCCATTGAACAACAGGGAAGAAGTAATGCCGGCAGCCTTATTAATTTTAATGGAACTGCCGGTGTCTGGCGCAAAGCTTGCATACTGCAATCCGGAGGATGGTCCGCTGATACCTTAACCGAAGACCTGGACCTAAGTTATAGGGCTCAATTGAAAGGGTGGAATTTCAAGTACCTGGAGGACGTAGTGGCTCCTGCCGAGTTACCGGTACTCATGCCAGCTGTCAAGTCACAACAGTTTAGATGGAACAAGGGCGCCGCCGAAACTGCCAGGAAGAATCTTAACAATATTTTCCGGTCCGGCTGGAGTTTTACTAAAAAGTCCCATGCATTCTTTCATCTGTTCAACAGTTCTGTATTTGTGTGCCTGCTAGCTGCCGCTTTACTTAGTATTCCGATGCTCTTTATAAAAAACCAATACCCTGAGTTCAATACAGTTTTTAATCTGGGAAGTATTTTTTTGCTAGGGTTTTTCTCAATCACTTACTTTTATTGGGTGGCCAACAAACAGGTTACGCCAGATAAACCAAGCCAATATTTTTTCAAGATTTACCCCTCATTTCTAACTGTTTCAATGGGGCTTTCCCTACACAATACTATAGCGGTATTGGAGGGTTTTTTCGGATTCAAATCACCATTTGTTCGCACGCCGAAATTTGACATCAGGCATTCAAATGATCGATTGAAAAAGAATATCTACATTAAAAATCAGATCTCTATCAGTACCTGGCTGGAAGGATTATTGAGTCTCTATTTTGCCTTTGGAATAATCGCAGGCATATATCTGGGCGATCTGGGTTTATTGATTTTCCACGTCATGCTTTGTCTGGGTTTTGCCAGTGTTTTCTATCAATCCGTGAAAACGGTAAAATATGCTACCTAAGGGAGAGCAAAAACAACAATTATATTGGTTGATTGGCGCTTTTCTACTGTCCCTGTTTAGTTATCACGTTTTATTCTATCAGACAGCCCGTCAGGATTTCTTCCCGGTACTTTTTCTTTTTACAGTTTTGTCTTCTGTTTATCTGTTGGTAATACGGTTTGGGAATGAAAAAATACTGTTTTGGGCATTAGGTGCAGCGGTGTTGCTAAGGCTATCGCTGTTGTTGGCTGTCCCCGAACTTAGTGATGACTTCTACCGGTTCATCTGGGACGGCCGACTACTAAGTCAAGGTATTAGCCCATTTACAGAAATCCCTTCAAAACTAATGGAAGACCCTGAGTTTAGTGAGCTACTTATCAACCAGCAACTTTACCAGGGAATGAACTCCCAAGACTACTTTACAATTTACCCTCCCATTGCACAATGGATATTTGTAATTGCTGCCAGGCTGTTTCCGGAAAGTATCATTGGCAATCTGATAGTAATGCGATTGATTATCATCTTATCGGAGTTGGGTTCCATATTGCTGATCATGCGCATATTAAGAGGGTATGGATTGTCTACAGACAAAGTCCTTATTTATGCGTGGAATCCCCTGGTAATTATTGAGCTCACCGGTAATCTTCATTTCGAGGCAATAATGGTCTTTTTCATTTTATTGGCCATTTACTATTTCCAAAAAAGCCAATGGAGGTGGTCAGCTATGGCGTTGGCAGCCAGCGTTGCTACAAAGTTGGTTCCCCTGATTTTCCTTCCATTGTTGGTCTTCCGGATGCCCTGGAAAAAAACAATCGGCTATTGGGCTTTGTGTACAGTAACGGTTGTGGCATTCTTTCTTACAATTTGGAGCCCTGAACTAACTGAAAACATGGGCTCAAGCCTGTCGCTGTACTTTCAGAAGTTCGAATTCAATGCCAGTATTTATTACCTGGTTAGAGAGATCGGATTTGCCCTAAAAGGCTACAACATTATTCATGAGGCAGGAAAATACCTTGCTTTAACCACTCTTTTAATTATCCTGGGGTTTTCCTGGTACTCCCATGGCTCCATGTCATTAGCAAAAGCCATGCTTTGGGCCCTGACGGTTTATCTACTAATGTCCACTACAGTTCATCCCTGGTACATTACACCTCTGGTGGCGCTAGCGGTGTTTACCGACTACAGGTTCCCAATTGCCTGGTCCATGTTGGTTATAGTAAGTTATGCTGGGTACACCGAAACCGGGTATACGGAAAATATTAATCTGGTTATTACTGAATACGTATTACTGGCAATTACCTTGATTTGGGATTTACTAAGCGAGCGCAATCAGTTGAACAAAAATGGTGTAAATTTGGTTAGTATTTGATGAAACTCCGTTCCCTACTTTATTTACTAGGCAGCTTTTTCTTTTTCCCAGCCTGTGGACAACAGAGTTTGGAAAAAAAACTTGAAAGTCTGTACCAAAACACCGTTCCTTTGGTCCAGCCGGAACAACTTAAGAACTGGCAGTTATCAGGAAAACAACTAGTACTATTAGACATCCGAAGTCCTGAAGAATACCAGGTCAGTCATTTGAAAGGAGCTGAACTGATAGATTATGAAACGTTCGACTCCGGGAGCATCTCCCACATCTCCAAGTCATCTACCGTGGTGGTTTATTGCAGCGTAGGCTACCGAAGTGAACGGGTTGGAGAAAAAATGAACGAGCTGGGTTTTCAAGAAGTATACAATCTTTATGGGGGAATATTTCAGTGGAAAAACCAGGGACACTCGGTAGTGAATGACAAAAATCAACCGACTGACTCTGTCCATGTCTACAATAAGAATTGGGGTAAGTACCTGAACCAAGGGATCAAGGTATATGACTGATCTTCTTTTGATAATCTTTATTAAAAACCCCGTACTTGGCCAGGTAAAGACTCGATTGGCTGCCACCGTTGGAGATGAGCGGGCATTAAAAATCTATCTGAAGTTGCTAGGCCATACGGAAAGAGTTACCAGCAGTTTGCCGGTAGAAAAAGTTGTCTTCTACTCCGATTCTGTAGAAGCTGACGATCTGTGGGACCATTCGATATACCTGAAGCAGATACAAAGTCCGGGAGATCTGGGTGAGAAAATGCAATCCGCCTTTGAGTGGGGATTCGAATCGGGGTATAAAGACATTTGCATAATTGGTAGTGATTGTTTGGAGCTAACCCCTAAAATCATCATGAACGGCTTTGAAGCACTAATTACCTACGATGCTGTTCTTGGGCCAACCAGAGATGGAGGATACTACTTATTGGGTCTGAAGAAAATGAGAGCTGAGTTATTCCAGAACGGAGTTTCATCAAATACTAACCAAATTTACACCATTTTTGTTCAACT
>CAZAWQ010000199.1:0-2147 GCA_964488585.1 uncultured Roseivirgaceae bacterium
AACCATTCGTGGACGATGGGGTGAACCGGAGCTCTTACCGAAAATCATCAATAAAGGATGTGTGAGGGACCCAAAAATAATGGCAGATAATCGTACCCTCCTATTTTCTGCTTTAACTCCAGGGGAAAAAGGTAAGTTCAATCTCCTTCAGAGCCAGATACAAGTGGATAAGACATGGAGTGAGCCCATTATGTTGGATTACGTAAATACAGATCTTAATAATCTTTCTCCCTCAATTCCGGCAAAAGGTGACATCATGTATTTTTATTCAGAGGGGCATCTATACACAATTACAATTCCTCCAGAATATCGGCAATTCTTCAATGCGACAATTGTGGGATCTGTGAGAAATCCTAAAACCAGGAAAGGCCTGGACGCTGAGATCATTATCAGGGATTCAAAAAACCTTGAAACACTATCCGTCATCAAAACGAATAAGAGGGATGGTCGATATAGCTTAATCCTAAATGCCGGTACCAATTACAAAATTGAGTTCAAAAAAGAAGGATACTTAAGCCAGCATTTTGACTACAATTTATACTACCTGGATGAATCCCTGGAGGAAAGGAAAAATGTAAATCTTCGTTCAGAGGCGGATGTAGGACTTATGGTTTATGATAAAGATCTTCAAGAAGTAATTTCTGCCGATATATCTATCTTTTCTGCAACTGGCGACCCCGTAAAAAAATTCAGGTTGAAGAATTATGATGATGAGGAAAAAGCGTTTTCACTGGATGTCAATAAGAGTTATGGAATTCTTGCCGAGGCGAAAAACTTTGAAAGCGATTCAATTGTCGTACATACCGGGTCATTAGAACAACTATCTCTTAAATTATTTCTCAAGCCTATTAAGGTAAAATATAGTTTTAACGTTAAAGATGTATCGACAAACAGAAAAAAGCGATCAAGGTTAACCTTGAAAAACGAGAATAGGGATGAAATCATTGAAGGATTTTCCGACGAAGAATTTTACCTGAGACAGGGTGACCAGTACGAGGTCCTTACTTCCGGGGATCGTGGGTATCTTTTTGCAAGTGGGAAGATACTTGTTGGTGAAACTGCTTCAGCTGCTGGTCCGGGTATCTCTCAACAAGTAGATTTGACCGTATCTCCTATATCTCTCGATGCAAATTTGATTTTGAATAACATAACTTTTGAAACCAACTCGGCGAATCTGTCTCCCAACTCATTGCTGGAATTGGACAGGATGGTAGATTTCATGACACTTAATCCAAGTGTAAGCATTGAAGTATCGGCTCATTCCGATGCTGTGGGTTCCGATAGCTTCAACTTAGCTTTATCTCAAAGAAGAGCGGCGAGTGCCAAGGATTATCTTGTAAAGAACAATGTTCCTGATCCGCGTATACGGAGTGTAGGGTACGGTGAACAAAGACCTCTGGTTCCTAATGACAGCGAACAGAACCGGTCTACAAACAGACGTGTGGAAATGAAAATAACGGCAATCTAGGTCCGGTCCGTCGGATTAAGTTATTTTACCATCTTTGATTTCCAGTACACGATCGGCTATTTTCGCCAGCTCAGGATTATGGGTAACAATTACAAACGTTTGCTGAAATTCACTTCGCAATTTTAGAAAAAGATCGTGCAATTCCCCTGCATTTTTTGAATCAAGATTCCCGCTTGGCTCATCTGCAAAAACTATGTCAGGACTGTTGATTAAAGCTCGCGCTACCGCCGTTCTTTGCTGCTCTCCTCCCGAAAGTTCGGATGGTTTGTGCTCCTTTCTTGAATCCAACTTCAGGATTCTTAACAGTTCAATTCCTCTTTCAAAAACGGGTTCCTTTTTTCCATTTGCAATCAAGCCGGGAATACAAACATTTTCAAGTGATGTGAATTCCGGAAGCAGATTATGAAATTGAAATACGAAACCAATATGACTGTTGCGAAAACGAGCTAACTGTTTGTTAGTCAGTGAAGTGATCTCTTTCCCATTCAAAACTACTTTTCCTGCATCCGGACTATCCAGTGTGCCTAAAATGTGAAGCAGCGTGCTCTTCCCGGCTCCTGACGCTCCCATAATTGATATGATCTCACTTTTTTTTATTTGCAGATCGATCCCCTTCAATACTTCGAGATTGTCAAATGATTTGTGGATGTTTTCGGCAATTAACATGTTTGTACATCAG
>CAZAWQ010000200.1:0-6888 GCA_964488585.1 uncultured Roseivirgaceae bacterium
TTTGATTCAACCACGTATGTTCATGACAACTCATATGAATTTTGATCCGTTTTTAAACGAGGAAACGGTTGCAGAAGTTCGTGAACATTGGAAAGGTCCATACCATTTTGGTGCTCCAGATGGTATTGTGGTGAATATGACTAAAGACGCCATATGGGTAAGAGAAGGAATCCTTCCGGATTTTCCCAATAGCCGGGCACCACAGTTTAATTTCGACAATGGTCAACTAGTGGTGCCCCATCCTCCTACCAGTCGTGAGGAGATCCAGGAGCCATTTGTACGGGATAAGCAAATAGATCCTAAGCTCTACTATCCCGAAGGATATCACCCTCAATTGCTTGAAGATTGGCCGGTAGAGGGTGATCTGGTGGTTCCTTTTGAACAATTACCAGACAAACTTAAAAATAGTATGGGTCAACAGTGGAGGTTGAAGAAAAAGAACCAAAAGATTCTTGAGGAGCAGGGTGGGAACAAGTGAGCAGGAGAATAATTGAACAACAGAGCATTTGAACAATCGAGCAGTAGAGCATTTGACTTAGAAGTTCTATTGCTTTTTTGTTCTTGTGTTGTTTAAATTATTCATAATCAGTAGATTGAATTTTATCAAACAACCAATCACATGAAGAAGTTTGCTGCCATTCTATTGATCGTACTGGGAATAATTATGATCTACCTATCGGTAAAAATTGGAGTTTATCCTCCGGGTATTACCGGAATTGGTTTCTTTGCTATAGCAGCAGTTTTTCTAAGCAAAGAAGCTTAATCCACAGCTGCACAGAGAATTTTTAATTGTACATTAGGAATTGGCCTGATTTTCAGCAATACTGTATGGCTGAAAAATTATCCATGAACCATTAAACTATTGAAAATGAATTTTAATACTATTTTTAAAACCTGTCTGGTTTTAATGCTTACTGCTCTATTATCACTCCAAGCAGCAGCCCAAAATACGCTTAATAAGATTATTAAAAGTGGGGAGATAAAAATCGGCATGACCGGTAATCAGCCTCCTTTTGCAGTAAAATCCAAAGCCGGTCCCCTCATCGGTTATGAAGTCGAGTTAGCCACCCTGCTGGCCCAAGCCATGAATGTAGAGCTAAAGATCGAGCAAATGCCTTTTGCTGAGCTTCTTCCGGCCTTAAAGCAAGGAAAAATCGATGCTGTTATGTCAGGTATGACCATCACTCCGGAGCGGAATATGGAGGTTGCATTTCTGGGCCCTTATACCATATCAGGTAAATCAATTTTAACCAGGTCTCCTAAGCTGTCGGAAGCACAAAGTGCCAGTGCAATAAATCAAAGTGATGTGAAACTAGTAACACTGAGGGGGTCAACTAGTGAATCCTTTGTGAAAAGGAATTTAGGCAATACCTCTCTTACATTAGTAGATGACTATGACGATGCTGTAAAGCTTCTGTTGAATGATGAAGTGGACGCTTTGGTTGCTGACTATCCGGTCTGTGCCATTACCCAATTGAGACACCCAGATGCCAAATTAGCATCACTAAATCAGCCACTTACTATTGAACCCATTGGCATGGCCCTGCCGCCTGATGATGGCCTATTTTTGAACCTGGTTCAGAACTATTTGAATTCCCTACAATTGATTGGTACCCTGGATGCATTACAAAAAAAATGGTTTGAAGACGGTGGTTGGCTGGTACAGGTGGAGTAATTTATTACGAATTACGAATTACCAATTGCGGATTACAGATTGGGGTAATAGTCAATAGTCAATAGGTAACAGTCAATGGTCAATTGATCCGGGTTGGATCAATAACCACATGCTTTACCGATAGCCTTTGATAAGTATAAGTGATATGCACCAGTCCGTCCGATGACTGAATTACCGCCGGGTATGAGTATTCTCCTTCTTGTCGTTCCAAGGTCAGTGCAGGCTGCCAGTTAATACCATCATTTGAAATAGCAACGTTCAGCATATTTCTTCCCTTTGGAAAACTGCCTGCTCTGGTGGTATGATTGTATACCAGTAGTTGCCGTCCATCCATCAGCGTTACCGCGTCGGTACCGGCGTTAGGATTGGGAAGGCTGGTGGCGGTCATATTACTCCAGGTTTTACCACCATCTTCTGACCAGCTTTGGGAAATTACCTGCTGTTGTGTTCGACAAAGAATTTGCATTTTTCCTCCGCTACCTGCCCGCTCGGTTTCGGCATGTGGGCCAGGAGGCAGGTTATTGGGGTGGAAAAGAATGCTGGGTTGAATGGCATCAAACTCAATTCCATCATTTACATAATCTGTTACTTTCCAGGTTTGTCCATGGTCCTTTGAAATCTCAAAATACACTCGCCAAAAATCCTCATTATTTTCATTTTCATACTCGATGCTGGTTGGACATATGATGCTCCCATCTTGCAACTGTACCGGTTTGTTTTTTATGGGACCTAGTAAGTCTCCATATTTGCTCTTACCCAGCTTCCGGTGCCCGGACCATGTTTGACCATCATCCTCAGAGGTAGCTAACATTCCCCACCATTCGGAGGGGCTTGGTCCTACCTTATAGAACAACATCAATGAGCCTTCGTCAGGCTGAAACAGTACTGGGTTCCAACAGGGGTATCTCAAAATATCATTTTGAATGCCATTGGCTACCTCTGTGGGATGGGACCATGTCCCTTTGATATTCCTGGAAATCCATATACTAACATCTTTGTTTTTCTCATGTGCCCCTCCGAACCAGGCAGCAATTATCCCACCATCAATCTCCTCTATAGTGGAAGCATGACACTCCGGGGTAGGTCTATTGTCTAAAGAATAAATTAATTCACCTCTTAAGTAAGCCCCCTGCCCGACTCTTGCAAGCTCAGGAATAATCTGGGCATTTAATGAACTTCCTAGAAGCATTAGATATCCTATGGTGAACTGCATGAGTATATTACTCGATTTATTTGGACAAAGTAGTCTCATCTTGGGTGTTGTTATTTAGTTGTTTTGTAATCAACCCGATCAAAAATCCAGTAACAAAAATAGTCAGGGTACCAATAACAATGGTAAGATAGGAATGAAATCGAATCCCAATGGTTTCAGGGCCAAGAAAAAAATCAGAAAGGCTCAACCAGAGAATAACCAAAAGTCCAACCACCACCCCAACCACTGCACCCGTATGGTTTTTTCCTTTGGAGAAAACCCCTAACAGAAAAAGTCCCAGCATTCCTCCACTAAAGACCGAGGCGAGTTTCCACCAGGTGTCGAGAGCGCTTTTAACATTAATCATGGCAATGCCTATTAAAATTCCCAGAATGCTGACTGTTAATGTTGCCAGATACAACACCATCATTTTCTGTTTTTCTGTAATTTGAGTTTTTTTATATTTTCCCACATAATCGGTTAAAATAACAGTTGCTGCACTATTATAACTGGTTGAAATGGTGCTCATGCCGGCTGCAAATATGGAAGAGATCATCAACCCTGTGATTCCAGTGGGCAGTTGATTTACTATGAAATGGGGAAACACCTGGTCGCTTGTGGCAGCGTCCTGCAACTCAACGGGTAATATGCCGGCACCCGATTGGTAATAGGCAAATAAGGAAGTGCCGATAAATAAAAATACCGCAGAAACCGGCAGGTACAACATACCACCCCAAAATGCGGATCTTTTGGCGGCTTTATCAGTGCGGGCCAACATATAGCGTTGAACATAATTTTGATCAACCCCGTAGTTTTGCAGGTTTATAAAGATACCGTAAACTAAAATGACCCAGAAAGTTGGCTGGGACAGGTCCCCGCTAAAACTACCCAGACTGAACTTATTTTGATCCATAGCCAGCTGAAAAACCTGTTTGGGGCCTTCGGGCATCTCATAAAGTATATAAACCAGGCAAACTATAGCGCCGCAAATCAATACCACCGCCTGTATGGCATCTGTCCAGACCACTGCCTGAATGCCTCCCAAGATAGAATATATGGCTACAGCACCTCCAGTCACCATAATAATAGTGGCGATGTCCCAGTTAAACACTGCATTTACCGTAAGCGCCATCAAATACAGAATAGTACCCACACGCATTAATTGTGTAAGCAGGTACATGGTTGAGGCATAAATCCTGGCCCATGGGCCAAAACGCTGCTCCAGGTAAGCATAAGCTGAAGGGCTGTTGACCTTTCGGTACAGTGGAATGAAAACTTTAATGGCTACTAAGGCAGCTACCGGAATTGACAAACTAAACACCAAGGAACTCCAATTCTCTTGAAAAGCAATACCAGGCAGAGCTAAATAACTAATACTGCTGACGAAGGTCGCAAAGAAGGACAGGGAAATTACCCAAGCCGGAACATTTTTATTTCCCAGGGTAAAGGCTTTTGCCGATCTGTTTTTTTTGTAAAATAAAACACCCACTGCCAAAGTAGCGGTCATATAGACTATGAAAATCAACAAATCAATGGAATTCATTGCCCTCAATTACTGTGTGATATTTGAAGCTCAAAATAACAAAAAAGATTCTGTTTATTTTGAGAAATGTGGTTGAGCTGCAACTTATTGAGTGATAGTGTTTCTATTCTTCTTTAAGTCGGTTACATTAGTACACAAAAGCTACACATAATGAGCTGGCTGCACAATTTGCCATAACATGAAAAAGGTAATCCTTGGAAACACTGGACAATTGATATCCGAGCTATGCTTGGGAACTATGTACTTCGGGACCAAAGTGCCTCAAAATGAATCTCATAAACTTCTGGATCACTTTATTCAGGCAGGGGGTAATTTTATTGATACTGCCAACTGCTATGCTTTCTGGAGGGACAATGGCGTAGGCGATGAGAGCGAAAATGTTATCGGGCAGTGGCTCAAAACTAAAAAGAGGGACAGCCTGGTCATCGCCACAAAATGCGGGGGGCGTCCGGTTAATTACTTTGGGGACCTGGACACCGTTCAGTTGGAAGGACTTTCATATGATACAATAATCGAATCGGTTGAAAATAGTTTGGTTCGACTTAACACAGACTACATTGACGTTCTGTATGCCCATATCGATTTCACCGATTATCCTATTGAAGAAAGATTAATTGCTTTCACCAAGTTAAAGGAGCAGGGAAAAATAAGATTTGCCGGTATTAGTAATACGGAGTCATGGAGGGTTGAACAAAGTCTAAATGTAAGCAAGTCACATGACTATATTACTTACTCCTGTATACAGCAAAAATTCTCATATCTTCGTCCCAAAAGATCCGCCGATCTGTGGGTTCAACAATTACTCAATGATGAAATGATCCACTATGCTGAATCTGACAATTACCTTACGTTGTTAGCGTATTCCTCCTTACTTTCCGGACTGTATTCCAGGCCCGATGAAGATTTGCCGGCAGATTATCGTACCACCGATAATATGCAGAGAATGGCTTTGTTAAAGTCATTGGCAGAAGCTAAGGGATGTACTTCGAATCAACTGGTGCTATCTTGGATCATGCACCAAAAAGTCAAAATCATCCCCATCATTGCTGGTAGTAAAGTGAATCAAATTGAAGAAAGTATTGGCGCTTGCGGGGTCCATCTAAACGAACATGAGATCATGTTGATGAATAAGGCAGGAGAGTAGAATTACGAATTACCACGATCAATTATTAATTATTAATCGTTATTCTGCAACAGCTTGCTGCTGCTGCACCATTTCTTCCTCAGAAAGCCATCCGCCACCTAGAGCCTTGTATAGTTTCACATACCCATTGAACAACAGCTGAGTGGTTTCCGACAAACTTAATTGTGCATCGAAGAACTGCCTCTGGCTCTCAATAATTTCCAGATAGCTGGTGACGCCTTGATCATACCGTTCCCCCGATAAATACTCTGCATTCTGAGCGGCAGCCACATGATCACGTCTGGCTTGTAATTCGTCCTTAAGGGTAGAAATCTCCACCAAGGCATCCTCTACCTCTTGGAACGCGGTGATCACGGTAAACTCATATTCATACAATGCCTGTTCAGTAATTCTTCGCTCTATTTCTACTCTTCTTTTGTTTTTACCAAACTCAAAGAGCGGACCCAGAAGACTACCACCAATATTAAACATGGCATCACCATCTGTTATTTCAGAAATTTCACTACTGGCCACACCCAGTAAACCAGTAAGGCTTATTGCCGGAAATCTTTGTGCTACCGCCACCCCGATACGGGCGTTCTGTGCATGCAAGAAGCTCTCGGCCTGAAGAATATCGGGTCTTCTTTCCATTAACATAGAGGGAATTCCCACTGGAATATCCGGTGCCAGTGTCTGTTCTGCCAGATTCAGTCCCTGAGGAATCGGTCCAGGGTTTCTTCCCAATAAAATACTCATAGCATTTTCTGTTTGAGCCAACACCCTTTGAAAAACCGGAATTGCAGAAGCGGCAATGGCTCTTTGAATCTGCGCTTGGTTCAGGTCAATTTCAGCTACAATTCCTTCATTGAATCGGGCTTGTATGATATCCAGCGATTCCTGCCTCAATTCCAGTGTTTTTCTGGAGATATCCAATCTCCATTTAAAGTCCAACAGTTGGTAATAGGTACCGGTAATAAATGATATTAATCCAATCTGGACCGATCGTTTGCCATATTCACTGGCCAGCAATTCCGCCCTGGCAGATTCATTGGCCCTCCTGAATTTCCCCCAAAAATCGATTTCCCAGCTCAGTGTGCCAAATCCCGTAAAAAGGTTTGAAGTACTTCCAATGGGAGCTCCCTGAACCACATTACCTCTTTGCGCTCCTACGGAATAACCAAATGAAGGCCATACTTCCGCTTTTGACTTACTCAGAACTGCCCTGGCCTGTTCTATTCTGCTGGAGGCTATTAATACATCCTTATTTTCCCTAAGACCAATGCTTATCAGGGTATCAATGATGGGGTCCTGAAACAGTTCCCACCATTTTATGTTTAAAACGGAATCAGTTATGG
>CAZAWQ010000201.1:0-8167 GCA_964488585.1 uncultured Roseivirgaceae bacterium
CAGGTCTTTGTCCTCTCGGATGGCACTGAGAAAGAACTGTTGCTCCAAGTCACACAGTCCTTGATGGTCTGGTTCATCTGTGGCATCGATCAGTTGGTCTGTCTTTGCAAAACTACCATCTTCGGTGGTTTTGCTATAGTGCAGCCGCAAAGCGTTGGTTGCCGAATGACCATCTACATTATCTGAACTAACCTGGTCCTGTTGGGGATTCTTGTCTACTATGCTGACGCATCCTTCAGGCCCAATCACGTCTTTGACAAAATAAGCTGTCTCACTCATCATAGGACCCCATCCGGCTTCATACCATCCAACAGACTGGTCGTCAAAACGCACCTGCAACTGTCCATAGTTATACATGCCTTCCTTTAGTTCAGATGATAGTCTGGCCCCTATTGCACTTACTGATACCGGTTTGGCTTGAGTCATAAGGCACATAACATCCACGTAATGAACTCCACAATCCACAATGGGTGACATGGAATTCATTAGGTTCTTGTGTACTTCCCATGTTGATCCATGACTTTGCTGATTTAAATTCATCCGCATGACCAGTGGTTTCCCAAGTTCCTTAGCTATATCAATAAATTTTTTCCAGGTAGGGTGCACTCGAAGAATGTATCCTACTACCAATTTTTTCCCGTATTTCTGAACAAGTTCTTTTATTTCAAGACATTCTTCTACCGTATTAGCTAAAGGCTTTTCTACGAAAACATGTGCATCATGCTCTAACGCCATCCGAACATACTCAGCATGTGTATCCGGATATGTATTTATTGAAACTGCCTGAGGATGGGTTTCTTCCAACGCTTGTTGGATATTGTCAAATTCAGGGTAACCTCCTAGTTCATTTGACAGTTTGGACCTACTTTCAGGGCCTCGGCTTACGAGCCCAACAATTTCAAACTCTGGCATTTTGTGATATGCTCGTGCATGGGAGGCCCCCATATTTCCACAGCCAACCACCAGAACAGTTATAGGGTCTTTCATAAATATTTACAACTTATAAATTCGATCCATTCTTTGAGAAATTTCCTTGAGCCTGGAACGATCACCTCCTGGTACTTCAGCGGATCCCCATCCTGAATATCCAACTTTTCTCAATGCACTGTTCACCTTACTCCAATCACTATCACCGTCCCCCAGCTTCACTTTGAAACCTTCCCAGATACCTTCATTTGTTTGCTTTTCGCGGCTGTATTCCTTTACATCAACTTTGAGGATTCTCTTACCCAGGATTTTCACCCATTGATCAGGCCAACCGTAACGCACTATGTTTCCCACGTCGAAGTACCAACCGATCATATCACTGTTGAATTGATCAATATACTGTGCAGCTTCCAAGGGGCTTATGAGGAAATTGTTCCATACATTTTCAATGGCAATCTTTACACCTGTTTCTCTGGCGGCTGGAAGCATTCTTTTAATTTCGTCAGTAGACCGTTCCCAGGCTTCATCGTAAGAAACTTTTTCACTAACCACTGCAGGAACCAGCAGTACTGTGGTTCCTCCGTATTTTTTACACTGATGCAATGCAGCGATCATGGATTCAGTACAAGCTTTCCTCACCTCCGGATCCGGATCCGATAGTGGTTTTTTCCAATGTAGAGAGTTAACCAATCCAGGGATTTCCAATCCGGTCTTTTCTTTGGCTTCAAGTATCTCACTTTCGTTCAAGTCGTGCGGACTGTCAAGCTCCACTCCATGAAATCCTAAATCCTTTACCAGTTGAAACTTTTCTATCAAGGTCAGGTCCTCCTTGATCATTCCAAACTTCAGACTTTTTTTGTTAAGTGGAGAAGCCATTCCAAAAGCCATAGTTGGAGATACGCTGAACGCAAATGCTCCGGTAAGTGCACTCTTGGTAAATCTACGTCGACGCATTTTAGGTGAACTTGGTAATTCCGGGTTTAGCTACTGCTTGCGAAGGCCATTTCAGATCCCAAGAATACTCATCAAGTTCGGGCCCTAACACTTCTTCGGATTTAAGGGCTTCCTCCCAGGTAAGGCTTTGTCCTGTGTATGCTACCATTCGTCCCCAGATGGCCAACATGGTACTATTGGCCATTCTTACACCATCAAAGAAAGGTTTTCCATTCCGAATGGAGGCGAAAAGAGTATCGTGCTCGTTTTGGTACATATTGCTTTTCTCTCCTTTCCATTTCCATTGCTCTTTGCCGGTAATTTCGTGTTTCCGGGAAACATCGATATAACATCGTCCTTGAGTACCCATCATATCAATATGATAGGACCTGTAGCAGTCTTTCTGTTGTCGTGAAAAATGGAAACCTTTTTTGCCGTCAGGGTAATCATAAACTATGGCGAAATGATCGTACACATTACCATACTGGTCTTCAGTACGACTTTGTCTGCCTCCGGTGCCGCTGGCTTTTATGGGCATTACGTCACCCATAGCCCATGACATCAAGTCAATACTGTGAACTGCTTGTTCAGCAATCATATCGCCTGATATCCAATTATAGTACAACCAATTGCGCATTTGGGATTCGAAACCTGACCAATCAGGTTGTTGTTCACGAAACCAATTGGCCCCGGTATTATAGGTATTGTAAATAGTGTGGATATCCCCAATAGCTCCATCCTTCAATTTATTATAGGTATCAATTTTGGGAATATCATGCCGCCAACAAAACCCGGACATTAAGGCCAGTCCTTTTTCCTTAGCTTTTTTAGCTGTTTCTATCACGCTTCGAATTCCGGGCGCATCTACTGCCACCGGTTTTTCACAGAAAATATGCTTTCCTGCCTCCACTGCTGCTGCCAAATGTCCTGGTCGGAAATTAGGCGGGGTGCCAAGTATTACTACATCTATATCTGTGGCCAACACCTTTTTATAGCTGTCGAAACCGATAAACTTGTGATCCTCGTCGACCATTAGTTTGTCGGGGTTCTCAATTTTGAGGTTTTCGTACGATTTGTACAATTTGTCTGGAAAAATATCGGCCATGGCGGTTATCATAACATTAGGATCAGCCAGAGAAGCCTGGAGTGCCGCTCCGGTCCCACGTCCACCACATCCGATTAATCCTACTTTTAGGGTGTCGATATTCAGATTCTTGCTCGATTGAGGCTTAGCTGACAAAATATTAAACCCTATGGCTGATGTTAAAACAGCCGAACTGGATTTCTTGATAAATTCTCTTCTTGATTTACTTAGCTCTTTCATTAGTGTAGTAGTTTTTGAAGCCAAAAAGTTAATCTTTTTTTTTGACATATACGTAGGGTCGTCTATTAAAAGAAACCAATCACCTGCCTATGTATTTAACTTCTGGACTGTCGGATTAAAGTTATTTTAGGATTTCTGCCTGATACTTTCTCAGGAGTTTATATCTACGTTTTGCTCCCAAAACGGAAAGGGTGGAGGACAGGACATCAGCTATAGTAGCCTTTGAAGCAATAACTGTGATGACATTACTATTCTGAATCCCTACACCGCTATGCGGGTCTATTATATGAGAGTATCTGGTTCCATTCCACTCAAGATTTTGATAACTGTCACCTGAACTTGCTACACCTGTTTGGGCCTTAATCAATAGAGGCTTTCCTTGGTGATCCTTGATATCCCAATTAGTTGGCTCTGGAGGGGCATCACCAACATACAGGTCACCGCCTCCATCTACTAATGCCCTTGATATGCCCTGCTCTATTAATACCTCATAGGCTTGATCGATGGCGTAACCTTTGGCAATGGCCCCAAAATCTAATTTCATTCCCCGCTTTTTAAGTTTTACCTGTTGTTTGGAGGGGTATAGTTTGATCCACCGGTAGTTTACCAAATTTTTGGCTTCTGCTATTTTCGCAGAATCTGGAAATTGTTGTTGTCTTATTGCTCGTCTCCATAATTTAGTTAAGGGCCCAATGGAAATGTCAAATGCCCCATTACTTTGTCGAGAGATCTTTTTTGATAATTTTAGTAAATACCATAAGTCGTCGCTAACTGGTGTTCGTTGCGTTGCGTTTTTAGAAAGTCTGCTGACCTCACTATCCGGCTGGTAATCACTGAAAACATCATTTAATTCCTTTATCCGGTTAATTGCCAAGTTGGCTGCAAATGTGGCTTGTTCCTCCGATCTGGCATAAAAAGTTAATTTGAAGGTGGTGCCCATAATGGGTTCCGACCGCTGGAATCGGATCAGATTTTCCTGTGCATGGCACCTTGGGATAACTGCCAAAAACAAGATCAGTGTATGAAGAAAACGAAACATCAGCGTACTGGCCGGTGGCTGGGTTGTAAATTAATCACCAAGGACCCGACCCCAGAATGCAGCTTGTTCTTCCGGAGTTGGTTCATGGTAAGGCTTAACCAGTCTAAATCCTACAAAAGGAGAGTCGGTATTCCACCAAAAGCTTTTAGGTATTTGGGGATCTCTTTCTTTCCACTTTTTGCTGGACCCAATACGACAGGCGCAACGCTGTTCCTCAGGGTCGTTATCCCAGGAACCACCACGGACTGTTCTGGGGTGTAGTTTCGTAGGTTTTATCCACGGGTTGACTTCCTCTAAGCTGTCCAATAGCTGATAGGCGTCTTCTTGATATTGATCTAGAGTCCACTCAGAAACATTACCTAACATGTCATAAAGACCCCAGGGATTAGGCTGTTTTTCGCCGGGTTTATGATACACTTCGTCGCTGTTTTCGTAGTGCCAGGCATGAGCCTCCAGCTGCTCCGGATCCTCACCAAAATAATAAGTGGAAGTAGTGCCAGCCCGGCAGGCATATTCCCATTCAGCTTCGGTTGGCAAACGGTAGAATTCACCAGTTTTCTGGCTTAGCCATTTACAAAACTGTAATGCGGCAAATTGCGTCATGCTGACTGCCGGAAAACCGTCCTTGCCCATTCCAAATGTTGGATCTTCATATGGCGGACTAGGTCTGGCAAAAGCATCGACATTCCATTCGACGGTATCTGAGGGGGGTAAATCAAGCGACTTGTCACCAAAAATGTTATATTCCTGGTAAGAAACTTCATAGGTGCCAATCCAAAAGGAATCCACTACTACCTCGAACTGCGGTCCTTCATCCGGGCGTCGGTTTGGCTCGGTTTCAGGGCTGCCCATTAAAAATGAACCCCCTGGAATCAAGGTCATTTGAAAACCAATATTGGATCCGGGAATGGTATCTGCCTGTATTTCACTGGACGCCGGCAATTCACTGCTTTCCTGAGATATCAGCATTACTGGAAATAACAAGGACGATAATAGTAATTGGTACTTTCTACTCATTGCTTAATGTAATGAAATTTGAAACTGACCACCACATTGTCGTTGGTTTTGATTTGCCCAAACATGGCAGTGGGTGGTACCATGCTAAAATCACTAATCTTCAAATCCTTATTGGCTTGGATTATAAGAGTTTCATTCTCTATGGTACCAGTACATTCTATAGTAACCGGTTTATCAACTCCTGCCATGGAGAGCGTTCCAATGGAAGTAATGGTAAAAACATTCTGTTCAGAGGTTTCTTTTATAGTTGCCGGCTGATTCTGTTTATACTGAACAAATGGATTTTGAGACGACTGAAACGCATCAAAAATCTTAGTATTCATGCTGGAGCCCCGCCCGCCATCCATACTATCAACCGGAACTTTAAATCCGAACTCGATGATTTGGTTCTGGTCCTTAAGATCAAAACTGAATCCTTTTGGTACATCCTGAACATCGGCACAGGTAACTTTCCAGTCATGCAGGGTGGAAGTTCCGGTGATCTCAACCACAATCGGTGAATCAGCATCTAGTTTCCAGTTTTGAGTTTGGGCTGTCAGATAGCCTGTACCAACCCAACAGGTCAGCATCAAACAAAGAAAGAGTCTGCTTTTAAATATCTTATCAATAATCATTTCAAGGAGTTATGCAATAATTTTGCCAATACGGATGCAGTAGAGGATTTTGATTCATCGAAGATATGGCTGATGCTGAGATTTTGCAAACTTTAAAGTAAAAACCCAAGCAGCACTCAGACCAAGCTTCAAACGATTCTGCAACTTGTTGATTTTCAAGTAATATTTCCGTAGATTCTCTTCATAATCTTAAAAATTAACCAATGAGTCCCATTTTGTTATGAAAAATCCTTCAACTCCTATCATGGTTTGTTTATTGGCCGCAGCATTACTTTTTTCAGGAAAGATCATATCCCAGGATGCAAAGTCTATTCTGTTAAAAATGCAGGAAAAACAGCAAGAGCGCTGGCAAGGTATAAACAACTACACGGTAACGCTTTCATTACCAGAGGCCATGGGGATGGAGACTTCGGTTTATTACCAACGTAGAGAGGGAGGAAATCCAATTACTTTTCGGGAAGTACCTCGACCTCTTTATGAACGTGAAATGGTAATAAAGGCAGGATTTCCACCGCCTGAGGAGGTGGCTACTGCACAAGCTGATGCATTAAGAAAATATATGGAATTCGGAGCACCCACAGCTGGAATGGATTTCAGTCAGATGGCGGGTTTCCTGGATGCCGGGGCTGCAGCTTATGGCATAATCAGTGATGAGGTCGAAGCGGATGAAAAAGACATAGGGGATATGCAGGAATTCTTAAAGAGGGCAAAATTTGTGGGTACTGAATTGGTGAGATCAACTTCTGAAGACAAAAATGGCAAGTTCGAACAGAGTGAGGCTTTTCATCTTTATGCGGATAATCTGGAGGATATAGAGTTAGAACAGCATGAAGGTGGAGGGGAATTTACCCTTGAAACAACCAGTTTATTCATCGAAAAGGAGGAGTTTGTGCCTTTGGCATTAATAATGAAAGGCAACATTGACAATGGTGATGGAAATAAAACGCCCATAACCATTTCAAAGTTTGATTTGGACTACAAAAAAGTGGGATCTCTTTATGAGTCTTATACCAAAGCCTATCAAATTGCTGGTATCTTTCAGGCCATAAGTAAAAAGGAGCAAAAAGAGATGGAACAAGCCAGGGAGCAGTTAGCTAATATGACTGATGAACAAAAAGAGATGATGGAAAAGATGATGCCTGGTAAAATGGAACAGCTTATGAGAATGATGGAGGGAGAGTCGTACACATCCGCAGTGAAAGTGACCAGCATTGCCATTGATGAAGGGCCTCCCGCTGCCTATGGCCTAGGCACCTTAGGCTCGGATGCGGCTTTGACAATTGCGGGGGAGAGCGAGGATGACAATGGCTACCTAGTTGCTCAACTCTCAATATCCACAGGTCCAGGAAACTCGCAAGAACTGCGTGTTTCACTGACCGGCAATATGCTTTTCCCAATTGAGAAGACAGGAGGGGCTGTTACTGTGGTAGATGCCGATGGAATTGTAATGCAAAACGGGAAACAGGTGAAAATCGAAGGTGGTAAAGGTAACATGGTTGTGAATGAAAGAACTGATACTCACATAAGCGGTACTTACAGCGCTGTACTAGAATTTGATGGAGGTGCCACACCCATTAATGGTAATTTTGACAGTGGAGCGCCTGTGGGCCCTGGACAGGCACCGCGTGGCAGCCCCATACCTGCATGGTTTAGTGATTTGGATGACTAAGCGTCTGTATATCACCCAGATATATTTTTAAGACAACCAAAAAGGGAAAAATAGGGTCTTATAGTTGAATGGATAAGTCCGACATGATAAGACTCAGGATTTTGATGGTGGTAGCAGCAAGCATGATGTTCCAATTATGCTCTGATTATCAACCCGAACTATTTACCCTGGACCAGCAATTCGAGGCCCATGAAGCTGAATCAGTTACCCTGGAACTGGAACAAGACCAGGGCCATATCATTCTACAGGTATTAGAGATCGTTGAATCCCGCTGTCCTTCTAATGTAGTCTGTGTGCGGTTTGGTGAAGCTATGGTAACAGTAGGGGTCAGTGGAATTGAGGAAATTGTTGAAACCTTAGATCTATGTATTGGTGACTGCCCACAGCGCAATAACGGTGTGATAATTTCTGACACGGTAGCGGTCGAAATTGACGGTAAAGACTATGCGGTGATATTGAAAGATGTGGTTCCCTATCCCATGACCACCAATCAGAATGTACCTAAAGAAGCCATTCTGGAAGTAATTTCACGGTGATAGTTTCACGAATACCGCCTTTTTCGAGAATTAACTCTTGTTTAATTACTATCCGAAGAGTGTGATTCTTATCTTGAAAGCAAGAAATCAACTCTTGCACCATGAAAA
>CAZAWQ010000202.1:0-2140 GCA_964488585.1 uncultured Roseivirgaceae bacterium
CCTCATTTCGTGGAGTAATGACTGGATCAAACAAAAAGGTATGCCTGGTTTTTTTGTAAGGTTGGATGTGGAACATGATACACTTGCAGGAGACATTTCCCTTTTTCATTATGATATGGCCAAGAAGGGAAAGAGTTGGAAGCAAAAACTCAAACTCAAATTTCTTGTTAATAACAGCATGCAGGAATTCGATGTTGACGTTACAGATAACTACAACAACATCGATAGTTCAGCTGGTATTCCTGTTCCGGAATTTATTGTTCCTAACGGTGATGGATATGGGTACGGTTATTTCGGTCTTGGCAAATCCACAGAGGAGTATTGGCACAAACATTTACACGAGTTGGAGGATCCCCTTTTACGCGGGATTGGTTGGCTGAGTTTATGGGAAAGTATGTTGCAATACGATGTAAAACCCGGCGAATTACTGGAAACTATGATCCTGAATCTGGAAATGGAAAAGGAATCACTGCTCATCCAACGAATTCTTAATTATTTAGAAACTCTTTTTTGGAAATTTCTAACTCCCGATCAACAGCAGGACGCGTCGGAAAGAATCGAAGATCTATTGTGGAATAGAATGGGTTCTTCGAATGATACAAGAATTAAATCATCGTACTTCAATTCATACCGGTCCATTGTTACCTCTCCCGGCGGAGTTGACAGACTTTACCGGGTCTGGACCAGGGATCAGCCCATTCCGGGTTTGAATTTATCGGAGAACGACTACACGGAAATTGCATACCAGATAGCGCTACGATTACCGGAAAAATCAGATGAAATTTTGTCAAGTCAATTAGGGCGATTGAATAACCCAGACCGGAAGGCAAGGATGGTATTCATAATTCCCTTCCTTTCTCCCAATGCTGAGGTACGTGATGCGTCTTTTGAACAATTGAAGAATGTTGAAAATCGGCACCATGAAGCCTGGGTTCAAAAAGCCATTGGGTTTCTCCATCATCCCCTTCGTACCGGAACTTCGGTTAAGTACATCACTCCCACCCTTGAAATGCTCGAAGAATTACAGTTGACCGGTGACATCTTTTTTCCAAAACGGGTTTTGGATAACACTCTCTGGGGCTATAATTCCGAAACAGTTGAAAATGAGATTCGCCAGTTTTTATATCGACACAACCATTATCCCGAAAATCTTAAAAATAAGATCCTTCAGTCCTCAGATCTTCTGTTCAGGGCGGTCAAGATCCTGGACACCAAGAATTCCGCCATCCAGGCTGATGATAATGTTGATTAAGTAACAATTGGAAAAAGTTTTTTACTGGTTAGCAACCTTTTAATTTGCGTGACGTATATTTAGTTGCATATGCAATTAATATGTGAATTTTTATTATCTTTGCCAACGTTTCAATAAAAGCGGTATGAACAAATTCGAATTCAATATTGAAGATAAAATATTACCCTGGCTGGGAAGAACCTTAAAGCTTATTGATGATTATGTTAACGAGCGGTTGTACCAGGAAGGGATTGGATTAACGAGAGTACAATTACTCCTGTTGATAAAATTGCACCATCTGGATGGTCAACCTCAGCACTCCCTCGCATTTATCACAAACAGGGATAAAGCCTCCTTAGCAAGGCTTTTGACTACGTTAGAGAAAAAAAACCTGGTCGCACGTATTCCATCAAAAACTGACGGTAGAATAAATCATGTATATCTTACAAAGCACGGTAAAGAAACTTTTAAACTGGCAATGCCAACCATAGAAAAGATCTTGTATGAGATCCAGGAGGGATTATCATCGGCAGAAATAAAAAACACCATTAATATCTTAAAAAATATACAGAAGACTATCAAATCGTATGATTTAGTTGCAGTACAAACTAAATAAAAATGAGAAAGATTATAACAATAATATTAGGATTAGGTGTAATTGCAGTAGGCATATTTGTTGCAAGAACATTGGCTGGAAGTAAGCAGGAGCAAAGACCTCAGCAGGAAATAGTGCTTCAGACTGTTTTTACTGAAGAGGTGAAAAATGGCAGCATTCCGATTACGGTAATTGAGAGCGGTCGGCTTGTGGCAAAGAACCGGATCTCATCTCTGCCACGCTGGAATCGTTGCACTTGAAAACCAAAAAAACCACTTCTAATCTGACCGATTACATCATTTAGCTGGAAACCA
>CAZAWQ010000203.1:0-30716 GCA_964488585.1 uncultured Roseivirgaceae bacterium
GTCGAATCCTACACCCCGGGCTTTTTCCTGAATCCTCATGGCCTTTACCAACGCCGGAAGCGATTGAGGGACTCCGCCCAAAACGGATTTATTGCCATTTTCTTTCAGCTTGATCTTCTCCCAGTTCCTTTTTACTTCTTCCTCATCTTTAACCTTTAGATCTCCATAAATATGAGGATGCCGGTTGATCAGCTTTTCGGCCACTCCGTCCAGCACGTCACCAATATGAAAGGCATTGTCTTCTGAAGCGATCCTGGCATAGAAGATCATGTGCAGCATGATATCTCCCAGCTCATTTTTTATTTCCTCCGGGTCATCTTCCAATATTGCGTCCGAAAGTTCGTAGGTTTCTTCAATGGTAAGATGACGCAAGCTCCGGAGGGTCTGTTTTTGATCCCAGGGACAGTTTTCCCTCAACTGGTCCATAATTGTCAACAACCGATCGAAGGCCTTTAGTTTTTCAGATCGTAAAGGATCTTTGGATGTTTTAGGGTGGCTCATTAAGGATATAAGAACTTTATGGGAAGTCTGGAAGTTATCAAAATACGCTAACTTTGTTCAAAGTTACTCAATTATGACCACCGTACTACTTGCCATCGGAATATTGGCCCTCTTTTTCATCCTCATGTCAGTGCGCCTGCTACTGGTAAAGGGGGGAGAATTCAAAGGCACTTGTGCCTCTCAAAGCCCCTTTTTGAACAAAGAAGGGGAAACTTGCGGCTATTGTGGTAAAAAGGTTACTCCAGGCGATCCCTGTGCCAATCCCGAATCGGAGGTAGACAAGGTGCTTTCCAAGTTTAAGTAGATCTTCCCATCTTCAAAATCAGCTGTTCTGCAATAATTTCCCCCATTTTATCTAAATTGCAGGCCTCAATTATACCTTAAAATCTTGTGACATTAATAATCTCAATATCTGGCATCAGGGGCACCATCGGCGGTTTGCCAGGCGAAGGTTTAACCCCACCTGATATCGTAAAATATACCTCAGCATATGCTCAATGGTTGCAAGTCAGATCAGATGCCCCCAAGGTTGTAATTGGCAGAGATGCCAGACCAACGGGAAAACTGGTGACGCAGCTGGTAAGTACTACATTACAAGGAATGGGTATTGACGTAGTTGACCTGGGACTGTCTACCACGCCCACTGTGGAGATGGCTGTGCCCGATGAAAAAGCCGCCGGTGGTATCGTAATAACCGCCAGTCACAATCCGGTGGAGTGGAACGCCTTGAAACTGCTGAATCATGAAGGAGAATTTCTATCTCAGGAGGATGGACAGGAGATTTTGGACTTCGCAGAAAAAGCGGAATTCGAATTTGCTCCCTTGAAAAAATTGGGCAGTTACTATGAGGATCATACCTATTTACTCAAGCACATACAAAAGATTATTGGTCTGCCTTTGGTGGATATTGATCTCATAAAAGAGCGCAACTTTAGTATTGCCGTGGATGCGGTGAATTCCACAGGGGGCATTGCAGTGCCTTTATTGCTGCAAACATTGGGGGTCACCCAAATTGAGGAATTTCATTGTGAACCAAATGGCCAATTCCCCAGAAACCCGGAACCGATACCAGAAAACCTTCGCGAATTCTCCGGTGAAGTTGAAAGAGGTCATTTTGATCTGGGTATTGTGGTTGACCCCGATGTAGACCGGTTGGCATTTATTCAGGAAAGTGGAGAGCCATTTGGGGAAGAATATACCCTGGTGGCGGTGGCCGACTATATTTTGGAGCAACATCCGGGTAGCGCCACGGTATCCAACCTTTCATCTACCAGAGCTTTGAAAGACATTACGGAAAAATATGGTGGCACCCACTATGCTTCTGCAGTGGGAGAAGTGCATGTGGTACAACAAATGAAAGAGCACCAGGCAATTATCGGTGGTGAAGGAAATGGAGGGATTATATATCCTGAATTACACTTTGGTCGGGATGCCTTGGTTGGTATCGCCCTGTTCCTGACAAAATTGGCAAAATATGGCAAATCTGTTTCCAGACTTCGTGCCTCCTACCCCAATTATTACATTTCCAAGCAGAAAATTGAGTTGACGGAGGGCATTGATGTTGATCAATTGCTGACAACTATACAGGAAAAATATCAAAGACAACCCATTAATACTGTGGATGGCGTTAAGATAGAATTTGATAAAGAATGGGTACATCTTAGAAAATCCAATACAGAACCAATAATCCGGATATACACTGAATCAGATACCTTGGCTACTGCAGAATATCTGGGTTCAAAGATTATCTCAGATATGAAAGAAATAATTACCAACAATAACTAGATATGCAGGTTTATTTAGACAATGCGGCAACCACTGCAATAGATGGGGAGGTTTTCGAAGCGATGAAACCCTATATGTTGACTCATTATGGGAACCCTTCATCAATACACGCACATGGGCGACAGGCGCGAAGCGCAATTGAACAAGCCAGAAAAAAAGTTGCCGACCTGCTGAACACTTCTCCAGCTGAGATTTTTTTTACTTCAGGGGGAACAGAGGCCGACAACACAGCAATAAGCTGTACCCTTCAATCTGGTAATTTCCGGCATGCGATTACCTCAAAAATCGAGCATCACGCAGTGCTTCAAACGCTGCAGTATCTTGAAAAAATGGGAAAAATTACCATCAGTTATGTGAATCTGGATCAAAACGGAAGTATCAACTTTGATCATCTACAGGAATTGTTGGCATCAAAGGGCCCCGCATTGGTATCATTGATGCATGCAAACAATGAGATCGGAAATATAACGGATATCAAAAAGGTAGGAGAAATTTGCAAAGAGCATAAAAGTATCTTCCATTCAGATACGGTACAGGCTGTGGCCCACTATGTTCATAACTTACAAGAGATTGATGTACACTGTATGGTGGGCTCTGCCCATAAGTTTCATGGCCCAAAAGGTGTGGGGTTTCTCTATATAAAGTCAGATCATAAAATTAGCCCGTTTGTACACGGGGGAGGTCAGGAGCGAAATATGCGGGGAGGGACTGAGAATGTGATTGGTATTGTGGGATTGGCTAAAGCCTTGGAAATTGCATGCAGCCATATGAAGACACATCACCAACAGATTCAGCGACTAAAAACCCACATGATAGAACAGCTGAAGCTTAAGATTCCAGAGGTGCTGTTTAACGGCTTAAGTGACTGTCCTGAGCATAGCTTGTACACGGTACTTAATGTATCACTTCCGCCTTCAGATGATAATGAAATGCTGCTATTTAATCTGGACATCAGCGGGATATCAGCATCTGGAGGAAGTGCCTGTGCCAGTGGTAGTAATATTGGATCACACGTGTTGACCGAATTAGGGATTGATCCAAACCGTGGATCGGTACGGTTTTCATTTAGCAAATTCAATACTAAGGAGGAAGTGGATTATGCCGTTCAAAAGGTAGCAGAACTCTATCTTGGGATCTCAGATCTGAGATCTAAGATCTAAGATCTGGAGTTCTTTAGAACCAGAGACTTGAGGCACTGAACCCAGGTCTTGCTGACATTTAAACTTTCTACCAGTTGCCAGTGCTCCCCGCCTGCTTCTAAAAAGATATCCCGGAACTCTTCTCCTACCTCGATAGTGGTTTCCAGGCAATCGGCAATGAAGGAGGGGGAAAATGCCAGCACCTTCTTTTTCCCGGAAACAGGGAAGTCTTTTATAATCTGATCGGTGTAGGGTTTTATCCAGGGTGTTTTCCCTAATCTTGACTGGAAGGAAACGGTGTAATTTTCTTGCGAAATATTCAGCTCTTGTGCCAATAATCGGGAAGTCTGATAGCATTGGGCCCGATAACAAAGTTGGTTCTTGTGGTGATAGACCGAACAACAGTGGGAATTTAGCTGACAGTAATTGTCAATAGCGGACGCCACAATCTGTCGTTCAGGAATACCATGGTAGCTAAATAAGAAGTGATCAAAAGCCACTTTCTCCATATATGGGCGTGCCAGTTCAGCAAAAGCCTGGATAAACAAAGGCTCGTTCAGAAAATTTGAAACAAAGCTAATTTCAGGCACTGTAGACCACCGGCTTACTATCTCCATTACTTTCTGATGCACAGAGCCAGTTGACGCCGACGCATATTGTGGAAAAAGAGGGATAACAATTATTTTTGAAACAGACCTCAGTTCATTCAAAACGGAATCTAAACTGGGGTATTGATAGCGCATACCAAGTACTACTTTGAATGGCTTCCCCAAAGTCGTTTGTAACAAGCCTTGCAGGTCTTGTCCGTAAAAAAGTAGGGGAGAACCTCTTTCTTGCCATAGTTGCTTATATATTTTTGCCGATTTCGGTGCCCTGAACGGAGCAATGATCAAGTTTATCAACAGCCATCTTTTCCAAAATGGAATATCGATCACCCTTTCGTCCATTAAGAATTCTCTTAGATACTTTCGAACGTCTCCGGTAGACGGACTATCAGGAGTTCCTAAATTAACCAGTAATACCCCAACTTGCGAATTCATAGTGCGGTGGTAAAAGAAATGTCCAGATAGCGGGGAGTGGGAATTAATTTAGCAGATAAAACTCTACTTTTCTTCTCTTTACCCCCGGTGGTTCTTCATTATCCCCGATAAAAGCCTTCATGTCCCGATAAGAACGTGCGATAAGGTTGTCAGCAGAAATGCCCTGCTTTACCAGGTAATTAAAGACCGTCGATGCTCGTTTTTCATCAAGTCCCTTACTCGGATCTTCAGCTGAGGAATCATCGTACCCTACAATCATTACCTTGGAATTGGGGTAGTTTGATTTTAATATAGTAACCAAAGTGTTTAGCCGGTCCTTGCTGTATTGAGTAATAAAGTTTCCCTTATTCGCTACAAAATGGGCCCTGATGGAAAGCTGCTCCCAGATTAAATAGCCATCCTGGGAATCATCTTTGTTACCTTCATGCGCTATATAATCACCTTGAGGCGAGATACGTTTCATTTCGGCTCTCCTGTTCAATCGGCGGCCTTCCGGGGTCTTGTTGGTGGCAATTGGTTTCAATTCCCCGTGCCCCCTGGGAGTTAAATGATTGGGATCGATCCCTTTAGTAGTTAAATAATTATAAACGGCTTTTGCACGTCTATTGGACAATCTTTGATTGTAAGCAATACTGCCAATATAGTCTGTGTGTCCCGCCACTTCGAAGAACAACTCTGTGTTTTGGCCCAGGAACGCATATACCTGATTCAATGTTTTAATAGACTCTCTTTTTAGAGTGGACTTATTGAAGTCAAAATGAACATTCCGGAGAATAATGGTTTCTCCATTCTTGATGCGCTCCAAATCCAAAGCAGTCACATCCACATGATCTTTCTCTGACTCACCAAAAAGATCTCCCCTTTCATTTACTATAATCTGAGTAGTATCGTGTAATTCAACTACGTACATTCGATCACCCTCAATGGCGAAATTCATAATATATTCAAATAGGTCAGCCTGATAGGGGAATTGAACATCTTCTGTGTGAAATTCAAAATCTTCAGCTTCAACTGTAAGGTTATAATCAGTATCGAATTCCATATTAAAGGCATACCTTCCAGTAAGGAGATCGGAGGTTACAACAGTGTCTACTTCGTTGGTTTCCTTATTCTTTAATGTTATGGTAGCCAATATTGGTGCCGATGTTGTTTTGCTCCGGACTGTTCCTTTAAACAGGAACAGTGTTGGGGAAGAAAGTGGTCGGTGCAGGATGTAAATGTCCTTCTCTCCATAACTGTCGTAGCGGTAAGATGAGAAATATCCTTTGGCTCCATCGGAAGTGAGTGAAAAATAAATGTCCTCGTTAGCTGAATTCACAGGATAACCAAAGTTACGCGGTTTACTCCATATACCGGTGGCAGGATCTTTTATGGTGGAAAAAATATCGTACCCTCCTATTCCATCATGACCCCGCGAGCTAAAAAACAAGGTTTTACCATCACTATGTATTTGTGGGGCATCTTCATCATATGGTGTATTGATAGTGGGTCCCAGGTTGATGGGAGCACCCCATATACCGCCTGGAAGTCTTGCTGAGATGTAAATGTCAGTTCCACCGTAGCCGCCCTCCTGATCACTTGAAAAGTACAAGGTCATATTATCAGGGCTGAGGCTTGCGCTTCCTTCCCAATAGTCGGTATTAACACCACCCTCAAGTCTTTCAGGCTTGGACCAATTTTTTGTATTATTCCCTTCAATTTTACTGACGTATATATCACCACCACCGGTGTCTTTGTATAAGAAAAGTAGCGATCCATCTGGTGAGAGGCCTATGCAGGCATCATGGTCTTTGGTATTGATGGGTTTGCCAAGTTGTTCTGGTGCAGACCAGGTTCCGTCTTTTTTCCTGGTACAAAGGTAAATGTCTTCAAAATACTGACCATCGTGATTGATCTTTCCGCCAGTTGTATTACTTCGCCGGGAGGTAAACAGGATCATCGATTCATCAGATGAAACTACTGGGACGTAGTCTGGGTAAACGCTATTTACGCTGGGGCCGGCATTTTCAATTTCCAATAAGATTGAGTCGGGCAGCAAAGAATTTCCAACTGCACAATTTTCCAGGTATCGTGAAACTTCATTGTGTTTCATCCGGTCCAGGTCATCGCTCAAATCCAGTTTAGCATCATATTTTTCATAGTACGATATGGCATCATCAAACCTGTGATTGTAGTGATATGCCCGACCCAAGTAGTAATCCAGATCCTCGGTGCTATAATTTCCGCGGACAGCTACTAAAAAATTTTGTAGGGATTGAGACTTACTAATGGTATTATAGTAAGCAAGACCCAATTTGTAATTAATTTCAGGGTCATTGGGCTTCAGAGTATCTAGTTTTTGCAGCACCGACAGTGCCTGGTACCATTTTTCAAGGGCAATATTTCTGTTGGCCTGGTTTACTAACTTCTGTATTTGCTTTTCGCTTTGAGAATAGGAGGCTATGGAGCTTATGAAAAATGTAAAAAACAACAGAACAACAAAGTTCTTAATCATAGGCATTTAGCACAAAAGCGATTTTCTAAAGGAAGCTTTAATAAAGTGCGGGTAACTTCACAAGGGTCAAAAAAAATCATCAAATTACCTTAACAATTAATTAATAATTGTATTGTTCAAATATGTGAATATCCGCTAATTATTGCAAGTAAGTTTATATAAGATTTTAACAACATTTCAGGAATTTATCCACATAAAAAGTGGTTATTTATTGAATAAACTAAGATAACCGATATATACCATGTAATAGTGGTGTGTAATATTTAATGGAAATTATGCAATGTTTTCAAGGCTATAAATGCTTCTTACCGAATGAGTTAAACAGGCAATCTTAATTGATTCATAATACAATGAATTTATGAAACAGATCAGATTAAAAATTGTAAATAACCAAGGTCTTGAGCTGGGAGCAAATCTTCGCTTACCTGTAAATGGAAAGGCCGATACACTGGCAATATTTGCCCACTGTTTTACCTGTAACAAGAATCTCACTGCCATCCGCAATATAAGCCAGGCTCTTACCACCAATAAGATTGGTGTATTATCCTTTGACTTTACAGGTTTGGGAGAAAGTGAAGGTGATTTTTCTGATACCAACTTTTCTTCGAATGTTTCGGACCTGGTAGTAGTGGCGAAATACTTGAAAGAGCATTATCAGGTTCCTCAAATATTGATAGGGCACTCACTCGGCGGAGCGGCGGTAATCCAGGCGGCCTTACAGTTGCCAGAGATCAAGGCTGTTATAACCATAGGTGCCCCTGCGGATCTGCCTCACGTAACTAATCTATTTAAGGAAGATCTGGAAAAGATCAAAGAGTCTGGTCAAGCTACCGTTGATATTGGAGGGAGACCTTTTACCATCAAACAGCAGTTTATAGATGATCTTAACAACAATCCGGCTTCAGAGGTTCTGAAAAACCTCAACAAAGCATTACTAATTATGCATTCTCCTCAGGACACCATAGTTAACATTGAAAATGCTTCCATAATTTATCAACACGCCAAACATTCCAAGAGCTTTATTTCCCTTGATGGAGCTGATCACCTGCTTTCAGATAAGAATGACAGCTTATATGTTGGTAAAATGATAGCACATTGGGCTTCAAGGTATATTGATACTCCTGATGATCATGAGATATCATCAGAAAGTCAGATTTTGACTAGAACAGGCAAGGATGGTTATGTTACAGATATTTTGGCCGGGAAACATCATCTACTAGCTGACGAACCTATTTCGGTTGGAGGGACCGACTTGGGGCCCGATCCATACGATCTACTTTTATCTTCGTTAGGGGCCTGTATAGGTATGACGTTGCGCATGTATGCGGACAGAAAACAGTGGCCTTTGGAGGAAGTAAAAGTCCATTTACAGCATGAGAAGAGACATTGTGCCGATAGCCAGGACTGTGAAAAACCTACCAGTAAATTAGATCATATTGATAAGGTTATTGAACTGCACGGGAATCTTGATAAAACTCAAAGGGAGCGACTACTTGAGATATCAGGGCGATGTCCGGTACATCGTACTTTGAATGCGGAAATTGTTATAAATAGTAGTTTGGCAGATAAACTGTAAACAAAGCTGAACCGGATTATGTTTTGGTTTCTGCAGCGATATTAGAATTTCTCGGGAACCGTATGTAAAAATTTGACTTCATCCGGAATACCCTTTTTACGTTTTTTCTTTTCTGGTATATCGCCAAGTTCAAAGGGGATTTTTTCATAAGGGATTTGACTAAGGAAGTGTGATATACAATTAAGACGGGCACACCTTTTATCATCCGCTCTTACCCGGTGCCAGCTTGCATAATCGGTATCGGTCCCCAGAATCATGGCACCGTAGGCTTTGGTATAATCCCACCAGCGTGCCCAGGATTCAAGATCCATAGGACTAAGTTTCCAATGTTTGCGTGGGTCCTTTGCTCTGTCCTTAAAACGCTCTTCCTGAACCTTTTGACTTACGTCAAAGAAGTACTTAATTAAAATAATCCCACTTTCTACCATTGAACGTTCAAATAAAGGACATCCTCTCATAAAGCTATGATATTCTTCATCGGTGCAAAAGCCCATGACCCGTTCTACCCCTGACCGGTTATACCAGCTACGGTCGAACAAAACGATTTCGCCGGCTGCTGGAAAATGAGCCAGATACCTTTGAAGATACATTTGTGTTTTTTCTCGATCTGTAGGTGCTGGCAACGCCACTATCCTAAATACCCTTGGACTCACTCGTTCAGTGATACGTTTGATCACACCTCCTTTGCCCGCAGCATCCCGTCCTTCGAAAACAACCACTATTTTGAGACCTTTCTCCACTACCCATTTTTGAAGCCAACAAAGTTCAACCTGGAGCTTTTCAAGTTCTTTTTCAAATACTGTACGGGATATTTTTGATTTCGCCATTTGGATATGTTTTTATAGGATTATTCTAAATCGTTAATCTTTTGTTCAACTATTCAACTGTTCAATTGTTCCCATTGTTCCACCGTTCAATCAAGATCCTTCCCTGCATAATATCCCATATCCAAATCCTTCCTCGATTTGACCAAAATGGTCACCTGTCCAACATGATAGGAAAAATGTTCCACCACGTGTACCAGGATAGACACTCCTGAAGATTTATAACCTTGAATAGTACGCTCGGTGATTAGGTCCGATGCTGACAGTCCTTCAAGTATTGCTTCAATGTCATTTTCAAGTTTGTCAAGCTTTTCCCGTAATTCTGAGGTAGGAAGTGGCCCGGGTTCGTCAAATTCTTGCTGGCGCTGTCGAAGGTCAGGCGCACCTCCCAGGCCGCTGATCAGCCATTGCCGGACATTACCATTAAGGTGTAATACCAAATTACCAATACTAATGGTATGTGCGTTGGGGCGGTACCAGATTTCCTCCTGGGATAATTTCGACAAACACTTTCGCAGCCTGGGGATGGATTCTTCTAACAACCGGAACCTTGTTTCCTCGATCAGTAAATTTGCAATCCTATTCTGCATAATTTATATCCCCTGTTATAGAATGATACTTCCAAGTCCGCCATCTACTACCACAGGTTGACCAACCATGAAGTTAGAATCAGGGCTCCATAGGAACATGGTGGTTTTGGCGATCTCAGCGGGTGTTCCTATCCTTCCAATAGGGTGATGTCCGCCCCATTCTTTAATAATTTCGTCTGCATCCCCATGCTGACCCGCCCCATATCTCAACATGGGGGTGTCTATAGACCCGGGACAAATGCAATTAACAGATATGCCCTCAGAAGCATAATCCAGACCCATTGATCGGCTCAAAGCAATTACTCCACCCTTGGAAGTTGCATAGGCCATTATATTCTTTTGACATCTCAATCCTTGTAGTGAGCTGATATTAACAATTCCGCCTCCACCGTTATTTCTAATCTGGGGCAATACCTGCTGACTAACCAGAAATATACTCTTCAGGTTTACATTCATTGTCGCATCCCAGGTCTCTTCAGAGGTGGTTTCGACGGTACCGTAGGTTTGTAAACCGGCAGAATTAACCAGATATTTTACGGGACCTAGTTGCACTGCTTGATCAACCATCTTTGTAATACTTGCGATACTGGTTACATCGGTATTGCAAAAGAAGGCGGACCCACCATCTTTGATAATATTGTCCAACGTATTATTTCCTTCTGTTTCATTGATATCTACAATAACTACCAACCCACCGTGGTTAGCTGCTTCATAAGCAATAGCCTGAGCGATGCCGGATGCGCCTCCGGTGACTATCACAACTTGATCCTTGATCCAATGGTTGCCCATAATTATATATAATAATTTAAAAGTCAGTCAATTCGCTCCATTTCCACCCAAAATGGGAATATGTTTCCAGATTTTGAGGCATACAACGGTCTCATTTCTCCCTTCAGATCAGGAAGATAAACATTCTTCATCTCCAAAATATCCGAATCGGGGTCATTAACATTCATTTGATGAATTAAAGTGCTTGTTTCCAGGATCATACGTCCATTATCTTTAAGCGGTTTTATAAACTTGAATTTGATGTCGTAATGACCTTCTTTGATCTGTACTTTCCAATATCCATAAATCTGTTCCTGGGCCCAAATACCTCTTTGTCCGTGTGCATCATTCCTGTTTAATATAACCGGATTCTCATGTTCAGTGCCCACCAAGATTTTGGGAGGATCAATAAGATGCTTGGAATTTATCAATTTATTGAATATCCGGTCCAACTCAGCTTTCAATTCCTCTGCCTTAGGCAAATTTTCTCTCACTATATTACTAAGCTCATAGGGATCATTCTTCAGATCGAACAGTTCAAAATCCTCCAGGTTTGCATTATAATTAGCGTGTCCAACAAGCTTGAATTGACCTTTTTGTAATGCAACATTATTATACAACTCAGGATATTTTCTAGTCCAGTAAAAAAAAAGAGGCCGGTTTTCCCAATCAACCACTATTCCTGTCATTAATGGAGTAAGATTTTTGCCGTCCAGTATTCGATCCCTGGGCAGTGTAACTTTGCATATGCTGGCAATAGTGGGTAGCAGATCGATGTGGGCAGTACTGGCTTCAATTTCCTCTACCGCATCCGATAATGCAGGATTTCTAATAAATAACGGCACCCTTACTCCACCTCTATAAACGTCAGATTTTCGCCCGCGCATGCCTCCTATATATCTTCTCTGTTGCGGTCCGTTGTCCGTAAGGAATATTACTACAGTATTATCAGTAAGGTTTAAGTCGTCCAATTTCCTAAGCAGCCTACCCACATTATCATCAATATTAGTGACCATAGCATAAACCTTCCGGGCATCTTCAATGTCTTTGGCGTTCATTTCGGGGAAGGGTCCATGGTCGGAATCAAATCCTGAAGTGGGATCCGTGTTCCTGTACATCTCATAATAGTTGTCAGGAACCTGTAAAGGGGTATGTGGTGCATTAAAGGATAAATAGCAGAAAAAAGGAGCATCTTGACTACTCTCAATAAACTTCAGGGCCTGATCAGTAAAAATATTCGAACAATATCCCTGATAAGCTTCTTGTTTTCCGTTGTGCCACAATATTGGGTCAAAATAACTTCGGTCCCCCTGGAAGTATGTAGTAAAATCACCTACTTGTCCCATCCCGCCAGCCAGGTGGATTACCGATTCATCGAATCCCTGATCCATCGGACGCGAAGGATAATTATCTCCGAGATGCCACTTGCCAAAAATACCGGTATGATAATTAGCTTGTTTTAGCATCTCAGCAATGGTTATTTCATCGGTATGCATAATTGCGCCGCCATTATATGTATCGCGTACTCCGGTGCGCAACGAATATCTTCCTGTCATTAAACTTGACCGTGTAGGGGCGCATACCGGAGACACATAAAAGTTGTTAAAGCGAATGCTCTCCCCTGCAAATTTGTCAAGCACCGGTGTTTGAACGTTGGGGTTTCCATGGAATCCCAGATCACCATAGCCCTGATCGTCGGTAATGATCATGATCACGTTAAGCCGCTCGGGTTGGGCAAATGATGAAACACAAGTGTTCATGGATAAAATAGCTACCAGATAAAATTTTAACTTTCTCATGTTTGTTTTAATCTTTATTAGTCCTGATTTTCTATGTTCTGAGCAAACACCGAAGTTTATTCGATGTTCGACATTCTACTGTCATTGACCATAACTGTGCCGAGCCGTCGACATTAGGCTTGAAGCCCAATGAAGCTTCGGCGACATGCGAAAGGCCGACGGCGACTGAAAATAGTCAGGTCTTAGTAGAATCAATCCATTTATGGACTTTTTGTGGTTGATAATTTTTCATCTTATCCAGTAGTCCATCAATGGTATGGTCATGAAGCACCATTCGCCGATTCTGCTTCTTTAATAATTCTTGTGACACCATATGGTCAAACAACGCTAATAGATGATCGTAGTAACCAATGATGTTAAGAATACCCACTGGAAATCTGACCAAACCAAGTTGGGCCCAGGTAGAAATCTCGCAAATTTCCTCCAGGGTTCCAAAGCCTCCGGGCAAGGCGATAAACCCTTCTGCCAGTTCAGCCATTTTCTGTTTTCGCTGGTGCATGCTATCCACCGTAATTAATTCTGTCAGACCTTGATGGCGGATTTCCTTTCTGCCGAGAAACCCGGGGATTACTCCGATCACTTCACCTCCGGCTTCCAGAGCCCCATTGGCCACCGCCCCCATGATCCCTACGGCAGCGCCACCGTAAATAAGAGTAATCTTATGTGCTGCCAGGGTTTCACCCAGAGACCTTCCTGCCACAATATACTCCGGATTGCTACCGGCGCTGGAGCCACAAAATACGCATACACTTTTCATGGTATCTCGTTACTTACTTTATAAATTCACACTTAAGATAAATATTTAAGTCTAATAGCATGACCAAAAGGATCAATATTAGTACTGACGCCCTGTGGGAGCAGGTAGTTGGCTACTCCAGGGCTGTTCGAGTAGGGAACCTGGTGGAGGTATCCGGGACCATTGCAGCGGAAAATGGAGCGGTAGTAGGAAAAGGAGATCCCTACGCTCAAGCCAGATATATTCTAGGCAAAATTGAACAAGTTCTCAAAGAGACCGGAGCTGAATTGAAAGATGTAGTGCGAACGCGCATGTATGTGACTGATATACGGTTATGGAAAGAAGTAGGCAGAGCTCATGGGCAGTATTTTGGCGATATCAAGCCCGCCACTTCAATGGTGGAAGTGGCCCAACTAATTGAGCCATGGTATCTGGTGGAAATTGAGGCCACCGCTTATATCGCATAAAACCTATTGGTGCAGTTGGGAATATGACATAATATCAGAGAATGAACCATAAATTTTTATAATTTGCCGCAATTGAAATGGTCAGAACGTCCCCGGATTAACCAATGAAGAAACTAGAAAGAAGACTTACTTTCATTTCGGTTGTATCCATAAGCATCGGTGCCATGTTGGGCAGCGGGATCTTTGTGTTGCCTGGTCTGGCCGCAGCCAAAACCGGATCTTCTATTTGGTTGGCCTATCTAATCGCATCCTTTTGTGTTTTGCCGGCGGCACTCTCTCAATCTGAACTGGCCACCGCCATGCCTACATCCGGGGGAGCTTATGTATATATTGAAAGGACCTTCGGCCCCGTTTTTGGTACCATCGCAGGCTTTGGACTATGGCTATCTCTATTGATGAAAAGTGCTTTTGCGCTGGTGGGGTTCGGAGCCTATCTATATGTTCTTGCGCAGATTCCATTAAAAATTACCGCTGTTGGATTTCTGGGAGTTATCATGATATTAAACGTGGTAGGGGTGAGAAAAGTGGGTCAAGTCCAGGTAGTAGTAGTTTTGATGAGTGTGCTGGGGTTGATTACCATTCTGTTATATGGATTACCGCAGGTCAGTGCCATTAATTTGGAACCTGCCTTCACAAATGGAGGTTTGGGCCTAATTTCTACTACCGCGTTTGTTTTTATTTCATACGCCGGGGTTATGGCAGTGACCGCAGTAGCTGAAGAAATAAAAAATCCGAAAAGGAATTTACCGCTGGCGATGCTGTCTGCTCTGGCGTTCGTTACAATTCTTTATAGTTTGGTCACATTTACCATGGTGGGCAATATTCCTGTGTCAGAATTGGAGCAAGACATCAGGCCTATATACACTTTGGCCCATAAACTGGGAGGTCAGGTTGCCGGGTATGTTGCTGCTGTTTTAGGAGTGATCACCTTAACCTCCATGGCTAATTCGGGTGTGCTTGCTGGTTCCAGATTCCCATTTGCCATGAGTCGTGACAAACTGTTGCCAGAATTCTGGGGCAAGGTACATCCACGCTTTACCACTCCTGTGACCACCATCGTGCTAACATGCGCATTAATGGCCTTGGTGATATTGTTTTTGGACGTTGCAAAAATAGCCAAACTGGCAAGTGCCTTTATGGTGATCATGTATATTGCAGTAAACAGTTGCGTTATTGTTTTAAGGGAAACATCGGTACAATGGTACTCGCCAAGTTACCGCTCTCCCATGTATCCGGCAATTCAAATTTTTGGAATCGTTTCAGGTTTAGTCCTTCTGTTCCTGCTGGGATCTGTGGCTCTTTTTGCCGTCCTATTAATAGTAGTGGCAGGATATGCGGTTTACTATTTTTACGGATCGTCCAAAGTACAACGAAGCGGGGTTTTGAAGATTTATGGTCACAGACCGGCGTTATTTTTCCTGTATGACCGCAAACAGAGAAACAAAAACAAACAAAGTGGTTTTAAAAGGAAGCCCCCTAATCAGCATACTACCGGAACAAATCTTGATGGCGTAATCGCCACTGAAGCCTATACGGTGGTACCATTGTTTGGAAATGAAAGATCATCCGAACTATTGGTAGAGATGGGAGCGGCCATTGCACCCCAAAAAAAGGTACAGGTCGTTCATTTGAAAGAAGTGCCGGATCAAACCTTACTGGATGCATTACTGGTGGACGATGTGACGGTGACTTCCTTAAATCGCCGTGTAGGGGCCATGGCGGAAGAAAGAATGATCAATGTTGATTTTGATGCTGTAGTTACCCATGATTTGGTGAAAACGGTACATGCCATCAGTGATCAGACCCATTGTCATTGGATGGTTATGGGTTGGGATGGCAAAGCCAACGATGGCTTGTTTGTTCGTAACCCCATGGGTTGGTTGGTCACCCATATAAATTGCAACTTTGCTTTATACAAAGACAAAGGAGTGAGATATATACGGAAAATTCTGGTAGCACTAAGACCAGGGGCAGATAATCGGGAATTCATGGAAGTATGCGACAATATTGCTGAGTTCTACAACTCTTCCATCACCTTGGTCAGGGTGGTAAACCCAACAGATTCTGTGGCCTACAAAGAAGCCGTTTTGGCACAGTCCAACGGCCTGGTTAACTCTTGCAGGTCCTCTGTGGAAAGCGTACTTTTAGAGGTTAAAGATCCGGTTAGGGCCATCTCTGAAGCCACCGCAGGGTATGACCTGCTCATCACCGGCACCCCCAAATCTCATAATTGGACCCATATTTTAATGGGTTCAGGAAGAGATAAATTTGTTGAAAATGCTGCTTGTTCCGTATTGAGACTCACCTTTAATACCTAAAACCATACTAACATGAATACAGATATTTCAGCAAAATTCCCATTTGATTCAAAATTCATTGAAATAAATAGCTCCCAAATGCACTATGTAGATGTTGGCGAAGGAGATACGATCTTATTTCTACATGGTCAGCCAACTTCATCTTATCTCTGGAGAAATATCATACCTCATCTACAAACCATGGCACGATGTATTGCACTGGATTTAATAGGGATGGGGAAATCTGACAAACCAGATATAGCCTATACCTATGAGGACCACTATGATTACCTGGAAAAATTTATAGAAAAATTAAATTTGAAAGACATTACCCTAGTGATTCATGACTGGGGTTCAGGCCTTGGCTTTCATTATGCAAATAATCATAGAGATAATATTAAAGGAATTGCATTTATGGAAGCGTTAATTAAACCTATGACCTGGAAGGATTTCCCAACAGAATATAAAATTGTATTCAAGATGATCCGGACTCCTTTTATTGGGTGGCTAATGCTTAGTGTGGCGAATATGTTTCTAAAAAAGGTGGTTCCTGATTCAATTGTAAGAAAATTGAGTAAGGAAGAATATGATAATTACCTAAAACCATTTCCAAACGTTGCCAGTAGAAAACCCGTAAGAGTCTGGCCACAACAACTTCCAATTAGTGGTAAACCTAAACGTATATATGAAATAATTGATGCTTATAACAAGTGGTTGACCCAGTCAGATATTCCAAAACTGTGTTTATATGCTCATCCTGGAGCAATTATTACAAAAAAGGAGGTTGAATATGTTAAGAATAGTTTCCCCAATACGAAAATGGTCGATATTGGAACAGGCAAGCACTATCTTCAAGAAGACAATCCGCACATCATCGGAAAAGAAATTGCTAAATGGTTTCTAGAAATTTGATTGTTTTATCCACACGCCACGCTCCATGACACAGGCCCTAGTGCCGCAGATCGCAAATCGATTAATCGTTAATCTAATGTTCTATTATTCTATTATTCTCCTGTTCCCGCTATTATTCTCCTGATCCCACTAACTTTGCAGCTTCAAATTGATAAGTTATGAGTCAGTCAGACGATAATCTGTTAAAGAAAGTCATTTCACATGCCAAAGAATATGGTTTTGTATTTCCTTCCAGTGAAATATACGATGGCCTAAGTGCCACCTATGACTACGGACAGTATGGTGTAGAGCTTAAAAATCACTTGAAGAAGTACTGGTGGGAGGCAATGGTCCAGCTGAATGAAAATATTGTGGGAATTGATGCCGCAATATTTATGCACCCAACCACCTGGAAAGCCTCCGGACATGTAGACGCTTTCAATGATCCTCTGATTGACAATAAGGATTCAAAGAAAAGATATCGGGCGGATCAGTTGGTTGAAGAATACATAGTAAAGATTGAAAATAAGATTACCAAAGAGGAGGTAAAAGCTGCCAAGCGGTTCGGTGAGAATTTTGATCTGGAGCAATTCCGGACCACTAACCCCCGGGTCTTGAAGTATCAAAGTCAGATCGACTCAGTCAATCAAAGACTCAAAGAGGCCATAGAACAGGGCGCCCTGGATGATCTAAAAACCCTGATCGAGGAACTTGGAATAGCAGATCCAGTCTCAGGATCAAGGAATTGGACTGATGTCCGACAGTTTAACCTGATGTTTTCCACGGATTTAGGATCACTGGCTGGGGAGTCCAATAAGATCTACTTACGCCCGGAAACTGCCCAGGGAATTTTTGTAAACTTCTTAAATGTACAGAAAACCGGAAGGATGCGTATCCCATTTGGCATTGCCCAAATTGGTAAGGCTTTCAGGAATGAAATTATTGCCCGGCAATTTATCTTCCGCATGAGGGAGTTTGAGCAAATGGAGATGCAGTTTTTCGTGAAACCGGGAGAAGAGTTGGATTGGTATCAGCATTGGAAAGAAAAAAGAATGAAATGGCACCAAGCTCTGGGGCTGGGCGCCGATAATTACCGGTTTCATGATCACTTAAATCTCGCTCATTACGCCAATGCAGCCTGTGACATCGAGTTCCGCTTCCCCATGGGATTTAAGGAACTGGAGGGAATTCATTCACGTACCGACTTTGACCTGAAGGCACACGAACAATATAGCGGCAAGAAACTACAGTTTTTCGATCCTGTAGAGGACAAAAGTTATGTTCCGTATGTGGTAGAGACCTCGATTGGACTGGACCGGTTATTTTTGGCATTGTTATCAAACAGCTATACAGAAGAAACCTTGCAGGACGGTAGCCAAAGGACTGTTTTAAAATTACCAGCATCATTGGCTCCGGTTAAAGCAGCAATATTACCACTGGTGAATAAGGATGGTCTTACGGAGAAAGCACTGGAAGTGTTTGACCGATTAAAATATCATTTTCTATGCCAATTCGACCTGAAGGATGCCATTGGACGTCGTTACCGGCGGCAAGATGCCATTGGAACACCTTATTGCATTACAGTTGATCACCAAACATTAGAAGATAGCACAGTAACCCTTCGGGACCGGGATTCCATGGAGCAGGAACGAATATCAATTGAAAACTTGACTACGGTGTTAAAAGAAAAATGCTCAATGCAGCAACTGCTCAACCAACTTTAGCTAATGAACTGGACACAACTTCTGTCAGGGGATCATGACAATACTTCAGTGACATCAGATCGCAGTGCTTTTGAGCGAGATTACGATCGGGTGGTATTTTCTTATCCCTTTAGACGATTACAGGACAAAACACAGGTTTTTCCCCTGCCAGAACAAGATTTTGTTCATACACGACTTACCCATAGTCTGGAAGTATCAAGTGTAGGCCGGTCACTTGGTAAGAATGTAGGTGAAGAATTGTTAAAGAAATACCCGGAACTAGTAGAAAGTGGGCTTAGCCAATTCGATTTTGGCGCTATTGTTTCCGCTGCCTGTTTAACCCACGACTTGGGTAATCCACCGTTTGGCCACACCGGTGAGCATGCTATCTCTGACTATTTCAGAAGTCATTCGTCAGGGATGACCTTTAAGGATCTGGTAAATGCCGATGAATGGGAAGATCTCATTAACTTTGAAGGTAATGCACAGGGATTCAGGATATTAACCAACAAAAAGCATCAAGGACTTAAGCTAACTGAACCCACATTGGCGGCTTTTACCAAATATCCCAGACAGAGTCGTCTTGACAATCATCAACCAAACAGATGCAGTCAAAAGAAGTTCGGATTTTTTCAGACAGAAAAATCTACTTTCCAGAGCCTCGCCAGTAGTCTTGGCATGCTTGAAATAGATATCGGAGTGTCCTGGTGCCGCCACCCTCTGGCATTTTTAGTAGAGGCTGCGGATGACATATGCTATCATATTATTGACTTGGAGGATGGATGCAGGTTGGGTTTGGTCAGTGAAAAAGAAACAATTGAGTTGTTGGCTGAAATTCTGGGAGACAAATTTATACCCTCAAAACTTCAACAGATTGAGGGGCGGGATGAGCGTATTGGACTGATGAGGGCAGTTTCGATTGGCTTGCTTATCGAACAATGTGCAGAGGTTTTCCTTAATAACGAAAACGACATACTCAATGGAAAATTCGATCATGCACTAACGGACCTGATCTCAAGCAGAAATATTTTAGGTGAAATTATTGGGGTATCTATAGAAAAACTTTACCGGTCTCCAATGGTACAGGAAATCGAAGCTGGTGGATTTGAGGTATTAGGAGGATTACTAGAGTCCTATACCACCGCTTCCTTTAAGTTTTTGTTTCAAAACGAAGCAATGACCAGAAAGGAGAAGAGCGTGTTTAGTCTTCTGCCGGCAGGCCTTAGAAACACCATTTCTGCTGAAACTACCACATATGGCATGCTTCGTCAAATTTTGGACTACGTATCTGGCCTTACAGACCGACATACCATAGGGATGTATAGGAAGATGAGGGGAATTGCCATGCCGGGGTCCGGTTGGCCAGGATAGCCAAGAGAATATCGAACCCCGAATGTCGAACAGGGAAGGCTCAAGTTTAGTGCACATTGATTTTGTTAATCGGCGTTCGGCGTTCCTGTGGTGTTCGACGTTCGGCGTTCGACATTTTTATTGTTAGCTTTATGCCCTAGAAAATGTGGACCAAATTTGCCCATATTGTAATTAAATTCCGGCTTATTCTCATCATCGGGGTGGGATTGGTTACCATTTTCATGGCTGATCAACTTCAACATCTGGAACTTTCATATGATTTTGCCAAAGTGGTCCCCGCTAATGACTCGGATTTACTCTATTTCAAAAAGTTCACTGAAACATTTGGCGAGGATGGAAACCTGATGGTGGTAGGTGTAATGGATAGCACAGTTTACGAACCCCTAAATTTTAAACGGTTCAAATTCATGAGCGATTACATTGAGAACATACCGGGAGTTACCGGTCTGGTCTCACTAACCAATCTAAACCGATTGGAGAAGGATGTAGTGAATAAAACATTTACTGCAGTACCGATCTTTACCAACATTCCCAGTGATCAGGTACAATTGGACAGTTTATTGAATATTGCATTGCAACAGCGGGTTTTTAGCGAACAATTAGTCAATCGGGAAAATGGCGCAATGTTGATATTGGTAGCTTTGGACAGTGAAGTGCTTCAAAGTGAACGGCGTCAGACTGTGGTGGATGACGTTATGCACGCGGTAGACATTTATTCAGATGGGACTGGTATACAACTTCATGTAGGAGGGTTACCTTATTTGAGGAGTTTTTTGACCTCAAAGGTGAGAGAGGAGCTGAATCTATTCCTTATGTTATCTGCGCTGGTCACAGCAATTATATTGTTTATTTTCTTTAGGTCCTGGAATGCAGTGGTATTTCCCATGATTTTAATTGGGGTCATGGTGATTTGGACCATGGGAACTCTATCATTGTTTGGATATAAGATCACATTGCTTACAGGTCTACTGGGGCCAATAATAGTGGTCATTGGAATTCCAAATTCAATTTACCTACTCAATAAGTACCACCAGGAATATGAACGGCATGGCATGAAGATGCTGGCATTAAGCAGAGTAATCCGTAAGATTGGAATTGTAACCTTGATTACCAATTTTACCACCGCTGTAGGTTTTGGGGTGCTGGCTTTTACTGATATTGCCATTTTAAAAGAGTTTGGCATTGTGGCCAGTATTAATATCCTGGCGACCTTTTTGGTAAGCATTATATTAATTCCAGCGGTATTCTCATACTTGCCTGCCCCAAGTCCAAGTCAATTAAAGCACTTAAATTTAAAGGGTCTGGACCGAATTCTGACGGGCCTGGATCTTTTAGTACACCGCCAAAAGTACTCTATTATAGTTGTTAGTTTGGTGATTGTGGCAATTTCAATAATTGGTTTATCCCGGTTGAGCTCCGTGTCGTATATGGCAGACGATATTCCTAATGGAAGTAGAGTTTGGAAGGATCTTCAGTTTTTTCAGGAGAATTTTCATGGAGTAATGCCGCTTGAACTGGTCATTGACACAGGCAAGAAAAAGGGGAGTAGCAAATTAAATTTTTTACGTAAAGTCGCCTCTTTTGAAGATTATTTGGCGGAGCATCAGGACATATCTTCAGCTATTTCAATTATTGGCTTTATAAAAACCGCACGGCAGGCGTTTTATAACAATAACCCCTCTTTCTATGATCTGCCAAACAAACACGACCTGGGGTTTCTTCAACGATATTTGAGGAATCAGCAAGAGAACCGGGAGCTATTCTCATCTCTGGTGGACTCTACCGGTCAACAAATAAGGGTTTCAATGAAAGTAGCAGATATTGGCTCCAACCGTATGGATTCTCTGATACAGAACCACCTGAAACCCAAGATTGAGGAATTGTTTGGTGACTCTGAAGTTATTGCCACTTTTACCGGCACCACCCTGCTATTTATAAAAGGTAATAAATATTTGGTGGAGAACCTCAGGATAAGTTTAATATTGGCATTTGTTATTATTGCACTGATCATGGCGGCTCTTTTTGCCAATTTCAAAATGATACTGATTTCTTTGATTCCTAACATTATCCCATTGATAATTACTGCAGGCATTATGGGCTATTTTAATATACCTTTAAAACCAAGTACCGCTTTAATTTTTAGTATTGCATTCGGGATCTCCGTCGATGACAGTATTCACTTTCTGGCTAAATATCGGCAAGAACTGTTTGGCAATAACTTTTTTGTGCCCGTTGCTATCAGCAAAAGCATTCGCGAAACCGGACCCAGCATGATGTATACCTCCATCGTATTGTTTGCTGGATTTGTTATCTTTGCCGGTTCTGAATTTGGAGGGACAGTGGCGTTGGGATTACTGGCAAGTGCTACTCTGATTATCGCGATGTTTACTAATCTGATCCTATTACCAGCATTGTTACTAATATTCGATAGTGGTAAGAGATCAAGAGATAGTCATCCGTTAATTGAACAGTATGATGAAGAGCATGACGAGGAAATTGACATTGACCTCATCAAGCTGAAAAGTTACAAATAAAGAACCAGGATAAAACACAGGTAACGCTGGATTCATAATAAAGTGGAATCATTAAAGTACAAGGAATACAAAAATATTGACCTTAGTCAGGTTGGCAAAGAGATACTGGCTTTTTGGAAACAAAAACGAGTGTTTGAGCGGTCTGTGGAAGAAAGAGAAGGATCTAAGATATTCACCTTTTACGAGGGCCCACCAAGCGCCAATGGCACCCCGGGGATTCACCATGTTATGGCAAGGACTGTAAAGGATATCTTTTGCCGATACAAGACCATGAAGGGTTATCAGGTTAAGCGGAAAGGAGGATGGGACACCCATGGTTTGCCAGTGGAACTACAGGTAGAAAAGGAGTTGGGCATCACCAAGGATGACATTGGTAAAAACATCAGTGTTGCTGAGTATAATAGGAAGTGCCGGGAAGCAGTAATGAAATACAAGGACCAATGGGACCTTCTCACCGAGCAAATGGGTTATTGGGTTGACCTGGAAAGACCATATATGACCTTTGAACGCTCTTATATGGAATCGGTATGGCACTTATTGAAGTCATTCTATGACAAAGGTCTATTATACAAAGGTTACACTATTCAGCCCTTTTCACCGGCTGCAGGAACCGGTTTAAGTTCTCACGAATTGAATCAGCCAGGCTGTTACCGTATGGTAAAAGACACTTCTGTAGTTGCACAGTTTGAGGTTGAAGAAACCGCGCATTCATATTTTTTATTTGAATCAAATCCCGATATTCCCGTCTACATGCTGGCCTGGACTACCACACCCTGGACCCTGCCAGCGAATAGTGCCCTGGCTGTAGGTAACAAGATCAGCTATGTACTGGTGAGGACTTTTAATCCCTATACCCACAAGCCTGTCCAGTTGGTATTAGCAAAGGATTTGGTCTCACAATATTTCAAGCAATCTGTGGGTCGGATAGAGGACTATAACCCGGGCGATAAACAGATACCACATGAGATCATTAAGGAGTTTACGGGCAATGACTTAGTGGAGATAGATTATCATCAACTATTGCCCTATGTACCTTTACCTAAGCCAGCATTCACGGTGGTCTCAGGTGATTTTGTGACTACTGAAGAGGGAACCGGGATTGTTCATATCTCTAAGACATTCGGATCCGATGATTACCGGATCTGTGTGCAGTACGGAATTCCCGGGGTTACGGTAAAAGATGATGATGGCAATGAGGCTCCTATTGTTGACAAGAAGGGAAGATTTGTATCTGAGATCACAGATTTTGCCGGTATGTATGTAAAGAATTATAACGACCAGGATGAAAGTGATCCTGACTACAAATCCACCGATGTGCTGATTTCTATAAAATTAAAGGAAGAGAATAAGGCCTTTAAAGTAGAAAAGTACGAGCACTCATACCCACACTGCTGGAGAACTGATAAACCGGTACTATACTACCCGCTGGACAGTTGGTTTATTAAAACCACCGCATTCAAAGAAAAGTTGGTGGAATTGAACCAAGCGATTAACTGGAAGCCCGCGTCTACGGGTAGTGGGCGATTCGGCAACTGGCTGAAAAATCTTGTTGATTGGAATCTCAGTCGTTCAAGATTTTGGGGTACGCCTTTACCAATCTGGAGAACTGAAGATGGTACGGAGGAACGTTGTATAGGTTCGTTTGAAGAACTAAAGAAAGCAGTTGATGAATCTGTGTCAAAGGGCTTTATGAAAGAATCTCTAGTTGATGATTTTGACTTTCACCGCCCATATGTCGATGCGGTAATATTGGTAAGTGAGCAAGGTAATAAGATGTTCAGAGAACCAGATCTGATCGATGTTTGGTTCGACTCCGGCTCCATGCCCTATGCGCAGTGGCACTTTCCTTTTGAAAATAACGAAAAATTCAAATCGGCATTCCCCGCTGATTTTATTGCAGAAGGTGTAGACCAGACACGGGGTTGGTTCTTCACTCTACATACTATTGCAGGTATGCTGTTTGATACGGTGGCATTTAAAAACGTGATTGCCAACGGACTGGTTTTGGATAAAAACGGCAATAAGATGTCCAAACGGCTAGGTAATACCGTAGATCCATTTAAAACTATCGATGAGTTTGGAGCGGATGCAACCCGATGGTATATGATCAGTAACGCCAATCCCTGGGATAACCTAAAATTTGATATCGCTGGGGTACAGGAGGTTCAAAGAAGATTTTTCGGGACCTTACAAAACACCTATGCTTTTTTTGCATTGTACGCCAATATCGATGGATTCAGATTTTTACAGGAAGATGTCGGCCAGGAACATTTAAAGGAAAGTGACCGTTGGATCATGTCCAGGCTAAACAGTCTGATAACCAAGGTAGACCAAGCTTATGATGATTACGAGCCAACAAAAGCCACTAGGGCTATCCAGGACTTTGTAGTTGCGGATCTAAGTAACTGGTATGTGAGATTGAATCGAAAGCGATTTTGGAACCCAGCTTCGCTGGAAACAACTGCCAGCATGGACAAGGTAGCAGCATACCAAACGCTGTACAATTGTCTTAAAACTATAGCAAAACTTTCGGCATCAGTGGCCCCATTCTATGCTGATCATCTGTATTGTGATCTGAATAATGTAAGTGGCAAGGAAGTTCATGAATCTGTGCATTTGAGTAGCTTCCCAGTCCCTGATGGCAACAAGGTGGACTTGGAATTGGAAGAGAAAATGCACTTGGCACAGAATATAAGTTCATTGGTACACAGCTTGCGGAAGAAACATCGTATTAAAGTTCGACAACCTCTCACCAAGGTGTTAATACCCATTCTGAGAGAGAAAACCAAAAAGCAGATCCAATCAGTTGAAGATTTGATCAAATGGGAGGTTAACGTTAAGGAAGTTGAATATGTAGACGACACTTCCGGCATTCTGGTAAAAAGGGCGAAGCCCAATTTCAAAAGACTAGGTCAAAAGTATGGCTCGCTCATGAAGGAATTGAGCAAAAAAATACAGCACTTCCATCACGATGAGATCAAAGTATTGGAACAGGGTAGTCAACTTGAAGTCCATATAAACGATCAAACGGTGTATTTAACTGAGGATGACGTAGAGCTTATCTCCGAGGACATTCCTGGCTGGTCGGTAGCAAATGAAGGACCTCTAACGGTGGCGTTGGATATTACTATAACCGAAGATCTTAGAAAAGAGGGTATAGCACGTGACGTGATCAATAGGGTTCAGAATTTAAGAAAGGAAATGGGACTGGAAGTTCAAGACAAGATCAATATTGTTTTTGAAAAAAACACCCACATAGTAAATAAAGCTTTAGAGGCCAATCAAGAGTATATTTGTCAGGAAACTCAGGCATTGTCACTAGAAATCCAGGAAGAATTGGAGAACGGAACACTGTTGGAAATGGATGACATAAAATTAAAGGTGAAAATTGACGTTTGATCGTAGATGCAGCATATCAAATACTATATAATTAGCTTGTTTATAGTTTTAGGAGATCAGATATCAAAACTACTGGTTCATCTAAATATGGAGCTGGGAGAGGAAGTTGCGGTTATTGGAGATTGGTTTAGATTGCACTATGTCCTCAATCCGGGTATTGCTTTTGGAATTGAATTCGATTTTATATACGGTAAGCTACTATTAAGTATCTTCAGAATACTGGCTGTTACGGGTATTGCTTACTATCTCTACTTCCTGGCCAAGAAAAAATCTCACAGTTCTCTGTTGTTCGCATTGTCATTGATTCTGGCAGGCGCCTTGGGTAACGTGATTGATAGTACCTTCTATGGAGTTATACTTGATAATGCTCCTGGAAACGCGGTATCTCCTTGGTTTCATGGGCAAGTAATTGACATGCTTTATTTTCCATTGTACCACGGAACTTTTCTGGAATGGCTGCCGGTTTGGGGTAGTCAGGCCTTTCAGTTTTTTAGACCTGTCTTCAATATAGCTGATGCTAGTATTTTTATGGGGGTAACATTTATACTAGTTTCACAGAAGCGATTCGTTTTGACCGACCCATCTTCCCATGGCGAGGTTGTGTTTAAAACCAGATCTCTTTGAAGTACACAAAATATTTATTGCTCTCGGCGTCAGTGATTATTCTTGATCAGGCAGTTAAGCTGGCAGTATATTCCAATATGGCGTTGAACTCGGAGTTTTCCGTTATTGGTGATTGGTTTCGAATCCATTACATACTCAACAGTGGTATGGCATTTGGTCTCAAGGTTGACTGGGAATACGGTAAGTTACTTCTAACAGTATTTCGATTGATTGCCATGGGGGGCATTGGTTATTACTTGATCACACTGATCAAAAGACAAGTACCCCAAGGCTTGTGTTGGTCTATCGCATTAATACTTGGCGGTGCCGTGGGGAACCTGATTGACAGCATATTTTATGGAGTTTTTCTAAGTAACGCACCACTGGATGCAGTTACTCCATGGTTTCATGGACAGGTAATTGACATGCTTTATTTTCCCATCATTCAAACCACTTTCCCAAATTGGCTGCCAATTTGGGCTGGGCAAAGCTTCGAATTTTTTCGACCAATCTTTAATGTTGCTGACGCTTCAATTTTCATCGGTGTTGCTGTAATCCTCCTTTTTCAAAAGCAGTTCTTCCCCGATAAATCCAAAAGGGAACATTAGGAACAATTGAATAATAGAACAATTGAACACATTCTCGAAAGCATTCGAACAATGGAACATTCGGGAGTACGGGAGTGTCCAAATGATCATGCTTTCGGGCTCTACGTTACGAGTGTCGGGTAACCTCCCTAATATTCACCCAACTCATCTCTCATCCCTTATAATTCACAATTCATAACTGCACATTACTAACAGACCTTACATGTGCTAATTAATGCCCTTGTTTAGATTCTTAATCAGGGGTTAATCCAATACTTTGTAATTAACAAATGTTCTTACTACAGAGGCTTTCACAGGCCTTTTAAGCCTGTTAAGTTAAAAAAACCTAGTTATAATGATAAATACTCGTCTCACTAGTAATCTATTGCTTACCGGTTCACTGGTAATATTTGCACTGATACTGAGTGAATCTAACTTAAATGCACAGAATTCCGTGGGAATTGGCACTCCAACTCCAAATTCTAATGCTGTCTTGGATTTAGTAAGCCCCAATGGAAATCAAGGACTGTTGGTACCCAGAATTACTACTACGCAGCGTCAGGGAATGGCCCCCTCTTTGGGAAATGGAGAAACTGGGCTGGTGGTATTTGATACAGATCTTAAACAGTTCTATCATTGGGTGGACACCACCTGGGTAGTAGGTCTTGGGGCATTTTCAGATATTGCCGGAGGCGATCTTCAAGGGAACTATCCTAATCCAACCTTGCGATCGGACGTTGTTAATTCGGCAACCATTCTAGACGGATCCATATCAACAGTCGATCTGGAAGATATTTCAGTAACTATCGGTAAAGTAGATGCAGAGGGCAATAGTAATGCATTACTGGGGACAGATGCCAGTGGAGTACCAAGATGGGAGCCAAAGTCAGATTTCCTTGGAAACGGCTTACTTGACGGTACCATCCTGATAGGGGATGCGGCCAATATTGCTCAACCCCGAAATGTTACCGGCGATATTTCCATGACGAACGATGGAACGGCAACTATTTCGGACAATGCCATAAACAGCGCCAAGATTTTAGATGATGCCATAACAGCTTCGGATATAGGTACCGATGCCATTGGCAGTGATGAATTAGCAACAGGTGCAGCAGGCTCCGATGAAATCGCCGATGGAAGTATTCAATCCCTTGACATTGCAACAGGGGCAATTACCACTTCAAACATCGCTGACGGCACCGTGGAAACCGCGGACATCGCCAGTGGAGGAAATAACAAAGTTATGATCACTACCGCGGCAGGTACGGTATTCTGGGAAAATATCACTCTATTTGAGACCAGTACGCTTGCAGAAGGGAGTATTTTTGTAGGTGATGTATCCAATACCGCAGCTGCCCTGAATGCAAAAGGAAGTGGTAGGGTACTTATAGGCGATGGCACCTCAGTGCAATCCCTAAGTGTCAACGGTTACATTAATCTATCAGCTACTGGAAATGCTCAAATAAACTCCGGTGTAGTAGGGAGCACGGAAGTGATAGATAATAGTTTATCTCGTGATGATCTTGCCCCTAACGCGGTTGAATCTTCAGAACTTGCGGATAATGCCGTTGACAATGGGGCAATTCAAGACAATGCTGTATCTACCGCAAAAATCCAGGACAGTGCCATCAACAATCAAAAAATCGCATCAGATGCAGTAACCAGTTCAAAGATTACTGATGGAACAGTAGCAACTGTGGATCTGGCTGATGACGCCGTTGGCACCACTAAAATTGATGGTGAGGGTTCCTTCAACGCGGTAATGACTACTACTGCAGCAGGTAATCCTCAATGGGAAAGCAGATCTAATTTTGGCACCTCTAACTTACCCAATGCCAATATTTTCATTGGAGACACCGGAGGGACCTCTCAGCCACGCCCGGTAAGCGGAGACATTACCTTAAGTAATGCCGGAATTGTACAAATAAACAACGATGTTATCGGAACAAATGAGGTAACTGATAATTCACTTACAATTGACGATATTGGCCCAAATGCAGTTGAGTCGTCAGAACTGGCCGACAATGCCGTGGACACAGGGGCTATTCAAACCAATGCTGTAACTACCGGAAAAATTTCTGATAACGCTGTGACAAATGGAAAAATTTCCGATAACGCGGTGACCACAGCCAAGATAGATGGGTCAGGCAATAATGATGCAATCTTAACTACTGACGGAGCCGGTAACCCTCAGTGGGAGGCCAAATCCGGCCTGGACATTGATCCAACCAATGAGATTCAGGACCTGTCTCTGGCAGGAAATACCCTGGGATTAACCGGTGACCCCACTACCGTGGATTTGGCAGGGTACCTGGACAATACCGACAGTCAGGACCTTACCTTGGCCGGTAATACCCTGGGACTGACGGGCGATGTCACCACGGTTGACCTATCAGGTTATCTGGACAACACAGATAGCCAAGATTTATCAGACGTATTAAGTCAGGGAAATGATGCAGGAGGCTCAGCCATTACTAATGCAGCAGACCCCACCAGCGCTCAGGACGTGGCCACAAAAAACTATGTGGACGCTCTGGAGTCTGCCGATAACGACGGGGATCCCAGCAACGAAATTCAAGACCTGTCTTTGGCAGGGAATACTTTAGCACTCACCAGTGACCCTACAACGGTTGATCTGTCGGGTTATATGGACAATACTGATAGCCAGGACCTTACTTTGGCCGGTAATACGCTGGGACTGACGGGAGACGCTACTACCGTGGACTTATCGGGGTATCTGGACAATACCGACGGTCAAAATTTGAGCAATGTGCTTGGCCAGGGAAACGATGCCGGCGGTTCGGCCATCACCAATGCAGCCGACCCAACCGGTGCACAAGATGTAGCCACCAAGAACTATGTGGACGCTCTGGAGGCTGCCGATAGTGATGGTGACCCCACCAACGAATTTCAGGACCTGTCACTGGCGGGAAATACTTTAGGGCTTACCAATGATGCTACACCTGTCGATTTATCTAGTTATTTGGACAACACTGACAGCCAGGATCTTTCTCTGGCAGGCAATACGCTGGGCCTTACAAATGACGGCAGTCCAGTGGATTTGTCCGGTTATTTGGATAATACAGATAATCAGGATTTATCATTAGCTGGTAATACCTTAAGCTTAACCAATGATGGTACTCCAGTTGATCTTTCCACCTACCTTGATAATACTGATAACCAAAACCTGAACAATGTTTTAGGCCAGGGGAATGATGCTGGAGCCGTAAAAATTATAAATGTGGCCGATCCAACGAATCCGCAAGACGTGGCTACTATGAACTACGTAGATAACATAACGATAACAAATGGCAATCTTGCCTCAAACAGTGTTTCTACTGCGGAAATAATTGATGGCACAATAACTAGTGTTGATATTGCAAATAACACAATTCAACAATCAGACTTGGCTAACAATTCAGTAGGAACCGCTGAATTACGAGATAATTCTGTTACTACCGCAAAAATTGCCAACAATGCTATTAACAATAGTAAACTGGCACCTAACTCAGTGGACAGCGGAAACATAATTGATGATGAGATAACTAATGCGGATATTAATACGAGTGCTAACATTGCCTCGTCCAAATTACAAAGCACAGTGATGGTAGA
>CAZAWQ010000204.1:0-2855 GCA_964488585.1 uncultured Roseivirgaceae bacterium
TCAAAAGGCTTATCGAGGGTTCGAATCCCTCTCTCTCCGCCAAATATATGGTATAACTAACTGTTATTAATCTATTATATAGATAATAATAGTTAGGAATACCACATTTCATACCACATTTAAAATTCGCTTGAAAGTTGCATGAAGGTAGTTGCGACCATAAGGTATACCAGTCTACGCTGTTTACAACGTTTTATTTAATTCAGTAAACAAAGGTTCTCGCTCGTCTGGTCTTTCGGATTTAAGAAAATTTTATGAAGAATGGTTACCAAATTCCGTAAGCCCCTAACTAGTCTCCTGAGTAAATATAATCAACCACTGAGTGATAAGGAGCGAGCGCAGTTAGGGAAGGAGTGGGCAGATCAAACCTTAGACAGCTTATTAGCCTATACGAAAACAGAGCCTTCATTTGGCGAGAAGTTTTGTAAGAAAGTGGAATCTGATGATGAGTTTGCTCAGCAGATGTTGCGGCATCTAAGGGCCACAAGAATAGGAAAGACTAAGGGCCCTAAAAGGTGGACCAGGAAGCGATATCTTGGAATGCTTATGAACTACGAGGTGAGGAAGGCACTGTGTGGGCGAAAAGACGCCCTGGAGTGGACTGGTCAAAAGGAAGGAGTCGGTATTGGTGGCGAGCAGATTTTTAATCCTAAAAAGGTCGAGGAAAGAATTAGAGCAGCTAGAAAAATTATTTCAAAAGCTGAGTTAGCTCGATACCTGCCTCCCTTTGTGAAGAACCCCTCCCAATAGAACATATTAGGGGAGTGGTATTTGCGTTTAGTTGTAGTTTCATACGGGTATCTACAACTCGTATAGGACAATAAAAAATGCAAATACTCTCTGAAACAAGTTTTCTTCGTTTACATCAAATCATTGGTAACGCAAAAGCGAATCCACCGATCCCTCCGATCATTCCTATAAGCAAATCTACTTGGTGGGAGGGAGTCCAGTCTGGACGTTTTCCAAAGCCAGTCAGGCTTGGATCCCATATCACTTTATGGAAAACTGAGGATATACAAAGACTGATCACCGATATGGGGTCCGAATGATTACCGCAGGTGTTCTTGATTCTCAAGACCAAATTATAAAAGGAGAACTTTCTAAAATTGCTGATGCAATATCTGGTTTGATTGGTGAATTACCCTCAGATAAGCAAGTAATTAATAAAGCAGTAAGTATGCCTACAAAAATGGGTATTAGTATTTTCCAGGATGTATCTGGAAAAAACACAACTGCATGGAATGCATCTGGTATTGAGGTTTGGGTTCAATCACGCATTGTCGCCAACCAAAAAGTAGGAGGTGACCAATGAGCACTCCAACTAAAACTCGAAGGAATAAATGGAGTGAAGATGATGACAATTGGTTTTCAAGTCACCCAGATCGCACTTTCCGTCTCCGGAGACTTTGCGATGAAGAGCGTGTGAACGAAGAGGATTATGCCGATGCGCACGGCGCGATTCCAACTCACGCTCTAATTATGCAAGGCCCTCATGTCCGACATCTACTACGTTGTCATGATGGAGTAGGTGGTAGATTTTTTGATCTCATGCTTCTTTCTAGAGATGAGGTATGTACGGATGACGTGTGTGCAGCTATCTGGGGCAGAACGATTTTTGATGCAGAACCATGGGACTGGGAGGATCTTGATACTCTGTTTAGACTTGCTGCGCGTGTTCATATGGGTTGGCTCAGGCGTGAGTGGAGGCTATGAGTATCACGCCTAGTATTTTTCCATATAAAAGTGAAGATACGAAGTCAGGGGGCAGTGGTACAGTTAGCGGATTTACTATTACAACTTCCAATCCCTTCATCAATGCACTGGCACCCATTCTTTCACGAGTACGTACGGATGTTTTTTGGTTGGCAAAGAATAACGGTAAACCATGGTGTGTTAAGGAACCTCTAAGAGAATCCAACCTGCTTAATCATGTTCGTGGTGGGGCACGTTGTGGTGTTGCACCTATTTGTCCAGGCACCTCAGTGACTAAGGTTGGTCTGCTCGACTTTGATAGTCATAAGGGTGAGACCAGTTGGGCAGATATGAAAGTAGTGGTAATGAAAGTTATCAATATACTGCAGAGCTCAGGGGGTTCACCGATTCCATTCAGATCATCGGGTGGTAAGGGAGTACACCTCTATCTCTTGTGGGATACCCCACAGGATGCCTACAGTGTGAGAAGTTTCCTGCGTGAAACCCTTCAATCTGCCGGTTTGGTTGATGGTACGAAGGGGGTTGCACACAATGAAGTAGAAGTATTTCCTAAACAAAACACTGTTGCTGAAGGTGACTTTGGCAATATGTTTATATTGCCATTGGCTGGTAAGTCAACTCCTCTTGATGCTGCTAACCTTGAAGATATAGACAGAGCTAACGTACATAAAATTAATTGGCTAGTTTCGACTGATGTGCCGGTCGTGACACCTCCTCTACAGTTGGTCAAGAATAGTCCATCCAGGGGTGAATCATTGCGGAAATTGAAATCTGCTTTAGATGTGATTCCTTATAAGAATACTGATCAATTCGGGTATCAGCAATTTCTAAAATTTGTGTTTGCGATCAATCATGCCAGTGGTGGTTCAGCCGAAGGGCTAGAATTAGCCCATTCTTTCTTTAGCCGTGCAGCAGAATATAACGGGGAGGAAATTGACAAGCTATGGGCAAATACCGGTACTAAGAAAGACATACAAGGTACGCGTCCTGTCACCGCAGCTACCATTTATCACGAAGCACGTCTGCACGGTTGGGTTGAACCCATAGTGAATGATTTTGAGGATCTGACCAAACCTCAAGAACTAGATATTCAGTCTTTACCATTATTCATTCGCAACAAGCACGGTGAAATCTTGCTGACA
>CAZAWQ010000205.1:0-24882 GCA_964488585.1 uncultured Roseivirgaceae bacterium
GCACACCACGGTGGTTCAGAATGAAAAGCAGATAAAAGCCCGGGGGAACGAGGTTAGTAAACGTCTAACTATCAAATTTAAACGGTGTTCTATTTAGACTCCGCCCAAAGCCACCTCAAACCTTCGGGCAATAGCACTCCCGGATGTTTGTCATTATGCTTACCATCCGTCCACACGGTATTTACCTGGTAACGTGGGCCTGTCACATCATTTTTATCGGCATTTTCATTGGCATATCTCATAGCAGAATCCATTTGCTTATTAGCAAGAAACCAATCACCCCACTTATTACTTAAATCATTAATACCATCCTGAACAAAGATATTTATCCCCATAGCACGCTATTTCAGGTAAGTGTCCAACATTTGCTCCAAAGAACTGAAGCCTCACTTCACATCATTGGAGCTTAATTGTTGTACGTAGTTTTTGCTTTCTAACTACCGGCAAACGGTGTCCCGAAAATCCCAACTGTAAGTTCTGCCCAAACGATTAGAAATGCTACTAGAATGGCTATATAGAGGGCTATTTATATGACAATTTTCACTGCTCTTTGCTGATTGACCAATATATTTACATTCATTAAAATCTGCTAACTCATGAAGTATACACATGATTCTCTTAAAGCTTTTACCGTTAAGGTTTTCCTGAAAATGGGATGCCCTAAAGATCAGGCAAACCTGGCGGCAAAAGTATTGATTGATGCGGACCTTAAAGGGATCGATTCACATGGTATAGCCCGGCTGCCGGGGTATGTCCGCCTTTGGGAAAAAAACAGGATTGTGTCCACCCCAATTATTGAGATCGTTCATGAAACTCCCAGTACTGCTGTGATTGATGGTGGTGGAGGGCTGGGTTTGGTGGTCGCGCCTAGCGCGATGAAAGTAGCTATTGAAAAAGCTAAAACTGTGGGAACCGGTTGGGTTTCGGTAAGAAACTCCAATCATTACGGAATTGCCGGATATCATGCACTGATAGCAGTGGAGAACGACATGATCGGTATATCAATGACCAATGCCAGTCCCCTGGTGGCTCCAACCTTCTCAGCGGAGCGGTTGCTTGGCACCAATCCTATTGCAGTAGCTATCCCCGCTGGTAACCAACCTCCGTTTGTGGCCGACTTTGCCACTACCACTGTGGCCAATGGCAAACTGGAAATCATGAAAAGAAAAGAGCTGCCTATTCCTACAGGTTGGGCACAAGATTCTGAGGGAAACCCCAGTACAGATGCCACTTGCGTGGAACAGGGAGGAGCTCTGTTGCCACTTGGCGGGACCCGGGAGTTTGGTAGTCACAAGGGATATTGTCTAGGTAGCATTGTGGATATTTTTTCTGCGGTATTTTCCGGAGCCAATTATGGACCGTGGGTACCTCCATTTGTCAGTTACCTGGAGCCCAGCAGCGATTCCGTAGGCAAGGGTATTGGCCACTTTTTTGGTGCTATGCGCATCGATGCCTTTAGGCCAGCCAAGGAATTCAAATCTGAAATGGACCGCTGGATCACCACATTTCGTAATTCCAAACCCGCTGTAGGCGAGAAACAGGTGCTAATACCAGGGGACCCTGAACGTGCTACTTGTGAAATACGCAGTGTAAGTGGCATCCCGTTACTTGATCCGGTAATAGATAATCTTGAAAAGTTGGCAAGTAAATTTGAACTGAGCGCCCCAGAACCTATAAGGTGATCCCTGCCCGGATGATCAAATTACTATTATAAGGCGATTTCCGGTCATCATGTAGTAGGTTTAACAGAACAGTTAATCCCAGCCCTGCACGTCCACCTACTGATTGAAAAACCCCTCCGCCAATAAAGTAGCCAGGCACCCACTCTCTCATCAGCTGTGATCCATCCAAACTTGGGAAATCTACTTTCAATGATTCGTATTCGGTGTAGGCAAAAAACATTTGTGTGATATTGAATCGGGCAAATGCCCTGAAACCATATATGTTGGAGTTGTAGTCATATACCCTGCCAGTGGTATAATCAATAGCTTCCCCTTTTAAATATTGGTAAGTAATACCGGGACCTACAGAAAGCCGGGGTGTAACCATATAACCTGCTAATGGAGAAATAATAATCGCAGTATAACTTCCAAACTGCAGACTGAAATTCCCTCCAAAATATACCCTGTCAAAAAAATCGGGCTCTCCCTCAGGATCGAAATATTTCTGACCATAGCAGTAGCTGGAGAGTAACACTAACAGCAATACTTGAACAAATTTTTTCATACAGGAAACAATAAAAAAACCCTCAACCTGAGGGTCCCTAATAACTTGAAGCAAAGTAAAACCTAATCATCGATAGGTTGCTCGACTACTATGTAAAGATCCTCTGTTGGTTTGCGCATCAAATAATTTTCACGCGCGTACTTCTCCAACAATTCGTCATCACTCAAAAGTTCCTTACGATCCTTATCTACACCATCAATCTTCTCCAGATAAAACTCCTTTTTTGCACCCAATTGGTTTAGTTTGTTACTTCGTTGGAATTGCAAAAAAATATCATTCGAATCAAAAAACAACATCCAAACTAAAAATAAAACACCACTAATAAAGTAGAAGTTTTTGCTTAGTCGTTTTAGTTTTATCATAAATGAATTAATTGAAACCGTCGTCAAGATAAACATTAGTTTGCACAAATTAAAAAGGAGTTCCCTATAGAAACGATTGGTGTCAGAATTCAGTATGGAAAAAATTAAAAATTCAAAACTAAAAACTCACCTAAAATCTCCTCCAAGGAATACTGCCGTATCACCCAGCTCCTCCTCAATTCTCAGCAGTTGGTTATATTTAGCCATCCGGTCGGAACGCGAAGCAGATCCGGTCTTTATCTGTCCGGTATTCAAGGCCACCGCCAAATCTGCGATGGTATTATCTTCGGTCTCACCGGAACGATGAGACATTACACTGGTATAGCTATTCCTGGTAGCCAGGCTTACAGCATTTATGGTTTCAGTTAAGGTGCCAATCTGATTAACCTTTATCAAAATAGAGTTGGCAATGCCTTCATTGATCCCTCTAGCTAATCTTTTGACATTGGTTACGAACAGGTCGTCTCCTACCAATTGTACCTTATCTCCCACTAAATCTGTATGTATTTTCCATCCTGACCAATCGTCTTCATGCATGCCATCTTCTAGGGACAAAATGGGGTATTTGTCCACCCATTCCTTCCAGTATTGCGCCATCTCTTCTGAGGTTAATTTATCTCCTGTGGACTTTTTAAAGTGGTAGGTCTTGGTATCAAGGTCATAAAATTCAGAACTTGCAGCGTCCATAGCAATTGATATATCTTCACCCGGTCGATAACCCGCTTTTTCAATGGCCTGTAATACAATTTCTATGGCTGCTACATTCGAGGTGATATTGGGTGCAAAACCTCCTTCGTCTCCTACATTGGTCGATAATCCCTTACTGCTAAGCACCTTTTTCAGGTTATGAAATACCTCAGTACCCATGCGTAATGCTTCTGAAAAGGTGGGTGCACTGGTAGGCATGATCATGAACTCTTGAAAATCGATGGAGTTGTCCGCGTGGCTGCCACCATTTAATATATTCATCATGGGCACCGGCATAGTACAGGCATTCACTCCTCCCACATATCTAAAGAGCGACTGACCGGCTTCCTGAGCGGCAGCCTTTGCCACCGCCAGGCTTACGCCTAGTATTGCATTCGCCCCTAGCTTTGATTTATTTTCAGTCCCGTCCAGGTCTATCATGGTTTGATCAATCAAGGCTTGTTCAAACACTGATGAGCCAACCAGTTCCTGTGCCAGCACTCCGTTGACATTCTCTATGGCCTTGCTTACCCCTTTTCCCATAAACCGGTCCTGATCACCATCTCGTAGTTCTACCGCCTCATGTACTCCTGTGGAAGCACCGGATGGCACGGCTGCCCTTCCCAGAAAGCCATTGCTGGTAATAACATCCACCTCGACCGTTGGATTGCCACGGCTGTCCAGGATTTGTCTGGCATGTATATTTTCAATTAAACTCATGAGTTTTTTTACTTTAGTTATTAATTTCCTGTACTATTTCCAGAAACTGGTCGAACAAATAGCGACTGTCGTGTGGGCCAGGGGAGGCTTCCGGATGATATTGAACCGAAAATGCTGGTTTGCCCTTTACCTTCATACCCTCTACAGTATTGTCATTCAAGTTTTTATGGGTAATCTCCAGGTTTTCTGCCTGCTCCAAAGACTCAGCGGACACACCAAACCCATGATTCTGAGAGGTCACTTCGCATCTTCCTGTCTGTAAATTAATTACTGGATGATTCAATCCACGATGCCCATGATGCATTTTGTATGTGGATACACCACAAGCCAATGCCATGAGCTGGTGCCCCAGACAAATACCAAATACGGGCCTGTTATTATCCAGGATATTTCGGACAGTCTGCACCGCATAGTCCATGGGCGCTGGATCACCCGGTCCATTGCTAATAAAATACCCGTGTGGTTGCCATGATTCTATTTCCCCAAAAGCAGTATGGGCCGGAAACACCTGTAAATAACAGTCACGGGCTGAGAAGTTGGTTAAAATACTCTTTTTAACCCCCAGGTCCAGTACAGCTATACGCCATTTGGATCCCGGATCTCCTACAAAATAAGCCTTTGTAGTTGAAACAGTTGATGCCAACTCCAGTCCGTCCATATCAGGGACCTCTTGAAGTTTTTTCTTAATTTGCTTTAGGTCTGAGATACTTGAAGAGATGATAGCATTCATCGCTCCTTTGTTACGAATGTGTCTCACCAGTTTTCTGGTATCTATTTCGCTGATCCCGACCACGTTATTTTGTTCCAGATACTTATTGAGGGATTCATGTGCTACGTTTCTACTATAATTTAATGAAAAACTATTCACCACCAAACCACTTATTTTTGGATTTTCCGACTCTTGCTCAGAGCTAACGGTACCATAATTCCCAATGTGTGAAGTAGTATTTACCAGTATCTGCCCGAAGTAAGATGGATCGGTATATATTTCCTGGTATCCGGTCATTCCTGTATTAAAACAGATCTCACCACCGGTGGTCCCGATCTTACCTATAGCAATACCTCTATATACCTGGCCATCCTGAAGTACCAGGCAAGCTTCTGAAGGGTTTAAAACTGTTTTCATTGAAAAATTTTGTCTCTTTTGTTACCAGCGATTATATCCTCACAAAAATAAAAAAAGGGACCAAACATATGCTTAATCCCCTGAATAATTTGATTAATGGCTATCACTCCTCTTCATCAGTTGATGCATCGGCTTGTGGATCTTCTTTTTCTGCTGTTGGTGCTTCGGCCTGAGGTTTCTTCTCTTCTACAGTCGGTGCTTCGGCCTGGGGCTCCTCGGTTTCTACAGTCGGTGCTTCGGCTTGGGGCTCCTCGGTCTCATTGGCTTGCAACTGATCTTCCTCTGCCTGCTTTTCAGCAGATGATTCGGTAACCTTCTCTGTTTGGTCCTCTTCAGTAGCTGCTTCAACAACCTTTTCCGCTTCTTCAGTGACAGTCTGCTCCTCTACTACCTCAGCTTCCGGCACTTGTTCCTCCGTTTCCACTACTGCCGCCGCCGCTACTGTTGCTGCTGTTGCTGTTGTTGCTGCAACACCGCCTTTGCCCCGACTACTTCGACGGGTCCTGGCCTTCTTAGGTTTGGATTCTTTTAGTAAAGCTTCATTATAATCAACCAACTCGATCACACACATGCTGGCATTATCACCTAGTCTGTTTCCGGTTTTTAAAATTCTTGTGTAACCCCCGGCACGATCTGCTACCTTCTCCGAAACCTCATCGAACAAAATATTGACAGATTCTTTATCCTGTAAATAACGGAATACCATACGTCTTGAATGGGTAGTGTCACTTTTGGACCTGGTGATAATAGGTTCCACGTACTTTCTAAGCGCTTTAGCCTTGGCTACTGTGGTAACAATTCTTTTATTTTGAATCAGGGAAGTGGCCATATTAGATAGCATAGCTTTGCGATGCGAAGCCGTCCTACTCAAGTGATTTATCTTTTTCCCGTGTCTCATTGGTTATTCCTCCTCTAGTTTATACTTTGACAGGTCCATACCAAAGGTCAGGGTCTTATCGGCAACTAACTGCTCTAATTCCGCCAATGATTTTTTACCAAAGTTCCTGAACTTCATCATATCGGATATCTCCAACCTAACCAGGTCTCCAAGTGTTCGAACGTCCGCTGCTTTCAGGCAGTTATATGCCCTTACAGACAGGTCAAGGTCATTCAAAGGAGTCTTAAGAAGCTTCCTCATGTGGAGCATTTCTTCATCTACTGTTTCCGGTTCTCCCTGATCCACAGCTTCCAGGAACATAGTTTGATCAGAGAAGAGCATAAAATGTTGAATAAGTATATTGGCGGCACCCTTTAAGGCATTTTCCGGATGAATAGATCCATCAGTCTCAATGTTAAGAATTAACATTTCGTAGTCTGTTTTCTGTTCAACCCGGGTATTTTCAACATTGTATTTTACGTTTACAATGGGAGTAAATACCGCGTCTATAGGAATGAAACCAAATACTTGTTCACTGGGTTTGTTCTCTTCGGCTGGCAAATAGCCTCTACCTTTCTCAATAGTAATTTCAAATTCAAGATCTACCGACTCATTCAACTGGCAGATCAAAAGTTCAGGGTTAAGAACCTCAAATGAATTGGTGAAATTCGCAATGTCACCAGCTTTCAATTCTTTCTGGTTTTTAATGGCAAGGTTAATCTTGTTATCAATTACATCGGCGATCTTTTTGAAGCGTACCATTTTAAGGTTCAGAATAATCTCAGAGACGTCCTCAACAACACCTTCTATAGTTGAAAATTCGTGTAATACACCAGGTATCTTAATTCCGGTAATGGCATATCCCTCCAAAGACGATAACAGGATGCGTCGTAACGCATTACCAATTGTGACTCCATAACCTTTTTCCAGGGGTTTAAAGATGAATAGACCTTTGAAATCATCGGCTTTATCCATTGCCACTTTTTCAGGCATTTGAAATGTTAATATTGACATATTACTTGGTGATTTAAATAACGATAAATATCTTTTTTATAAGTTTTCTGTGCACTATTTGGAGTACAACTCAACGATCAATTGTTCCTGAATATTCTCTGGTATCTCCTCCCTAGGAGGTACATTCATAAACGTACCTTCCATCAAATCGGAATTCCACTCCATCCAAGAGAATTTTTTTCCTGGACGTCCCACCAAACTATCTACTATAGCTTCCAAAGACTTGGACTTCTCCCTAACACCGACTTTATCCCCAGGTTTCAGTGAAAATGAGGGGATATTTACAATTTTGCCATTTACAGTTATATGCTTGTGCGATACCAACTGACGGGCAGCCCTTCTGGTTGGAGCAATACCCAATCGAAATACAGCATTATCCAGCCTGGACTCTAAAAGTTGTAAAAGAACTGTTCCAGTTATTCCTTCCTTTCTGGAAGCTTTGTGAAATAGGTTAGCGAATTGTCGCTCCAAAACGCCATATGTATACTTGGCTTTTTGCTTTTCCATCAACTGAACGCCATATTCGGATTGTTTACGCCTTCTTCCCCTGCCATGTTGTCCCGGAGGATATGCTTTTTTTGTTACTGATTTACTAATTCCAAAAATTGAATCGGAAAATCTTCTGGCAATCTTGGCGCGTGGTCCTGTATATCTAGCCATCTACCTATGTATTTTAAAATTAAACTCTTCTTCTTTTTGCGGGACGACAGCCATTATGAGGCAGGGGTGTCACATCCTTGATCGCTGTTACCTCAATACCTGTATTTTGAATGGTTCTGATAGCTGATTCCCTTCCTGATCCCGGTCCTTTGACAAATACTTCAACTTTTCTCAACCCCAGATCATGTGCTTTCTTAGCACAATCCTCCGCCGCCATTTGTGCTGCATAAGGAGTGTTCTTTTTTGAACCCTTAAATCCCATTTTTCCTGCTGATGCCCACGAAATTACCTGTCCGGAAGTATTAGTCAATGAAATAATGATATTGTTGAAAGAAGCACGAATATGTGCCTGTCCTACAGGCTCCACTACTACTACTCTCTTTTTCGCTTTATCTTTTCTTTTCTGCGCCATAATTGTATATCAGTAAAGCTATTTAATAGCCTGCTTCTTATTAGCAACTGTTTTTCTTTTGCCCTTCCGGGTTCTTGCATTGTTCTTGGTCCTTTGACCTCTCACAGGTAAACCTTTTCGATGTCTAAGGCCTCGATAACATCCAATATCCAGTAGCCGTTTGACACTTAATTGTGTCTCAGATTTGAGTACACCCTCAACCTTGAACTCTTCGCTAATGACTGCCCGGATCTTATTGGACTCTTCGTCTGTCCATTCACTAACCTTCTTGTCCCAATCAATCCCAGCCTTTGTCAAAACGTTCTGAGCTGAACGGCGCCCTATGCCATAAATATATGTCAGGCCTATTTCGCCCCTTTTCTGATCTGGAATATCGACTCCTGAAAATCTAGCCATTTTCTTTTAGTTTAGTAACTTCTTATCCCTGCCGTTGCTTGAAGCGAGGATTCTTTTTGTTTATTACGTAAACTTTACCTTTCCTGCGAATTACCTTGCAGTCGGCGCTACGTTTCTTTACAGATGCTTTTACTTTCATTGCCCTAATTATTTATATCTGTACACTATTCTTCCCTTAGTTAGATCATACGGAGACATCTCCAATTTTACTTTGTCGCCAGGCAGTATTTTGATGTAATTCATCCTCATCTTTCCGGAAATATGGGCAATTACCTGGTGACCATTTTCCAGTTCAACCCGGAACATCGCGTTTGAAAGCGCTTCAATTATGGTACCGTCTTGTTCTATTGATTCCTGTTTAGCCATTATATCTGAAATATTTCCTCTATATACGTATGAGTAGTCAATATTTGAGGAGTTCCATTCATCACCGCCACGGTGTGCTCAAAATGTGCTGACGGCTGATGATCTTTAGTCCGGATTGTCCACCCATCTGACTCCTGAACCACATTTCGCGTTCCCATGTTAACCATCGGCTCAATAGCAAGGATCAATCCCGTTTTCAGTTTAGTTCCCCTACCTCTCTTGCCATAATTAGGAACTTCCGGGCTTTCGTGTAAAGTCTTCCCAATCCCATGGCCAACTAATTCCCGAACCACACTGAACCCATAATCTTCCACATATTTTTGAATTGCAAATCCAATATCGCCAATTCTGTTTCCCTTTTTGGCATTTTCAATACCCAAATAAAGTGACTCCTTGGTCACTTTTAATAAATTTCGCACCTCCTCTGTCACCTCTCCCACAGGATAAGTATAAGCGGCATCACTATGATATCCTTTATACAATACCCCACAATCAATCGAAACAATATCACCACTCTGTAATTGGTGGTTTCCTGGTATCCCATGAACCACCTGCTCATTGATCGATATACACAAGGATCCTGGAAATCCATTATATCCCTTAAATGAAGGTTCCCCTTCATGATCCCGTATGTACTCCTCTGCCACCTGATCTAACTTTGTGGTAGATACTCCCGGGGCTATCAACTTCGCTACCTCTGCATGTGCCCGGCTGAGAATTTCCCCGCTTTGCCTGATTAGTTCGATCTCATCACTGGTTTTATAATGGATCATATTATACAACCGCGACGTTTTGAGACCGTCCCTTTATTCTTCCTGATTTCATGAGCCCTTCATAATGCCTCATCAACAAATAACTTTCTATTTGCTGCAGTGTGTCAAGAATCACACCTACCATAATCAACAACGAAGTACCCCCATAGAAGTATGAGAATCCACGGGTGACTCCCGCCATGCTGGCGATGGCAGGTAATATTGCCACGGTCGCCAAGAAAATCGAGCCTGGAAAGGTTATCCTGGTAAGGACGGTGTCTATAAACTCTGAGGTTTGTTTACCAGGTTTGATGCCCGGAATAAATCCCCCATTTCTCTTCAGATTATCCGCTATATCATTAGGGTTTACAGTAATAGCAGTATAAAAGAAGGTGAACACTACTACCAGCAAACCAAAGACCGCATTATATTGCCACGACGTGAAATCGTTGAATGTATTGCCAATGGTATTGGCAATTTCACTGCTATCCCTCCAGAATCCAGCAACCATCCCAGGAATAAACATCAGGGCCTGTGCAAAGATTATAGGCATTACCCCGCTCGAGTTAACTTTCAACGGTATGTATTGACGTTGCCCACCATATACTTTATTACCCACCACTTGTTTGGCGTACTGAACGGGAATGCGTCGTACCGCCTGAGTAAGCATTACTACAGCCATCACCACAAAGAACAATGCCATAATTTCCATAATAAATAGCAAAGCACCTTGCATACCCTTAGCAGCAGCTTCTTGTATTAAAGCTGTTGGAAATCCAGCAATAATACCGATCATGATCAGCATGGAAATACCATTACCTATTCCCTTATCAGTAATTCTCTCGCCAAGCCACATACAAAACATAGTTCCAGTGGTGATAATAATGACGGAGGATATGGAAAAGAAAAATCTATTTTCTACCAAAATAGCCTCTGCAGGTATAGTAACCGCGATATAACTTATGGATTGAGCAGCTGTAATGGCTATGGTCAGAACCCGGGTAATCTGAGTCATTTTTTTGCGACCAGAATCTCCCTCCTTCTGCATCTTTTGGAAGTATGGTACCGCAACGGTCAGCAACTGAATTACAATAGAAGCAGAAATGTAGGGCATGATTCCCAAAGCAAAAATAGATGCCCGGTTAAAAGCCCCTCCAAGGAAAATGTCTAGAAAATCAAAGATCCCACCAGGGCTGGTAAGTTTATCTGGATCAACTCCCGGTAAAACCACATAAGATCCCAACCGAAAAATAAGCAGGAAGCCTACTGTATTTAGGATCCTGACCCGTAGATCTTCGATCGAGAATATATTTTTTATGGTTTGAAAAAATCTCTTCATTATTTTACTATCACCACTTTACCACCAGCCTTTTCTATCGACTCCGATGCAGTAGCTGAAAACTTATGGGCAGATACGTCAACCTTGGCGGTTAAATCTCCTCTACCCAATACTTTTACTAAATCGTTTTTACCAACTAAACCATTAGCAACTAAAAGTTCAACGGTAATGGCCTGCTCTTTTGATGCATCGGCTAACCCTTGAATGGTATCCAGGTTGATGGCCTTATATTCAATACGATTGGGGTTTTTAAATCCGAATTTTGGAATACGTCTTTGTAAGGGCATCTGTCCTCCCTCAAAGCCGAATTTTCGAGAATAACCAGACCTGGATTGAGCTCCTTTATGACCGCGTGTAGCGGTTCCTCCTCTACCCGATCCTTGCCCTCGTCCTAGTCGTTTCCTATTCTTTGTTGACCCGTCTTTGGCCTTTAACGTATGCAATTTCATCTCAAAGTTCCGTTACGGTGACTAAATGCCTTACCTTATTGATCATTCCCAATATCTGTGGTGTAGCTTCATGTTCTACAGTTCTATGTAGCTTCCCAAGACCCAATGCTTTAATGGTAAGTTTTTGTCGTTTAGGTCTGTTAATGGTGCTGCGGACTTGTGTTACTTCTACTTTTCCCATCTTATTAACCATGAAACACTTTTGACAATGATACTCCTCGTTGCTGCGCTATTGCATATGCATCCCGCATTTGTCCCAAGGCTTTAAAGGTAGCTTTAACCACATTGTGAGGATTTGAAGAACCCTTGGATTTTGCCAAAACATCCTTAATACCAGCACTTTCTAAAACCGCTCTCATTGCTCCTCCCGCAATTACGCCAGTACCAGGTGATGCTGGTTTCAAAAGAACCAAGCCTCCACCATATTTACCAATGACTTGATGAGGAACCGTATTTTTATAAACAGGTACTTTGACCAGGTTTTTCTTGGCATCATCAATGCCTTTAGTTATGGCGTCCGTTACCTCATTAGCCTTTCCTAATCCATAACCTACCACACCATTGCCATCACCAACTACTACAATCGCAGAAAAACTGAACCTTCGACCTCCTTTAACAACTTTGGCCACTCTCTTGATGGCCACTACCTTTTCCTTCAGATCAATTTCGCTGGCCTTTACTGATTTAATGTTTCTTTGAGACATAATATTCCTAAAATTTTAATCCACCTTCTCTGGCACCGTCAGCCAAAGCCTTTACCCTACCGTGAAATACATAACCCCCTCTATCAAACACTACATTTTCTACCCCATTAGCGCCAGCTTTTTCCGCTAACATCTTTCCTACCTCTTTGGCTGTCTCTATATTAACACCCGAGTTTCCAAGTTCCTTTGATGAAGCAGCAACAATAGTATGGCCTTTTTCATCATTAATAATCTGTGCATATATAGCTTTGTTGCTTTTGAATACAGACAAACGAGGCTTTTCAGAAGTCCCAGTAAGCCGTCTTCGAATTCCCTGCCTGATTCGCAGTCTTCTTTTTACTTTCTTAGTTGCCATACCCTTTATTTTGCAGCAGTTTTACCAGCTTTACGCCTGACATGTTCCCCTACGAAACGTACGCCTTTTCCTTTGTAAGGCTCAACCTTCCTTAGGGACTTTATCTTGGCAGCTACCTGACCAACCAGCTGTTTGTCAATTCCCTCCAATGTTACAATTGGATTTTTACCCTTTTTAGTCTCGGCTGTAATAGAAATCTCTTCAGGGACTGAAAAAAAGATGCTATGTGAGTATCCAAGACTCATCTCCAACAAGTTACCTTGAACCGTTGCCTTGTATCCCACACCCACAAATTCCAATTCCTTTTTATATCCATCATGAACTCCAATCACCATGTTATTTACCAACGACCGGAATAAGCCATGGATTGACTTATGACGCTTTTGCTCGGTAGGCCTCTTAAAATTGATTTTACCATCTTCCAAATTGACCTCAATATCCGGGTCAACCTGTTGTTGAAGTTCACCTTTGGGGCCTTTCACCGTTACCAGGTTGTCATTGGATATATCTATGGTTACATTCTCCGGGACAACTATTGGCTTATCTCCTATCCTTGACATCTCTTACTCAATCTTAATACACGTAACACAATACTTCACCTCCAATATGCATAGTCCGAGCTTCTTTATCCGACATAATTCCCTTAGAGGTGGATAAAATCGCAATACCCAGACCATTTAGCACTCTGGGTAAGTTATCTGCATTGGCATATTTTCTTAAACCTGGTTTACTTATTCTTTCTAATTGTTGGATAGATGGAGTCTTAGTTTCGGGATTGTACTTTAAGGCTACCTTTATAGTACCCTGCGGGCCTGACTCATCTTCAAATTTATAGTTCCTGATATACCCTTTGTCATGCAATACCTTGGTGATCTCCTTCTTTATATTAGAGGAAGGAACTTCTACAATCCGATGGTTCGCTCTAATAGCGTTTCTCAACCGGGTTAAATAGTCAGCAATTGGATCTGTCATATTTTTAATTTTCTAAAACGGCTTACCAAACCAGCCTGCAAAGTTAGTTAATTTTTAATAAATAATGTGACCAAATATTTACCAGCTTGCTTTAGTAATTCCTGGGATCATACCCTTTGAAGCCAGCTCCCGAAACGTCACTCTGCAGATGCCAAATTTCCTCATATAACCCTTAGGTCTACCAGTCAGTTTACAGCGGTTGTGCAGCCTTACAGGCGAAGCATTTCTAGGTAATTTATCCAGCCCCAGGTAATCGCCAGCGGCCTTCAACTTCGCTCTCTTTTCTGCATATTTAGCAACCATGCGCTCTCTTTTCCTTTCCCGTGCTTTTACTGATTCTCTTGCCATTTTAGTTTTTATTTCGATTCTTGAAAGGCATTCCAAAAGCCTTTAACAACGCAAAGCTTTCCTCATCGGAATTTGCAGTAGTAACAAATGTTATATCCATACCGGATATTTGGTTTATTTTGTCAATACTGATTTCTGGAAATATTATCTGTTCCTGAACACCCAAAGTATAGTTTCCTCGGCCGTCAAAACTTTTGTCATTGATGCCTCTAAAATCCCTCACTCTTGGAAGGGCAACAGTCATAAGCCTGTCCAAAAACTCATACATATGGTCGCCTCTTAAGGTAACCCGTGCTCCGATAGGCATACCGTCCCGAAGTTTGAAATTTGAAATAGATTTCTTTGCTTTGGTAGGCACCGCTCGTTGACCGGTTATTGTCGATAATTCTTCTACACCCTGGTCAACCAGTTTTTTATCACTTACAGCATCTCCAACTCCCTTATTGACGCATATTTTTGTCAGCTTAGGGACTTGCATCACCGATTTGTATTGGAACTTTTCCTTAAGCTCCGGAACTATCTCGCTAATGTATTTTTCCTTTAGTCTAGGGCTAGCCATGGTTTATAATTTCTCCGGTTTTCTTAGAATATCTTTGCAATTTCCCTTTCTCATCCCTTTTTCTACCAATTCTAGTAGCCTCGCCAGTAGCAGGATCCACCAACATTAGATTACTCAGGTGTATAGAAGCTTCGGTTTTTTCAATACCTCCCTGCGGGTTAGAAGCTGATGGTTTCACATGTTTTGTGACCATGTTCAATCCTTCTACAATTGCCCTGTATTTTGCTCGTTCTACCACCAGAATTTTCCCGGTTTTACCACGAGCATTTCCGGAAATCACTTTAACTGTGTCCCCGTTTTTAATATGTAATTTTTTTACCTTTTTCATTATTCTAAACTACTTCAGGAGCTAATGATACAATCTTCATAAATCGTTTCTCACGCAACTCACGACCCACCGGGCCGAAAATTCTGGTGCCTCTTGGCTCATCGTTGGCACTTAACAACACTGCAGCATTGTCTTCGAACCGGATATAAGATCCGTCTTTGCGACGAACTTCCTTCTTTGTTCTTACTACCACTGCTGTTGAAATTGTGCCTTTTTTCAAGCTACTGGACGATAAGGCATCCTTAACTGTGACAACAACTTTATCACCAATACTGGCATATCGTCGGCGGGTTCCGCCCAATACTCTTATAACTAAAACCTCTTTGGCTCCGCTGTTGTCTGCGACATTCAGTCTACTTTCTTGTTGAATCATCTTCTTATTTAGCCTTTTCCAATATTTCTATTAAACGCCATCTTTTAAGTTTGCTCAACGGCCTAGTTTCCATGATCCTAACTGTATCACCTATGCCACACTCATTTTTTTCATCATGAGCCATGAATTTTGTTGATTTCCGCTGGAATTTCCCGTAAACCGGGTGTTTCACTTTTCGGTTCACTTGTATAGTGATGGACTTGTCCATCTTATTACTGATCACGATACCGATACGCTCTTTTCTTAAATTTCTTTCTATGACGCTATCCATTACTATTTTGTTTGACTGTCAATTCTGTATTCATCCTGGCAATTAAGCGTTTTGCCTCTTGGATCTTCATCGGATTCTCTATTGGAGAGATAGCATGCCCAAACTTCAATTTCTGCAAATTTTCCTTTTCAGAAATGATACGTTCTTGAAGTTCGTTTATTGAGAGTGACTTAATCTCTGAATTCTTCATGATTTTATCGTGCTAGATAATCCCTTCTTATCACAAATTTTGTTTGTATCGGCAGTTTTTGAGCAGCTAACCTCATGGATTCTACTGCCAACTCTTTGTTTACTCCACTCGATTCAAACATGATTGTTCCCGGTTTCACCACGGCCACCCAGTATTCAGGGGCTCCTTTCCCCTTGCCCATACGTACTTCTGCGGGTTTTTTGGTAATTGGTTTGTCCGGGAATATTCGAATCCAAACCTGACCTTCTCTTTTCATGGCCCTGGTTACTGCAATACGGGCTGCTTCCAATTGTCTACTGGTTATCCATCCTGGTTCCAACGCCTTTAACCCAAAGTTTCCGAAAGCCATAGTATGCCCTCTTTGGGCAATTCCTTTTACTCTCCCTTTTTGCTTCTTGCGGTACTTAGTTCTCTTCGGTTGTAACATGATATTTTCCTTTTCCCGCCTTGGTCGGGACTAAATTCTATCTTCTTTTTCTTTTTGCTCCGTCTCGCTTGCGCCTGTTGGCCATATCGCTACCTCCGGTGTTTCCAATATTAGGTGAAAGGTCTCTTTTACCAAATATCTCTCCCTTAAATATCCATACCTTTATACCGATCTTTCCATATACAGTATTGGCTTCCGAAACCATATAGTCGATATCTGCCCGTAGTGTGTGCAAGGGAATTCGACCATCTTTATACTGCTCTGACCTTGCCATTTCAGCTCCACCCAATCGTCCAGATACTTTTATCTTAATTCCTTGCGCCCCAACCCTCATAGCACTGGCAATTGCTTGCTTCATGGCCCTTCTGTAAGAAATTCGAGCTTGCAATTGTTGAGCAATTGACTCTCCAACCAAACATGCATCCAGTTCAGGCCTTTTAATTTCAAAAATATTTATCTGGACATCTTTCCCGGTGATTTTTTTCAACTCTTCTTTAATTTTATCTACCTCGGTCCCTCCTTTGCCAATCACTACCCCGGGACGCGCCGTATGAACGGTCAGAGTGATCCTTTTAATGGTTCTTTCGATAATAATTTTCGAAATCCCTCCTTTTGGAATTCTGGCATGTATATATTTTCGGATTTTATGATCCTCAACGATCTTTTCAGAAAAATCCTTTCCACCGTACCAGTTGGAGTCCCAACCTTTCACGATGCCTAATCTAAAACCAATAGGATTTACTTTTTGTCCCATCTATAATTTATTTAGAGCCCTTTTTTGTATCTTTTTTTTCCTCCACAGCTTCCTCGATTATCGTTTCCCGCAGATTATCCACTACCAAGGTGACGTGGTTAGAACGCTTGCGTATGCGATGTGCCCGCCCCTGCGGTGCAGGACGTAGTCTTGTTAACATACGAGCACTGTCCACCAATATCTCTTTAACGTATAGATCCGCTTCCTCCAACTTAACATCCTCGTTCTTGGACTGCCAATTGGCCACTGCTGAAAGCAATAATTTTTCAATTCTGGCGGCCCCTACTTTTGATTCGAACTTTAATATATTCAAGGCCCTATTCACGGATTCCCCCCGGATCATATCTGCTACCAACCGCATTTTTCGAGGCGAGGTAGGCACACTATTTAATCGAGCGACTGCTTCCATAATTTCTACTATCTTTTACCTCTGTCTTTTCTGGCAACATGGCCCCTGAAATTTCTGGTAGGAGCAAATTCTCCAAGCTTGTGTCCTACCATATTCTCCGTTACATATACCGGTATAAACTTATTACCGTTGTGGACTGCGAATGTGTGTCCAACAAAATCTGGTGATATCATTGACCTTCTTGACCAGGTCTTGATAACGGATTTCTTTCCAGACTCATTCATGACATCCACCTTCTTCTCTAATCTGAAGTCGATATATGGCCCTTTTTTTAATGATCTTCCCATTGCTGCCTATAACTATCTGCTTATAATTAATTTATTGCTGTATTTCTTCTTGGATCGGGTCTTAAATCCTTTCGCATATATACCATTTCGAGACCTTGGATGACCTCCAGAAGCTTTACCTTCTCCTCCACCCATTGGATGATCTACGGGGTTCATGGCTACACCCCTAACCCGAGGTCTGCGGCCCAGCCATCTATTTCGCCCGGCTTTACCCAAACTTACATTCATATGTTCTGCATTGGAAACGCTACCCACTGTTGCCAGACAAGTGGTTAACACCATTCTCATTTCACCTGAAGGAAGCTTGATAGTAGCATATTTCCCATCCCTGGCAAGAAGCTGGGCATAAGCACCAGCACTTCGCGCCATAGCCGCTCCCTTACCTGGTTTTAATTCGATATTATGAACAATGGTACCCAATGGAATACTGGTCAATGGCAAGGCATTTCCTACCTCAGGTGCCACCTTCTCCCCGGAGATAACAGTTTGTCCTACCTTTAGTCCTTCAGCTGCTATAATATACGATTTGGCGCCATCTGCGTAATATAATAATGCGATCCTGGCAGATCGCATGGGGTCGTACTCTATAGATTTCACAGTAGCCGGTATGCCGAACTTCCTTCTCTTGAAATCAATATCTCTCATTCGTTTCTTATGACCACCACCAAGATAGCGCATGGTCATTCGGCCGTCATTATTTCTTCCACCTGATTTTTTCACTCCTTTGAGTAGTGACTTCTCGGGTTTACCGGTTGTCAACTCATCAAAACTGGGGGCCATTCTGTATCGTTGCCCTGGTGTTACTGGTCTTAATTTTTTAACTGCCATCTCGTTTTACAAAATGAATTATATACCACTGTAAAAATCAATCACCTCACCTTCAGCCACCTTGACTATCGCCTTTTTATAAGATGCCGTTCGTCCGGATATCATTCCTGATTTGGTATTACGGGATTTTGTTTTTCCCTGATATCTCATAGTATTGACATCCTCGACGGTCACTCCGTACATGGCTTCTACGGCCTGTTTGATTTGGATTTTATTGGCTTTGTTGGCTACAACAAACCCATATCGTCCCTCCTCATTAAGGGCTGAAATTTTCTCTGTTACCAGTGGCTTGACTAATATTATCATCACTTATTTTAGTAAATTCTCAATTTGTTCCAAAGAACTCTCACTAATCAATAAACGGTCGGCATGCAATAGATCATAAGTGTGTAAAGAGTCTACAGTAGTGACCTTTGCTTTGGGTAGATTTCGACTGGACAATAAAATATTTCTGTCGGACTTTGGTAAAACCAGAAGTGTTTTCTTATTCTCAAGCTCAAGCGATGTCAACATTTCCAGATACACCTTGGTTTTAGGAGTTTCAAAAATAAAATCCTCCAAAACCATAATCCCATCTTCTTTTGACTTATAACTTAATGCGGATTTTCTAGCCAACACCTTGAGCTTCTTGTTAAGTTTGAAGCCATAATCTCTGGGCCGGGGGCCGAAAGCGCGTCCTCCGCCTCTAAACAAAGGTGATTTAATGCTGCCGGCTCTGGCGGTACCAGTACCCTTTTGCCTTTTGATCTTCCGGGTTGAACCAGAAATATCCGCACGTTCCTTCGATTTGTGAGTTCCATGTCTTTGATTCGCCAGATATTGCTTTACATCCAGGTAAATAGCATGATCATTTGGCTCAATGGCAAAGATCTCATCAATCAGCTCGACCTTTTTTCTGGTCTTTTTACCACTATTTTGATATACTGTAACTTTCATGCTTACTTCTCCAATATAACTACTGAGTTCTTGGCTCCGGGTACCGCCCCACTTACTAAAATCAAATTATGCTCCTCCATGATCTTCACCACCTTGAGGTTAAGCACTTTCACGCGCTCCCCTCCCATTTGCCCGGCCATCTTCATTCCTTTAAATACTCTTGCTGGATAAGAAGCGGCACCAATTGAACCTGGAGCTCGAGCCCGGTTGTGCTGTCCGTGGGTAGCATCCCCTACACCAGCAAAGTTATGTCTTCGCACTACACCTTGAAATCCTTTACCCTTGGAAGTTCCAACAGCATCTATAAAATCGCCTTCTTCGAAAATATTCTCGATCTTAATGGTCTGTCCTAATGATATATCCCCGTCGAAAAGCTCCTCAAAATCACGAAATTCTATAAGTTTTCGTTTGGGGGTCGTTTTCGACTTATTAAAATGTCCTTTTAATGCCTTTGAGGTGTGCTTATCTTTCTTATCACCCCATCCGAGCTGCACCGAATTGTACCCATCCGTTTCTTCCGTTTTGATCTGTGTAACTACGCAGGGCCCAGCCTCAATCAAAGTACAAGGAATGTTACGTCCCTGGTCATCAAAGACGCTGGTCATTCCAATTTTTTTACCAATTATCCCAGACATTTTTTTCTCTTTACGACTATCTTTACAGCCCACATTCCGGCAAAGAATTGCAAAGATAGTAAATAATTAATTTTATACTAAACTTTTATCTCTACGTCTACTCCGCTTGGCAGTTCCAGTTTCATTAACGCGTCAACTGTTTTGGTACTGTTGGAATAGATGTCAACCAATCTTTTATAAGTGCACAACTGATATTGTTCACGGGACTTCTTATTCACGTGAGGAGATCTCAGTACGGTAAATTTTTCTTTCACTGTGGGCAATGGTATTGGCCCGCTTACTACCGCACCGGTGGATTTCACTGCCCGAACAATTTTTTCGGATGATTTGTCCACCAGGTTATGGTCGTAGGACTTAAGTTTAATTCTAATTTTCTGATTCATAATAATTTTAATTAACAGCCGCCCCTTTTACTTTTTCAATAATTCCTTCAGCAAGACTGGCAGGCACTGGATCATAATGCGAAAAGGTCAAAGTTGCTGAAGCACGGCCTGACGATATTGTTCTTAGATCTGTAACATAGCCAAACAATTCTGATAACGGTACATTTGCTTTTATAATTTGAGCGCCCCCCTTAGTATCCATACCCTTCATAATTCCACGACGCTTGTTTAAATCTCCGGTAACCGGTCCGGTATACTCATCGGGTGATACCACCTCTACAGACATAATAGGTTCCAGTATCTGGGGTGCTGCTCTCCTAGCCGCCTCTCTAAATCCAATTCTGGCAGCCAACTCAAAAGACAAGCTATCGGAATCCACATCATGGAATGAGCCGTGAAACAGCTTGACATACATTGTCTCCACAGGGTATCCAGCCAAAGGGCCGTTCTTCATAGCTTGTTCAAATCCTTTTTGCACACTCGGTATGAACTCCCTGGGTATCGCACCGCCTACAATTTTATTTTCAAATTCAAGGCCCTGTTTACCATCTTTCCGGGGACCTATATTGAACACAATATCGGCAAATTTACCTCGGCCACCGGTTTGCTTCTTGTAGACCTCCCGGTGCTCTATCATCTTTGTAAGACTTTCTTTATAGGCCACCTGAGGGGCTCCCTGATTGATTTCAACCTTGAACTCACGCTTCAAGCGATCAATAATAATCTCAAGGTGCAATTCCCCCATTCCCCTAAGTATGGTCTGACCGGTTTCGTGGTCAGTCTGTATTATCAAGGTAGGATCTTCCTCTACCAGTTTTGAAATGGCCACTCCCATTTTGTCCACATCCGCCTGGGCTTTCGGCTCGATGGCATAACCGATCACCGGATCAGGAAACGACATCGATTCCAATACTACTGGTGATTTCTCATCAACCAAAGTATCCCCAGTTTTTATATCTTTAAAACCAACCCCTGCGCAAATATCTCCTGCTTCAACGACGTCGATAGGGTTCTGTTTATTAGAGTGCATCTGCATCAAACGAGAGATTCTTTCTTTCTTATTGGTTCTCATATTCAACACGTAGCTTCCGGCATTCAGTTTTCCTGAATACACCCTGAAAAAGCACAACCTTCCAACAAAAGGATCAGTAGCAATTTTAAAGGCCAGCGCAGAGAAAGGTTGTTTTGCATCTGGTTCTCTGATAACCAATTTATCGGTTTTGGGATTGATGCCTTCTACCGGCGGGAGATCCAATGGTGATGGCAAATATGCACAAATAGCATCCAATACCGCTTGTACGCCTTTATTCTTAAAGGCTGACCCGCAAAGTACCGGAGAAAAAGACATGTCGATTACCGCCTTCCTGATGGCTTCCATCATCTCCTCTTTGGTAATAGAGTCTGGATCCTCAAAGAACTTCTCAAGAAGGACATCGTCGTAATCCGCGACGCTCTCCACCAATTTCTGCCTCCACTCAGCTACATCGTCTTTCAAATCTTCGGGGATGTCCACAATCTCATAGGTCATTCCGCGGTCTTCTTCATTCCAAACAATTGCCTGATTGGTGATCAGGTCAACAACACCGTAAAAATCTTCTTCAGCTCCAATTGGTATCTGAATGGGTACAGGGTTAGCGCCTAGTTTTTCCCTAATTTCAGTAACCACATTAAAGAAATCTGCACCTGACCGGTCCATTTTGTTTACAAAACAAATCCGTGGTACCAAGTATTTATCGGCCTGACGCCACACAGTTTCTGATTGGGGCTCTACTCCGGATACTGCACAGAATAAAGCAACTGCTCCATCAAGAACCCTTAACGAGCGCTCTACCTCCACAGTGAAATCAACGTGGCCGGGAGTATCAATAATATTCACATGATATTCCCGGGTATTGTCAAAGGTCTGACCTTGAATGGTAGGATAATTCCAAAAAGTTGTGGTGGCAGCGCTGGTGATGGTGATCCCTCTTTCTTGTTCCTGCTCCATCCAGTCCATAGTGGCTGCTCCATCATGGACCTCTCCTATCTTATGACTGATTCCCGTATAATACAGAATCCTCTCGGTAGTGGTTGTTTTACCGGCATCAATGTGAGCCATGATCCCGATATTCCTCAAATATTTTAAATCCCTTGCCATTATTATGGTAAAAACTAAAATCTGAAATGGGAAAATGCCTTATTAGCCTCTGCCATACGATGAGTATCGTCTTTCTTTTTAATAGCAGAACCTTCTCCTTTGCTGGCAGATATTATTTCAGCTGCTAGTCTTTCCTTCATGGTTTTTTCACCCCGAGCCCGTGAGTAACGAATCAACCACTTAATTCCCAAAGAAGTTTTCCTTCCCGGACGTACTTCCAATGGCACCTGAAAAGTAGCGCCACCCACACGGCGGCTTTTTACCTCCACCGAGGGCATAACATTATTTAACGCTTTCTTCCAAGTTTCCAGGCCATCCTCCTTGGTCCTGTTCTCAACTAATTCAATGGCATTATAAAAAATGTTGTAGGCTATAGATTTCTTGCCGTCTACCATTAGATAATTCACGAACTTAGTTACCAATTCGTCCTTGAATTTAGGATCTGGTAAAACGTATCTTTTTTTAGGTTTAGCTTTTCTCATTTCAACTTATTTTTTGGGCCTTTTAGCTCCATATTTCGACCTACGTTGCAACCTGCCACTTACACCGGCAGTATCCAGCGCACCTCTGATAATGTGATAGCGTACACCTGGAAGGTCCTTAACTCTTCCGCCTCTAATTAACACTATTGAGTGTTCTTGTAAATTGTGCCCTTCGCCCGGGATATAGGCATTTACTTCTTTCCCATTAGTCAATCGGACCCTTGCCACTTTTCGCATGGCAGAATTCGGCTTTTTTGGTGTAGTGGTGTACACCCTGGTACAAACCCCACGTCGCTGTGGACAGGAGTCCAATGCAGGTGATTTTGATTTAGAGGTAAGTTTTTTTCTTCCCTTTCTAACTAATTGTTGTATAGTAGGCATCTAGTTTCTTGCTTTTCCTTAAAATTTCGGAATGCAAAATTAGTCAATTAGATAAACTATGCAAACTATAATCCTAAATAATAGTTAAGGAAATAAATCGAGGATTGAAGTGGCCTGGTGGCAGTTAAGCTTCACCAATAGTGCCGCCAAAGTTTATGGGAAACTTCGGAGCATCATCTGACTGTTTGATGACTCCAAATGTTTCCTCATATTTTTCAATATTATCTCGCAATGCTTTCAACAAACGTTTCGCGTGTTCGGGTGTGATTACCACCCGAGATTTCACCTTTGCCTTGGGCACACCCGGCATTAAACGTATGAAATCAATTACAAACTCACTATTTGAATGAGCGATCATGGCCAGGTTTGCGTAGATACCTTCGGCTACATCTTCTGATAGTTCTATATTGATTTGGTTCTTGTTAGCCTTTTCTTGCTCCTCTGCCATAATATTATAATTGATTAGTCTCAATTTCAGTTTTCTCCTCAAACTCTCTTTGGGAAGAGATTAGTGCATCGTATTCTTCCTGGGAACCCACAATGAGGTTTTGGTATTCGCGTCTACCGGTACCAGCCGGAATCAGGTGACCAACAATGACATTTTCTTTCAGGCCTCTCAGCATATCGGATTTCCCCCTAATACTTGCTTCACTAAGTACTTTTGTAGTTTCCTGGAACGAAGCTGCAGAAATGAAACTTTCAGTTCCTAATGATGCTTGAGTTATTCCTTGCAAGGTTGGTTTAGAAACCGCAGCTTGCGCGTCACGTACCTCGACTATTTTCAAGTCCCTGCGTTTCAAGCTACTATTTTCATCACGGAGTGTTCGTGATGAAATAATCTGGCCAGCTTTCAAGTTCTCGGAATCCCCTTTCTCCAATATTACTTTTTTATCGAGTATCACATCGTTCTCCTCCCTAAAGAAAAACTTATCTACGATTTGCTTTGGCAAAAATCCAGTATCTCCAGCATCCAGAATTTCCACTTTTTGCATCATTTGTTTTACTATAGTCTCAATATGCTTATCATTGATCTTTACACCCTGTAGACGATAAACTTCCTGAATCTCATTAACAAGGTATTCCTGAACAGCGGTAGGCCCTTTGATCGATAGTATATCAGAAGGAGTTATCGCTCCGTCAGACAACGCATATCCAGCTTTAACGAAGTCATTGTCTTGAACCAGTATGTGCTTACTCAATGGCACCAGGTATCGCTTCTTAATACCGTCCTTTGACTCAATGAATATCTCACGATTCCCTCTTTTTATACCTCCATAAGTAACCACTCCATCTATTTCACTAACCACCGCAGGGTTGGAAGGATTCCTGGCTTCAAATAGTTCCGTCACTCTTGGCAGACCTCCTGTGATATCTCTTGATTTACCCATGGTTCTGGGGATCTTAGCCAAAATCTGTCCTGATTTGATGACTGAGTCCTCCTCAACTGCCAAGTGCGCTCCCACAGGAATATTGTAGCTCTTAGCTTCGCCTTTCGAAGGTTGAACCAGAATAGCCGGATTTTTTGATTTATCCTTGGTGTCCACAATCACCTTTTCACGGTGACCTGTTTGCTCATCAGATATTTCACGGAAAGTAATCCCCTCTTCTATAGCCTCAAAGCCAATCTTACCATTCATCTCAGACAAAATAACCGCATTATAGGGATCCCAGTAACATAATTGATGCCCCTTTTCTACATTGACGCCATTTTTAATACTGAGGAATGCCCCATAAGGG
>CAZAWQ010000206.1:0-4572 GCA_964488585.1 uncultured Roseivirgaceae bacterium
GCTTTCTCTATATATCACAACAATTTCACTAATATTTGGGATATTAAGTATCTTATGATTTGGTAAGTGAGGCATTGAATCACATAAATTTTCAATTCCTGGATGCACCAAACGCCTGTTGCTCTTGGCCGTTCTAACGGGAGCTATAACGGGAGTACTGACGTAACTTGTTGATAATCAGTACGATTAGTACCCAGGGCGGGACTTGAACCCGCACGGCCGTTTGTGGCCATTGGATTTTAAGTCCAACGTGTCTACCAATTCCACCACCTGGGCATATATTGAGTTTGAGTGTGCTTCGCCCGTCATAGCCAGCCTTTGGCCTGGCGAAGGCGGGAGTGTGAGTATTGAGTGTGAAATATTTTATCAATTACCTGCTCAATGAAACTCAATGAAAATTTCAATACTGGATAGGCCGGGCGTTTCCGGCCACTATCAATAAAAAAAGAGCGAAAGACGGGATTCGAACCCGCGACCCCGACCTTGGCAAGGTCGTGCTCTACCAGCTGAGCTACTTTCGCTTTTCTCCTTTCAAATAAAGGATCACAAAGTTAAAGAAGCCTTTGAACTTTGCAATGGCAATTATGAAAAAATGCAGGGCCTCATGGCCCAAGGCACGGGCAAGGTATAGTGTGATTAGCATTACGAATTATCTAATTACGAATTCATCCTTAACGCATTTTTCGTAATTTGGAATTGGTAATCCGTAATTGAATGTCTCAATCTCGTCAATTAGCTGCAATCATGTTCACCGACATCGTCGGTTATACCGCGATAATGTCCAGAGATGAGCAGAAAGCCATGCAACTGCTGCAAAAGAACAGGGATATTCAAAATTCTTTAGCGGAGAAGCATACAGGTGAATTACTAAAAGAGATTGGAGACGGCACGCTACTATGCTTTCACAGCGCTTTCCATGCCGTCCAGTGCGCCATTGAGATACAGAAATCCTGTAAAGAAGTGCCCGAACTGGTGCTTCGGATAGGTATACACTTAGGAGATGTTCTTTTTGAGAATGGCGATGTATTCGGGGACGGGGTTAATGTGGCCTCCCGAATTGAGCCCTTTGCTAATGCAGGGGGAATCTGTATCTCAGAACAAGTTTTCCAAATGATTCAAAATAAACCAGGATGGAAGGCGGAGTTCATCGGGGAGAAGAAACTGAAGAATGTGGATCGTCCTATAGCAATCTACAACATTGGTGAGAAGAATAGTTCATCGGGTAGCTATAAATCATCACCAGTCAAAAACCCGGGATCCAACATCAAGTCGATCGCGGTATTGCCATTTACCAATATGAGTAATGATAGTGAGCAGGAGTACTTCTGTGATGGTCTTACTGAAGATATTTTGAACAACTTAACCTGCGTAGATGATTTACAGATAGTTTCCAGAACCTCATGTTTTGCCTTAAAGGGCATAAATCAGGACATCCGAGAAATCGGCCGAGCATTAGGTGCACAAAATATTGTTGATGGCAGTGTAAGAAAGGCTGGTAATCGTATTAGAGTTTCAGTGCAACTGATAAAAGTTTCGGATGGTTTTATGCTTTGGTCGGAAAAATACGATCGTGAGTTGAAAGATATATTTGAAATTCAGGATGAAATTGCCCTGAGTATTTGCAGTGCGTTGGAGGCAAGGCTCTCTGAGCAAGAACAACAGGTTATAGAAAAGGTCAATACTCAAGATATAAAGGCCTATGATTTTTATATGCGAGGGCGCCATTATTACCGCTTGCTTAAAAACGAGTTTAAGCTGGCTATTGAAATGTTTCAAAAAGCCATTCGAAAAGATCCTAACTATGCACTAGCGTATGCGGGTCTTGCAGATTGCTATACTTACCAATATCTATGGTTTCAGAAAAAACAAAGTAATCTTGATCAGGCATTAATCGCCTGTCAAAAGGCATTAAGATTGGATCCCGATCTTGCAGAGGCGCATCTATCCTACGGCCTGGTAAAGATTACAAATTTCGATTACCAAGAAGCTGAGAAAGGATTTGAAAAAGCCATAGCGCTAAATCCTAAGCTTCATGAAGTATATTATCAATATGGCAGGGCCTGTATTAGCCAAGGGAAGTACCAGCAGGCTTTAAAACTGTTCAAGAGGGCGTCTGAATTACATCCAGACGACTATGAATCATCCATGTTTGTAGCAGTATGCTATGGGGGTATAGGCATGCATAAAGAAGCTCAAAATCAAAATAACCATGCTGTGACCCTAGTTAAGAACTATCTTGAATTAAATCCAGAAGATTTTCGGGCTTTATATCTTGGCGCCAACATACTAGTAGATATTGAAAAACCAGAAGAGGCTATGGAATGGATTGAAAAGTCCTTAGTATTGGAGCCTAATGAATTGAGCGTGCTATACAACGCCACCTGTGTTTTCTCCAAGATGGGACATATTGATCGGGCACTTGAAATGTTTGAAAAAAGAGCTGAGGCGGGAGGTTCAATTAATCGGGCCTGGCTTGACAATGACGCAGACCTGGATCCAATACGAAATCATCCCAGATTTCAGAAAGCACTCAAGAAATTAGCATCGGGCTCCTAATTCTTGTTAACATTTGAATAGTAGAGCAAGAGAACATTTGAACAGCGGGAACAATTGCGAACATTTGAACAGTGGGAGTAGATGAACAATAGTAGAAATCGAGCGATAGAATAATTGAAAGTAGAACTTGAGATATGTAGAAGTAAGCCTAAAATGAACCACTCAACCTGCCTGGCCGCAGCAAACTTGTACCTTCAACACCCCGATTCGTAATTCTTAATTTATAATTTATTCGTGTATTAAATATCAAATTCGTATCTTAAAGCATGGGACCACGCGAATTAATTGACCTGGGCATGTTGGAACCAGTCTTTGGTACCAAATCAAAACCCTTTGAACGAGCCAGGGATCTTCGGGCTATGGGATTATTCCCGAAAGGGAAAAAAGGTTCAGGCGAACAGGTACCCTTAGAATGCGCTTTAATGTTCTTGTATGTGCTGGCTTCTGATCCTAGCCGTCATCAGGTAAGCTATTCTGTAGAGCAGTATGTCAGATTGACTAATGAAGAAACCGGTGAGTTGTTTTTTGATGTTTTCCCTTTAGTATTCGAAAATCTGCAGGCAATTGATTTTGTGGAAATTTCTCGTACCGCTCCTTTTGTAATTATTCATTATGGAAATGGAGATACCGATGTCTATTCCTACGACTATCCACTGTCCGATCTGGAAGATCAGGTGAAAACTACTTACCTCTTCCCCTGGAAATTTTTACGAGATTATTACGCTTATTGCATACAGCCTACTAACCGAGGATACTTGATTAATCCTGACTCATTTGATGATGATGAATTCAGTCGCATGATTGAGCGGCAAAAGGAATCTGATTCTGATATATTTGACGGTTGGCTTAGTGTAGAGGAGATAGAAGCTGCTCTTCTTAATTAAGAATTACCATTGCGGGGATTAGACAGGTAATTCCTTTAGAAATAATAGAGTATACAGATAGTAAATGACAATATATGAAATCACAAAAAATCGCCATGCTGGGTACTGGTCTGATCGGGACCTTTTACACCATGTGCCTGCACGGTCAGCGCAGCAGGGATCGGGTACATGCCATATATTCCCGCACCAATGAACGTGCACAAACATTTGCAAAACAGTGGGGTGTCCCCAACACCTACACAGATATTACCGGCGCCATCCAGGACCCTGATATAGATATTGTAGTCATTGGGTTACCAAACCATATGCATCATGAAGCGGTGATGTTAGCAGTAGAGGCGGGCAAAGGGATTTTATGTACCAAACCATTGGCGCGAACTGCACAGGAAGCCAAAGAGATGTTGGAAGCCGTTGAGAAAGCCGGAGTGTTCCACGGGTACCTTGAGGATTTGGCCTATACACCAAAGACTTTGAAAGCCCTGCAATCCGTAAAAGCTGGCGCTCTGGGCAAAGTGCTGTGGACCCGCTCCCGCGAAGCCCATCCCGGTCCTCATAGTGATTGGTTTTGGGACTCTAAAATATCCGGAGGCGGGGCTATCGTAGACCTTGCCTGTCATTGCATTGAAATTGGACGGAATTATATCGGCAAGGATGTTCGGCCTGTTGAAGTTATGTGTTGGGCAGCCACTCAGGTGAAGCCCATCGAAGCTGAGGATAACGCAATAGGATTAATAAAGTATCAAACAGGTGCCATCAGCCAGTTCGAGGTCAGTTGGACCTACCGTGGCGGTATGGACCTCAGAGATGAAGTGGCCGGCACAGAAGGCAACATCCGCACAGATCACTTTCTGCGTACTGGTTTTGAAATGTTTACCGATGCGGGTATGGAGGGCTATGTGGCGGAGAAGGCTGAAAGTGAAAAGGGCTGGTTGTTCCCTGTAGGAGATGAAGTACATGAATTAGGTTATACTGACATGTTTACCGACATGTTCAATGCCATGGAAAAAGGAACACGGCCCATGGAAAATTTTTACGACGGATATGTGGTAAACGCCATCATGGACGCTTGTTACCAGTCTGCCAAGTCAAAAAAGTGGGAGCCCGTCAAATTGGACGATTGGAGAGGTCAAAC
>CAZAWQ010000207.1:0-7790 GCA_964488585.1 uncultured Roseivirgaceae bacterium
GAAAGGCCGGTTTTTATTTTTTTCCAAAGAATGGGGCTTAATTCAAAACCAACCAGTCTGTCTAACACTCTTCGAGCCTGCTGTGCGTTAACCAAATCGAGATCGATCCCTCTGGGGTTTTGGATGGCATTAAGTATTGCATTTTTAGTGATTTCCCTGAAAACGATTCGTCTGGTATTAGAGTCATTCAGCTCCAAGGCTTCTTTCAAATGCCAGGATATTGCTTCGCCTTCCCGGTCATCATCACTTGCCAGGTAGATCAGATCTGCCTTTTTTGCCAGACTTTTAAGATTTTTAATAACACTGACCTTGTCTTTACTTACCTCATAGGTGGGTTTAAACCCATTCTCCTTGTCAATGGCATTATCTCCCTTGGGAAGGTCACGTACATGTCCATAACTGGAAGCAACGATGTATTCTTTACCCAAGTATTTCTCAATTGTTTTTGCCTTTGCCGGTGATTCTACTATTACCAAATTCTTGGCCATATTTCTTTCAATTCTTATTTTGGAAAAGCTCAAATATCCTTAATTTTATTTTAAAATAACAAGTAGCGGCAAGAGTCATGAAAAAACTATTCCTGATAAGACATGCACAGGCTGAAAAATATAGTGAATCCGATCAGGACATTGATCGCAAGTTAACTTCTGAGGGTATGAAAATAGCATCACTGTTAGGGAAATATCTGATGGACGAAGGGATTAAACCTGATGTGATTATCAGTAGTATGGCCCAAAGGGCCCAGTTGACAGCAGAGTTGGTAGCATCTCAGGTAGATTATGATCTGGCCGATATTAAGTGTGTTGAAGGATTGTATGAAGCAAGTGTTAGAGGGTTTGTTGATTTATTGAGTCAATTGGATGATGGTAATAATTTGGTTTTTACCGTTGGACACAACCCGACGATTACTTATGTCGCAGATTATCTGTGTGATACCGAAGTGAATGGGATGAGTCCGGGAGCTGTGATACAGATCAATTTTGTTCAAGATTCGTGGTCTGCTATATCAAAGGGCTTGGGGGAGTTTATTAACTACTACGACTTACCTGGTGGCGGTTAGTGTCGTGTCATGTGTGACATGACACTAGTTCAGTTTAATTCCCATTACCAGAATGTCATCCGTTTGATCCAACTTTCCCTGCCACTGTTTAAGTTCATTTTCCAATAAATTTTGTTGATCAGGAAGGTTGTGGTGATGTATAGAAGCTAAAAATTCCTTGAACTTTTTTTTCATAAACTTTTTATTAGAACGCTCGCCGAACTGATCTGCAAACCCATCAGAAGAGAGATAATAGATATCGTTTGATTTGTAACTCAATTCTTGATATTTAAAGGCTTTTAATTTGTCGTTCAAGTTCTCACCAATAGTATGACGATCGCCTTTGATTTCTGTGATGGCTCCGTCCCGAACGCTATAAATATTGCTGCGGGCACCGGCAAAAATAAGTTTACGAAGTTTTTTGTCAATTCTACATATTGCTATATCCATCCCGTGGTTACTAAAATCTACCTGCTTGTCTTTTAGGGTATGGCGGAGTTTAACATCCAATTTTTCCAATATCCGGGCTGGATTAGATTCGTGATCCTCAATTACAATTTGGTTTAAAAGGGAATTGCCTATTACCGTCATAAATGCTCCGGCAACACCATGACCCGTGCAGTCCACAGAAGCCAGTATATCACTACCATTTAATTTACTGTGCCAGTAAAAATCACCACTGACAATGTCCTTTGGTTTGTATAAAATAAAGGACTCTGGAAAACTCTTGCTTATAGATTCGCGGTCTAAAATGGCAGACTGAACACTTTGGGCATAGTGAATACTTTCAGTAATCTCCCTATTTTTGCTAGCAAGCAGTTCCCTGGTTTTTTGATTGGCTTGGTTTTTCAGGTAGTAAAAAATAACCAGGAATAAAAGTACTGCCGATCCCATGACGATTGCCAGTATGCTGTTTCTGTTGTTTTTTAATTGTAGCTGTTGAATTTCACTTTCTTTTTTTAAAAGTTTAATTTGCTGCTCTCGCTGTTCCATTTCGAATGACTTCTCCAACTCAGATATCCTTCGGTTACTTTCTTCGTTATATATACTGTCTTTTACCATTCCATGTAAAAGCAAATAGTCCTTGGCCAAAAACCAATCTCTTTGGTTAAAATAGGAATCACTCAGTGATTTGTAAATGTCCATGAGCAAAGGTTTGGAATTGATAGATTGTGCAATCTCCAATGCATCTACCAGGAGGCTTGTCGCAGTTACGTGCTGCCCCAGTTGCTCGTATGTTATACCCAGAAGATTCAATGCTTGTGCCTGGCCGGCTAAATTTTCATTACCCTTTTCCACTGTAAGGGATCGGCGATAATAAAAGAGAGCGCTGTCATATTGTTTACCTCTGAAAAAAATGTTCCCTACGTTTGCATGGGGATCAAAAACCTGGTAACGGTTTTCCAAGCCATTATATAATTCTAAAGACACTTTATAATAATCCAATGCCACTTTATCTTCATTTCGAGCCAGATGTACGTTGCCAATATTATTCAAGGATCCGATTATCCGGATGGTATCCCGGAGTTGCTCAATTATACGGTAGGCACTTAGAAAATATTCCAACGCTTTGCTGTAGTTTTTTTTGGAAGAATAGACGGTTCCAATATTATTGAGTGCGGCTGCTAATCCATCCTGATTTGCAATGGCCTGGTGTAATCGTCTGGATTGAAAAAAATAATCCAATGCTTTGTCAAGATTACCAATTCGATTTTGAATAACCCCCAAGTTATTTAATGAATAGGCAATGCCGCGATCATAATCCAGCGAATCCGCTATCTGGAATGCTGCTTTTGCGTATTCCAAAGCCTGAAAAGGATCTTGATTCAAAGAGATTTTGAAGAGTTTATTTAATTGGTCAACTTTCTTCTGATTGTTTTCACCCGAAGGCAACAAGGATGAACTAGTGGGATTTTGTATAAAAGTGATTATAGGTATTAGCAGAAACAGCAGCTTCATTCCTATGGAATTATGATTTTATTCATAATTAAAATTACCAATCTTAGTCCACATATTCTGGATTTACCGGAGTGTTTATTCGACAGCCTCTACCTTATAAATAAAATATTTAGTATCTCCATTCCAGAAAAGTCGGGCATATCTTTCTTTGTAAAACAGCCTCACTCTGTCCCCATTTTCCATAGCTGTTATTAACTGTTGTTTGATTTCATGCTTGCCACTATACACTGAAAAAGCCCATATTGTGGGTGTCACTTCACTCTGGTCATTATCGGTAAATCCACCGAGGTTCATTTCACCTTCAAAAGTTTTAAATACATAACCTTTGCGGCTGAATTTGATGATATCTCCTGCCCGGTACCCGTTGCTGTAAGATGAAAACCTTATAAAACTTATATACAGGATGGCTCCCATGATTAAGATGGTGCCAAACCACATTAGAGATTTTTTCAGAAACTTTTTAACCTTGGTCCAGAAGTCATCCATTGCATAAAGGAAATTGCTATTATTAAATTACAGTTTATAGACATGCCTTCAAAATATGTAGGCAAGTCATATTTGATAATTTAATATTGAAGATCTGGTTTCATTCAGACCGTGGAGCAAAGTTTGAAAGTTTGCGTTGACTCTGCGAAAGATATTTAGATGTGTTTAGTTTATGGTTAATAGTCAATGGATTGCGATTAAACCCTGAAACCCATCCTACTGCCGGTGTTGTGGGCTTTTCGAAAGAATCCGAACTGAAATCGCCCTACTTTTTCATAGTAATAAAACTGACCGGTTTCGTCATATTCAATAGGAGCATTTAGACTTCTCATATCGTCAAGTAGCCTGAAAAAAGTGCTTCGTGAAACACCCAGCCTTCTTGACAATGAATCGGCATTGCCTCTGAAACGCAATCTGATCATTTGATCCAGGCGGAGAATTAAATTTGTCTTATCATAAAAATTCATAATTGCTTCGGTTGTTTTTGGACTTTATGAATGGAGGTTTGATGCCCCTTAGCCAATGGCTCTTGTACATGGTTTGATAACGGAGGTGGCGCATAACTCTGGTGGATCTTTATGATTGCCTCAATCAACTCTGCCTCCTTGCAGGTTGCAGGAAGTACAACATTGGCACCTAATGTTTCCAAAAGTCCCGCATAAACAGTATTGCTACTGGAAACCAACACCAGTAATTTGGCTAGGGGATAACATTCCCTTAAGATCCTTGCACCTGGAGTAAGTGCATGATGACCTGGAATGTCCCAAACAATCACGTCTATTGGTGCTTCTCGGAATTGCTCCAGCAGGTCTCTTAAACTACCTGTTGAGGCAATCATTTCAAGCCCGCTTATTCCGTGTTGCAGCAACAAGCAAAGGCCTTTACGGTAGAGGGGTTGTGAATGGATTACAGCTATATTTATCATGAAAACAAGATAGCTGCCTTCAGTACATCAATATACTTAAATGATCCGTTGCAGATTCTGGATTATTCAGTAAGGTGTAGTATTTAGTATTGAAAGTGAAAGTAAGCCTGGTTAGTAGAGGTTGGTCATTGTGTGTCAGAATTAGACGGGTTTTCCAGGGACCACCAAAGGGCCAGTGTAACACCATTGGTCCAGCCAAAGCCATCTTGTGTTGGATACTCACCCCCCCCTGCTGAAAGTGTCAGATCGACCACATTGTATTTTTCCATCATTTTTCCAGTATTATTAAATACTTTTTCAGTTATGGTCAACCAACGTGAGGACACGTCATCTGCAAGTTTATGGTATTGGTAGTTACGAAGTCCTTGTATTGCCATCCATTGCTGCGGCGCCCAGCCATTAGGAAAATCCCATTGTTGTCCGGTGTTGTGAGTAGAACTTACAATCCCGCCTGGATAAAGTAAATTTTCCTTCATGAAATTTACAGCTTGTCGAGCCTGATCTGCTGTGGCAATCTGAAAATAGAGTGGCACCATGCCGGCCGCAGAAAATTGAACAGTAGTTTTGCCGGTTTCAATATTGTAGTCTGAGAAATATTTAGTATTTGGATCCCAGAAGTATTTTCTAATGGAAACAGCGCGATTGGCACTTTGCGTTTTAAATAAGTTTGCCATAGAGGTGTCACCAGCGTGCATACTCAATTTAGCAATTGAACACTCTAAGAAGTACAACAAACAATTAAGATCAACAGGTATTATTTTAGTAGTTATTATACTGTCAAGCGATTCACCATCACTAAACCAGCGACTACTGTAATCCCACCCTGACTCCGCTCCAGCTCTTAGATCTCTGTAAACCCGCTCCCTTTGGTTTTCAGGGAAGGATTCACCTAACTCATAATCTTCTTTGTAAGATTCAGGCCTGGGTTGCGTAAAGCTATCCCAATAACGATTAAGTATTGTACCATCAGGAAGTCTAACCAATCTTCCATTGCTGGAATTATTTTCAAGCAGTAATTCTTTCCCTTGCATCCAAAAATTATATTCTCCATGCATTTGCTCCAAAAACTGAAGTGCAGCGTCCAGCCCGTGGCGATTCGCCCAGAGCATAACCATCGAACTAAAAAATGGAGGCTGTGATCGACCTAGATAATAGGATCGATTACCGTTTGGAATAAACCCGTAGGTGTCGATAAGGTATCCAAAATTCCGGATCATGTTAAGTACTATTGAATCTTGCTGGCTTTCCAGCAGACCCAACATGGTAAAATAGCTGTCCCAATAATAAATTTCTCTAAAACGTCCGCCAGGAACAACATACGGATAGGGTAGGGGCAGTAAACTACTGCCGCCATTTCGATCATCTGGGTTACGGGTCAACGATGGCCAAAGAGAGTTTAAATGATCTACCATGTTTTTTTGAGATTTAAATACAGGTTTATCCTTTGCCAGGGGAATTTCAAAATATTGCTCTACTAAGCCTTTCAAATCCACCGAACCATTCTTGTTTTGTTGATCATATGCGGAACGTATCTCCATAGGAGGAACACGAGGTCTACAATCTACAAATGTCTTGGAGTCTGCAAAAATCCCACTCATTTGGACTTCATGGAAAAGGTCTCCCAGTGCCAGGGCGGGCTGGTACACTTCTAAGGTACCTGGGTTTGGCTTGATTTCTGATTCTACAGTAGCGGGCGATTGACAGCCAATTAAATAAGAAATGGCGGTGAAATAGTAGAGTATTCTGAAAAGTATCTGCATCAGCTTGGCCTTGTTCTTTTGCCTGACCAAATTACTAATAATACTACTGAACAGTACTAAAATAAATAAAGCTTATTTCGTTACTAGATTTGGAATTACTATAAGCTTTTGAGCATCTTCTGATCTATGAACTGCTGGTTAGTTCATTCAGAACCAGATTGGTGTGAAACAATCCAACAATCCGAATAGCTTGGGATATTGTGGAAGCTAACCTCAGATTATTTTAGCAAAAAATATTATCTTGATCATTCTGGAGCAACATTTATTTATAAACATCTATTAGAATCAGTCATGAACAAGAATTACTGCTCATTTGCAATTCTGCTGCTAATATGCTTTGCATGCGGTGAAAAGCCGCAACCAGTTGAAGATGTTGAATCTAGTACCGACAAGGTTTTCTTCCCAGAAAAGATTGCGTCTTCTACCATTTATGAGGTAAATATCCGACAACATACACCTGAAGGCACTTTTAATGCTTTCACTGATGATCTTCCTCGTTTAAAGGAGTTAGGTGTAGATATGCTCTGGATTATGCCAATTCACCCGATAGGAATCGAAAACAGGAAGTTACCTTTGGGAAGTTACTATTCTGTTCGGGATTATACCGGTGTAAATGAGGATTTTGGCACCATTGAAGATTTCAAAAAGTTGGTCAATAAAGTGCATGATCTCGATATGTATATCATTTTAGACTGGGTTCCAAATCATACCGCCCGTGATCATGCCTGGACAAGTGAGCATCCAGAATATTACACTAAAGATGAAGAAGGAAACATAACTTATGAAAAAATAAGTGATGATGATATATGGTGGGACACTGCCCTATTGGATCACAAAAATCCAGAGACAAGAAAGGCCATGATTGCCGAAATGAAATATTGGGTAAAAGAGATTGATATCGACGGTTTCCGATGCGATCATGCTGGACATGAAATACCCCTGTATTTCTGGGAAGAAGCAACCGCTGAACTGGATCAAATAAAAGACATTTTTTGGTTAGCTGAGTGGGAAGGTGCAAGAATGCATATAGAATTTGATGCCACTTACGGCTGGGATTTACTGACAGTCTCAGAAGATATTGTCAAGGGAACTAAGAACGCAGATGACGTAGCAAAATGGATAGAAGAAGATATGCACGAATATGGTAGAGAAGCTTTCCGCCTGACCATGATTACCAATCATGATAAAAATTCCTGGAACGGTACCATATTCGAAAGATTTGGTGCTGAATCACATAAATCGTTTGCCACACTGATATTCACAGCTTATGGCATTCCTATGATCTATGGTGGTCAAGAGGTGGGCCTAAACAAACGGTTAAAGTTCTTTGAAAAAGACAATATTGAATGGGGTGACTCTTTAGAGCTGCAATCATTTTACAAGCAATTGGTAGCGCTTAAATCCAACAATCCAGCTTTGGCCGCTGGGAATTTCGGGGGGATAACCAAAAGGATAAATACCGACGAAAATATCTATGCTTTCAAAAGAGAAAATAAAAGCAACCTGGTAATCGGTATCTTGAACCTGTCAAGTGGACAACAGCTAATGAATTTAACTGATCAAACAGTGGCAGGAAAGTACATCGATTATTTCACCAACCAGGAATATGAGCTTTCTACCG
>CAZAWQ010000208.1:0-11638 GCA_964488585.1 uncultured Roseivirgaceae bacterium
GACCTCAATATGGTCGGACTTCTAGCGGTGGAGATGTTTTTGGATAAGTCCGGAGCAATTGTGGTAAATGAAATCGCTCCGCGTCCCCATAATAGCGGTCATAATACCATTGAAGGAAACCAGACATCCCAATATGAACAACTGTGGAGAGCTATTTTAAACTGGCCTTTAGGCAGCACTGACAGTTGTGGTTCTACAGCTATGGTTAATCTGCTAGGGGAACCAGGATTCCAGGGACCAGCGGTTTATAACGGACTTTCAGAAATTTTGGCTATGGAAGGAGTACATATACATTTGTACGGAAAAAAAATAACCAAGCCCTTTAGAAAAATGGGACATGTCACACTTACTAAATCTGATGGACAAAGCCTGGAGGAAAAGGCCCGTATTATAAAAAATCATTTAAAGATTATATCATGAGCAAGGCGGAAATTGGTATTATAATGGGCAGTCAGTCTGATTTAGAAGTAATGCAGGAGGCTGCACAAGTGCTGGAAGAATTAGACATCCCATTTGAACTTACAGTGGTATCTGCGCATCGCACACCCAAAAGGATGTTCGAATATGGATCAAAAGCCCGTGAAAAAGGCCTAAAGGTGATAATTGCTGGTGCAGGCGGTGCAGCACATTTACCGGGCATGATAGCTTCTATGACTACTTTGCCGGTAATTGGAGTCCCCATAAAATCACGCAACTCTATAGACGGATGGGATTCTATATTATCCATTTTGCAAATGCCCGGAGGTGTACCTGTCGCCACCGTGGCGCTTGACGGAGCTCGCAATGCCGGAATATTAGCTGCCCAGATCCTGGGATGTCATGATGAAGATATAGCCGGGAGCCTGGAGAAATTTAAGGAAAATCTTAAATCGAAGGTGTTGCGATCGGCAAAGGAACTTGAGGACCACGGATATCAAGGAAAAGGAATTGGCTTTAACAAGTAACTCCGACGACTGTGGTCATATAAGGGTTGAAGGGTGTGTTTTTGATAAAAATGGTTATTTTTATCTCTCCAACCTTTTAGTTGGGTATCAGAACCCGTTTAACATGAATAAGATATTTTTGACCTTTTGTTTATTGTTTTCCTATTCTATATACGGTCAGGACCTAATGGTTATTCATCGCCAGATCGCTGTCACTGACGTATCCGTAGATTCGTGGTCAGCAACCCTCAATGACGACATGAGTTTCTATGAACAGACCTTTGAAGATTTCACCAAGCGGGAATTCGGCTCCAAAAGCCAGGATGACGGGAAAAATGAAGAATTATTGAAAAAGGTCAGTATTCCTCAGGTGACAGACAAGCGAGGGGATCTGCGACTCACTTTTTTTACAGAGGGCTCACAAACTAAAATGGGAGTTTCATTTATGTTGGGTTACGACGTTTGGATCAATCCCGAAGATTATAGTGAAGAAATGGAAAAGTTAAGACATTTGACAAGAGATTACCTACGCTTTCACTATACTGAATATTACAACGACATTATAGAAAAAGACCTTAAATTGATCAGTGGCCATAAAAAGTCCATCCAAAAGTCTGAAAAATCCATCGGTACTATGCGTTCCCAGATCTCCAGAAATGAGGGAAAACTCAAAAACGAGAGCAACGCCAGACGCCAGACCAACATGGAAAAGAAAAACCAGCAAAATGCTTTAGATATTGAACGCTTGGAATCAGAAATCCCAGAGCTACAAACAACAATTGACTCCCTTGATGAACATATTCTCCAAATGAAAGAGAAGTTAAAATATGTCGAAGAACAGTATTACACTGATTAATAAGCGATACGATAGTGGCCAGGCATATATTGTAAACTTTTTCCGTATATTTCCTGAGCCATTCTTAACATCCTATGAGAATAATCATTGCTGGTGCGGGTGAAGTCGGTTTTCACTTGGCAAAGCTGCTTGCCTACGAAAAGCAGGATATCGTTCTAATCGATACTGATAAGGACAAACTCACACAGGTTGTCAACTCCATGGATGTGGCAGTCATAGCTGGTAACTCCTCTTATTTCAGCGTTTTGGAAGAGGCCAAGGTCTCGAAGGCCAGTTTATTGCTGGCTGTTACTTCTTCTGAAGAAACCAATCTGGCTACTGCCATCATTGCCAAACAGTTAGGCGCTAAAAGAACAGTAGCCCGTATTAGTAATATTGAATTTCTGTTGAAGAAGGAAAAAACCGCCCTGAAGCAATTGGGAATTGATGAATTGATATCCCCGGAGTCACTTGCCGCCCGTGAAATCAAAAGACTGCTAAAAGAAACTGCTATCACCGATACTTTTGATTTTGATCATGGCTTGCTGTCCCTTATAGGGATTATTGTTGACGAGGGAAGCGTTTTACACAATAAATCCCTTGCTGAATTATCACACCTCAACCCCGATCATAACTTTATCACAGTAGCCATTCTCCGCAATAGTGAAACGATTATACCCAGAGGAAACACAAAGTTCCACCTGAATGATCACGCCTATTTTATTACCGAGCCTAATGGTATTGAAAGGGTGTTGAGCTTTACCTCCAAAGAACGTCGTAATATTAAAAACGTCATGGTTTTGGGAGGAAGCAAGATTGGCTTCCACACAGCCCGCAAGTTAAGTATCAAGTACAACGTTAAGATGATTGAGCGGAACAAGGAAAAGTGTTTCGAGTTAGCAGACAAATTACCCGGCACTCTGGTCATCAAGGCCGATGGAAGTGATGTAGAACTATTGAAGTCTGAAGGGATTGCTGATATGGATGCTTTCATTGCCGTAACCGGAAACTCCGAAAGCAACATCATATCCTGTCTGCTTGCAAAAAACCAAGGTGTTCCTAAGACCATAGCCCTGGTGGAAAACATCGACTACATACACTTATCTCAAAACGTTGGCGTTGATACAATGATCAATAAAAAACTGATTGCTGCCAATTTTATTTTTAGGTATATCCGTCAGGGGGAAGTACTGGATTTGACCAGCATACACGGGGTTGACGCCGAAATTTTGGAATACGAGGTGACCGAATCTTCTAAAATCGTGGAAATGGAGCTAAAGGATGTAGACTTTCCCAAGTCGGCCATTGTAGGTGGGGTGATTAGAAAAGGTCAAGGACATACTACCATGGGAGGATTTCAGTTTAAACCAAAGGACCGGGTAGTGGTGCTTAGTAAACCAGAGTGCATATCCAAAGTGGAAAGCTTCTTTAAATAAGGAGGTCCCAATAGATGAAATTCAACTTTAAAATTATCGGCAGCCTGCTGGGCATTTTACTGATCATTAATGGCGTGTTCATGTTGCTGTGCCTCCCGGTTTCCCTTATTTACCAGGAGGGGGGAGTGTTTCCCCTGATTATGTCGGGATTGATTTCCGCAGGCATCGGCGCTGCGCTTTGGTGGTCCACGCGCAAGAGGTCAAATAATACCCTAAGTAAGCGTGACGGGTATTTGATTGTGACCATAGGATGGTTAGGCATGTCATTGCTTGGAACACTGCCCTATATTTTCTCCGGGTCCATACCAAATTTCACTAATGCTTTTTTTGAAACCATATCAGGGTTTACCACCACCGGAGCCAGTATCCTGAATGATATAGAATCCATTCCCAAAGGAATTCTCTTTTGGAGAAGCCTGACCCAATGGATGGGTGGAATGGGTATCATAGTACTGGCCGTGGCCATTCTCCCAATTTTAGGAATTGGTGGTATGCAGTTGTTTGTGGCTGAAGCGCCTGGCTTGAGACCGGATAAACTCCAGCCAAGAATTGCCGGAACGGCAAAACGGCTTTGGCTCATTTACGTAGGGCTAACATTAGCTGAATTTGTGTTGTTGCTTTTGGGTGGTATGTCGATTTTTGATGCACTTAATCATAGCCTCACAACCATGGCCACCGGAGGCTTTTCCACAAAACAGGATAGTATTGCTTATTTTAATACTCCTTACATTCAATATGTAATTATCTTCTTCATGTTCATTGCCGGCACAAATTTTACTTTGACCTATTTTGGTTTCAAAGGCAACTTCAAGAAAGTATGGGCCAACGAGGAATTCAGAGTATATTTAATTGGAGTAGTTTCTTTGGGAATGGTAGTTTCCATTGGTCTATTTGTTATCTCAGATATTGGCTTTGAGGAATCATTCCGGAATGCCTTGTTTCAGGTAGTTTCAATTATTACTACCACTGGCTTTGTTTCAGTTGATTACACCACTTGGACTCCGGCGTTGACAATTTTATTTTTTATGCTAATGTTTTTAGGAGCCTCTGCCGGATCAACAGCAGGTGGGGTCAAAATCGTTCGACACCTATTACTTTTGAAAAATGGCTTCCTTGAGTTGAAAAGACAGATCCATCCAGCTGCCATAATCCCTGTTAGATTAAATAATAAAGCCGTTAGCCAGGAAATTACTTCAAATGTACTGGGGTTCATTATGATATACCTTACTATATACGTGACTAGCACCATCGTTATGGGCTTAATCGGCGTGGACTTCGAAACCGCCTTAGGTAGTGTGGCTGCTTCACTTGGCAATATCGGGCCGGGACTTGGGAGTGTGGGCCCAGCGCATAACTTTGCTCACTTGCCTGCTGTGGGCAAATGGTTCTTGTCATTTTTGATGTTACTTGGGAGACTTGAACTTTTTACAGTACTGATCCTGATCACTCCCTATTTTTGGAAGAGAAACTAACTATGGAATTTAACGTTTATTGGGTGCTAATTGCTGCCTCCCTTATAGTAATCCTGTCATATTTTTTCAACGCATTGGCAAGCAGGACCAATATCCCATCGGTTCTAATGTTGATTATCACGGGATTTGTTATAAGCTTTTTTATTGAATTCGATAGTGAAACTCTTCGACCAACTCTGGAAACACTGGGAACAATTGGGTTGGTACTGATCGTATTGGAAGCAGCTCTTGACCTGCACCTGGAAAAGGGGAAAGCCGGACTCATCGGGAAGTCACTAATTATTTCTCTGATATTGTTAATCTTAACCACCTTTGGCATTGCCCTGATAATTAAGTTTTTCTTTGAGGTCAACCGGTTTGAAGCGACTTTATATGCAATTCCGCTGTCAATTATGAGTAGCGCCATTATCATTCCAAGTGTGGCCAATTTAATTGGTGAGGATAAGGAGTTTTTAATAATTGAATCTGCGTTTTCAGATATCCTGGGCATCATGCTGTTTTACTTTTTACTTGACAGTGTGGACCTGAATGGATACGGTCCCATTAGTTTTCATGTGGCTAAGAACATTGGGTTAACATTCATTATCGCTATAGCAATCGGTTATCTAATTATAATACTCATTCAAAAAGTGACCAGTGAAGTAAAAGTATTTTTGCCAATAGCCGTGCTGGTACTACTCTTCGCAACAGGCAAGTTGTTCCACTTGTCATCGCTGATGTTCGTACTGGCATTTGGTTTGATGTTAAACAACGTTGATTTATTTTTCAAGGGGTTTTTAAGGCGATATATTATCCCTGAAGCTTACCAGGAGTTATTGTTTGAAATAAAACTGATAACCCTTGAAAGTTCTTTCTTGATCAGGACTTTCTTTTTCATAGTTTTTGGGATGTCAATTACCTTGGACGGGTTTAATCAACTTTCAGTATTTATGGTGGCCATTCTGGCACTGGCCATTATGTATCTTTTTCGCTGGGCAGCGCTTCGACTTATTACTCCAAAGCGGGTTTTTCCGGCATTATATGTAGCTCCCCGTGGACTAATTACCATTCTCCTATTTTACAGTATTCCTGCCCATCACCAAATTGCAAGTTTCAGTCCCGCAATTCTATTCCTGGTAATCATTACCAGTAATTTAATCATGATGTATGGCCTAATTCGAAATGGTCAAGGGATTGAAGAAACCCCGGAAGAAACAATTTATGATGCCGATTCCAGTGAATCTATGGATTCAGAATAAAGCCATTTACTGAGACCCATCTTGTTCTTCTATTAGCTATTCTCATAGAAATGCCATTCGAGTGTATTATATTTAGTAATATCTGGTTCCTATGGATCAACAACATCAACAATACTACCATCAAATCAATGAACTGGTCTTAACTCATTTGACACCTGTTTTGGTTAATAAACTTGAGGGCCAGGTGCTGTTGATAAAAGAGGCCAAGAACAGTTTAGAGAAATATCATGCCAACATCGATCAAGACGACAGCAAAGTGGAAGTGCTGGAAACGGTTCGAAAAATGAAAACGTTAAAAGAGTCCCTGGCCCAATCTGTAAAAAGCATCACAGAAACTAGCCAGGACATCGATCTGGATAAAGAATTTGATCAATACTTTACAGAGCTTAAGAATTATACCGATACTTTACCAGAATTCTTACTGGAGTATCAGAGCTTAGATAGGTTCCAGCCTTTCGCAACTGATACCTTCAGTATTAAAATTGGTAAAAGATTCAAAAGGCTGGCTCTTATTTTGGGCTGGATCCCGCGAAGGGTCGCTAATTGGTTTAGAAATAAAACTCATAAACCTGTCAAGGCCCTAAAACCCTGGAATCACCATGTTCCATTGCAGGGTTTGATAACTTATCATTTCAGGGACCTACTAGTAGAACAGTTGATAGATATGGTACAAGCGATCAATAGAGCGATAGCTGCCTCAACTCATGAACTTTACGAAGTAGAAGCCGGTCTGGATCAAAAATTTGCAAGTCTAATCGGGGAAGACAACCAGGATGGCCAAATTATCAACTCCACGGATCATGACCATACTATTGACCAGATACTGAGTAGGATAAATGAACTTGCCCAATCAATTCCAGGTATGACCACTAACCGACTGGAAAGAATTTTTGGTATGTTCCAAACCAACTACTACATGGTTGGCACCATTGAGTTGTCAGTCAATAATTTTAAAACTTCAGGTCTGGAAGCGGCACATAAACATGCCAAGAAAGCTTACAAAAAGGCTATGGATGGCTGGCAAAATACACTTGCAGTATTAACTGACAGGTACAATTTCGATCACGAATTGTTTAAAACCAGATTCACCAATTTGGAACAGTATCTGTTCGTAAGCCAGAAGCTTGAATCCAGGATCTCCGACAAAATTGTTGGAGGAATTAATCAGATTTCTGAATTCCTGGCAGCCAGGGAACAACAACTGGAGCTCTCTTCAAGCAAAGATGCAGATTTTAAAAAATCCTTAAAAGAAATAAGATATGAAACCTCCAAGTTCTTAAAACAATCAATTCCCAATTGTATCGAACTGATAAAAGAACAAAATATTCCGGCATTGATAGAAAACCTTGAGAAAAAAACCAGACATCAGGTGTCGCAACTATCTGAAAGGCGATCCATGGTGAAGAACTTTAGCTATGAGCATGCCATAAAGGAATCTGATATAAACAAAATTGCACCCAAAGACCTTATCACATTTGAAGCACTACCAGACTACTTAGACAAAATACAATCGCTAAGAACACAGTTTACCGAAGTAATCGAGTCAACTCAACAGCAGTTGATGGAGATTTCCAATATATGTGACTTTAATCTGGAGACTGCACTGGCGGCACTTGATAAGGAATCGCAACACGATCGTGCAAAAACCATGTCAATAGAAGGGATAGAAAGAGCTCATGGCCGCATACAAGACATTGTAGAGACTTTATCTGAATTAGCAAGTACTGGCGACAAGACCATCCATGATGGAATGGACGATTTCAATAACCGCATAATGGCTTTGAATGAAATTGACCAGGTGTTTGAAACGCAAATCCGGATCGCCAAAGCGATGGCTGTCGAGAAAACGAAGGCATTTCGAGCTCATTTGCTGGATCAGCTCAAAGAGATAATCCCACGATTGATGACCAATCTAAAACGACGAGGGTTAATGCTATATAAGCAGTATCGGGAAACTTCTCAAAAATACGGAATCGGTAACCCTTCACAGGTACTTAATGCCGAGGTATCGGGTTTTTTATCAGACACCGAGCATACTGTGAGCAATATGCCCTTTGTTTATCAACGGCTATTTGAAATCAGCCCGCTGGATAATCAGTATTTTTTCGAACCCAGACAACAAGCTACTCTGAGTCTGCGAAAAGCCTTTGAAAACTGGGAAGAGGGCCATTATGGAGCAACTGCACTGATCGCAGAAACAGGTGGTGGGGCCACAACATTGATATACTTCTTTTTACGCGAATTGAAAAGTGCAATCCCGACCATTCAAGTAAGCACATCTAAGCAAATCTACTCCAGGGATGAATTTTTTGATTTCTTTCAACGGTTATTTGAAAATGAAGACTTTGCGAATACCGACTCCCTGGTAAATTACCTAAACCAACTTGAAGGAAAACGAATAATCATTTTGGAGGACCTGGAACATTTCTTTTTGAGAAAGGTCAATGGTTTTGAGTGTATAAAAATAATTATTGAGCTAATTACCCGAACCAATCAAAATATTTTTTGGCTAGCTACTATCAATGAATACAGTTATCGGTATTTAGTCCAAACTTCCAATATGGATGATTATTTCTCTTACAATATCTTTCTTAAACCCCTTAGACCTAATCAAGTGACCTCATTGGTGCTAAAAAGACACCGGGTGAGCGGGTTTAATCTTAGTTTCAAGCCGCATAAACAGGACCGGAAAAACAGCAAGTTCAAGAAAATGGACGAGGACCAAAGGCAAGAACACTTGAAAAGTGAGTTTTTTGCTAACCTTAATAAAATTGCCCGCAGTAACATTACCCTGGCCTTGATATATTGGCTGCGTGCTGTAAAAGAGATCGAGAGTGATGTGATGTACATCAGATCATTGAAAGGTATCGATTTTTCGTTTTTAACCCAACTGTCAAATGAAAAACTATTTACCTTACATGCCATGCTTTTGCATGACGGGATTACTATTGATGATCATTCAAAGGTGTTTCAGCATACTCTTAAAAAAAGCAAACTGATAATATTACCACTGTTTGATGACGGTATGATTGTACACAAAGAAGGACGTTTTTACATTAACCCCTTGTTATTCAGGCAAATTGTGAATTTACTGACCGCTAAAAATATTCTTCACTAATGAAATTGGGCAACAACATATCTCTAAAACTCACGCTAATAGTACTTAGTGGAGTATTGGTATTGAATGGATGGGCACAAGCAGTTTCTGATTCATTAGTTTATGCAGACTCCACAATCCACATCTATTTGTCCAATTCAGATACGGTGGTGATTCACCATACAGATACAGTATTGGTGGTAGTTGATACACCGGCAAGACCAACTACTCAGGCTTCAGAGGCGCAGTCTGAAGAAGAGGTAGATCCAACAGCTGTTTTAAGGGTCATCTCAGTAGGTAAGATCATTTGGTCTCTAATTTTTCTAGTAATTACCTATCTGATTATTAAAGGGCTTACAAAGCTTTTGAATATTCTGGCGGAGCGCAATGCCCGTTATCGCATCAATGTGAAAGGATATATTCCAGTATTGAGAATTCTGGGGTGGATATTGGCCATTTATGTAGTTATAGGCGGTGTAATTAACCCGCCGATTGAAACAATAATAGCTGTGGCAGCTTCAATCGGTATAGCCGTAGGGTTTGCCGCCCAGGATATACTACGGAATATCTTCGGTGGACTTATTATCGTTATTGATAGACCATTCAATGTTGGTGACAAAATAGAAATTGGCAAATATTACGGCGAAGTGGTGGAAATTGGATTGAGGTCAACTCAGATAGTTACCCCTGATGACTCACTGGTAAGTGTACCCAATGGGGAAGTAATGAACCAGTCAGTTTCCAATGCCAATGCCGGGGAACCCTTTTGTCAGGTAGTGGCTGAGATTTATCTTCCCATAACCGTGGATACGGATCAGGTCCGTAAAATCGCTCTGGAAACTGCTCAGGTTTCAAAATATGTATATCTCAATAAGCCTATTAAGGTGCTCTTTGTTAATGAGGTGCATCAGCGACGTTCTTATTTGAAAATGCGGTTGAAAGCCTATGTTTTGGACATAAGGGATGAATTTGACTTTAAAAGTGATATGACAGAAATAGTGCTGAAGGAGTTGATCAATCAAAAGCTGGTTGATGCCGCTGATTTGTACTAATTAAAAATGCCTGCGAATACTTCGAAGAAAATAACAATTGGTCGTTACGATAAAATTGATCTTCCGGAGATGAATCTTCTGGATATTGATGCTAAGATTGACACAGGTGCTGACGGTAGCGCTATTCATTGTCATCACATAGAAATAGTTAAGAAAAAAGGCAAGAAGTTATTACACTTTATTTTGTTGGATCCCTCTTATCCGCATTATGATAACCAAAGCTTTTACTTCGAAGACTATAAACAGCGTTCCATTAAAAACAGTTTTGGGGACAGTGAGAAGCGATTTGTAATTAAAACACCAATTGTCATTTTTGGAAAAGAAAGACATACAGAATTCTCATTGAGTTATCGGAATAATCTAAGTTTTCCCATACTGCTAGGTCGTAAATTCTTATACAGGAGCTTCGTAGTAGACGTTGCCAGATTCAATCTTTCATATAGAATGAAAAAGAAAAGTCAGTGAAAATTGTCATCCTTTCTACCAGCAACAATTTGTACTCCACCAGACGTCTGGTGGAGGCCGGACAAAAGCGCGGGCATCAATTGGAAGTGGTTGACCACTTGAAATGTAACCTGATCATCGAAAAGCAAAAACCGTCTATTCACTATATGGGGGAATCTTTGGATGAAACCGATGCCGTTATACCTCGTATCGGGGCCTCTGTCACATTCTATGGATCTGCGGTTATTCGTCAGTTTGAGATGCGGGGTATTTTTACAGCGGTTCAAAGTCAGGCTTTAATGCGTTCCAGAGATAAGCTCAGAAGTCTCCAGATTTTGGCACGGGCTGGTCTGGGTGTGCCTAAAAGTGTTTTTACAAATTACGGCCGGGATGTAAATGATGTGATCAAATCAGTGGGTGGCGTACCCCTGGTGGTCAAATTGTTAGAAGGCACCCAGGGACTTGGAGTTGTACTAGCTGAAAACAGGAAAGCAGCAGCCTCGGTTATCGAAGCATTCAATGGGCTAAAGGCCCGAATAATTGTACAGGAATTCATTGCTGAAGCGCACGGCGCTGATCTGAGGGTCTTGGTGGTAGAAGGTGAGGTGGTTGGTGCCATGAAACGGCAAGCTCCAGAGGGTGAATTTCGTTCAAACCTGCATAGAGGTGGAACTGCCAAGTTGGTTACGTTATCTCCTGAAGAAGAACAGACCGCAATCCAGGCGGCAGAGGCCATGGGGTTGGGAGTTGCCGGTGTTGATATGCTTCAATCAAACAGAGGGCCATTGATTATTGAGGTTAATTCATCCCCGGGATTGGAAGGCATTGAAATGGCCACAGGTGCTGATATCGCTGATAAAATCATTCAGTATTTGGAGCGCAATGCCCATGGGAATAATAGAACAGTAGAGCATTAGAACATTTGAGCGTTGGAGCAATTAGAGCATTTGAACAATTTGAAGATTTGAGCATATGATTAACGAAGTGAAGTAGGGTCCTTTGTGAATTATAAAATTGTCGACTGCTCAAATGCTCTATTCACACACGAAATGGTTGTTTTTTCATATATGACAGACTTCTCCATAGCCATTCTGCTGGACCATATCTGAAATATTTGAACCACAATGGGCTATAAATAAGC
>CAZAWQ010000209.1:0-2602 GCA_964488585.1 uncultured Roseivirgaceae bacterium
GGCTCATGCAAATACCCCGTCTTACCATCCTCTACTAACTCGGGAATACCGCCTATATTTGACCCCAACACAGGTGTCGCCGCTGCAAATGCTTCCATGATAGTAATTGGTGAATTTTCGGGCCACACAGAGGGGACAATCAGCACATCAATTTCTTTAAAAAGTAATAGTACTTTGTGATTTGGAAGTGGCTCCAGGAATTGTACAATGGATTTCAAGTTCAGACTTTCCCGCAATACGTGACAATACTTCAGATAATTTTGGTCACCGCTCCCAAGGATCTTCACCTCAATCTGTTCCTTTTCTCTGTCCTGAAGCGATGCAATGGCCTCCAAAAACAGATCGACTCCTTTATGCAACATAATCTGGCCGATAAACCACAAACGCAATTTTGGGGATTTAACTTTGTCGATATATTTGAATCGCTTCAAATCAATGCCATTATTGATCACTTCAAACGATTGTGGTCTCACTCCACAAGAGACAAATTTATCCTTTAAGAATTGGCTAGGCGAAATCATCAAATCCACTTGGGATAGTTCTCGTGCAAACAATTCGTTTCTCTTAACAGTTGAAATGGAAGCTGATTTCTCAAAATCAAGAAAAAGGCTTGAAGGGCAATCATAACATTCTGACGTTCCGCGCTCACAGACTCCACCATCGTTTTTGAGTAAAAGATTCGTTGGACAAATGCCCCAATAGTCGTGTGATGTCATCACGGTTGGAATGTGAAGCTTTCGACTTTCTTCAAGCAGTTTGATGGTGAATGAATAAATATTGTGAAAGTGAATGATGTCTGGAGCGAAGTCATGCACGATTTTCCTAAAGAGGGATTGAATCGCCTCCTTTTCAAGCTTGGCAAAGTTATAGTCAAAATCAATATCTTGAAGCATGATTCTTGTGATTTCAAATTCTCGATACTCTTTGATCACACGATAATGCCTTCCTGTATTGTTGCGATGACCGCTAAGTATCTTCACGTCATAACCCAACTTCTTTAAGGAAAGGGCTTGTTTGTAAGCAACCACCTCGGATCCACCAACACAGTTTGGCGGGAACAAATGATTGATTATAAGAACCCGTTTCTTTCCGGATCGTACTCCTCGGTAAATATTGAGCACCTGTTTTCCGATTTCTTCTGGTCGATAACGAGTTTGGACTCTCTTATTCCCCTCCTCTGCAAGGGAGCCTGCAATCTCACTGTTGAACAACAATAATTGCATTTTTCCTTTCAACTCATTCGAATCCCCTTTTTTAAAGCACAGTCCCGCACCTTCGATGACGCTTGGAACCGCACCCGTATCAGACCCAATCACAGGTTTGTGACAAGCCCAAGCCTCCAAAAATACGATTCCAAAAGCTTCATGAATCGAAGGTTGTACAAGCACATCTGCCGTATGAAGCAACAGAATTTTTAAGGTTTCCGAGACAAATCCGAAGTAGATAATGTTCAAATTTTCGGGAATGTTGTCAGTTAGATCTTTGATTTGTACATCAATGGTTTGACCAACTAGAAATAAATTGAAATCGACTTCCTTTTCTTCCAAAGCCAATTGCATTGCCGCATCGATCAAGGTGCTAATTCCTTTATAAGATTCAATGCGACCGACGTAAATTATGGTTTTCGATTGTTTAGAAAGACCCTTATCCTCAAACAATGCCCGCTTAAAAGAATCCATATCATCATTCAATTCAAAATCAGCAGAATCAATGAAATTCCCCAAAGTATGAATGCGATCCTGAGGAATGCCTTTTAGCTTCAGGTAATCTGTTTCATACTGACTGACCGTAAGAATGGCATCACATCGTGTCATGAGTCGATAGAAGATTTTCATTTCATAATCTTCATGCTCCGGGTGGAAATGGGGCGTGATCACAATATTTTTGCGAAGCAGCTTCGCGATAAAAAACCCAACGATGACGTGAAAATATGGTAGCGTATGGAGATGAACAATATCAGCATCTTTTAAATCATGAATCATTTTTCGATACATCTCAAGGGAGTTAAAACTAACGGCAAACGATCTCCCTAATTCTGTTTTATTTAATCTCAGAGATGTCATTATGAATCTCACCAAATTAGGAAGAAATGTTTTGAAATACAGATTCCAAAACTTGTAACGTTTAATGAAAACACCCTCTTGAAAATCTACAGGGCCCAATTTAAAGTAATCCTTCTGATACTGTGGATCCTTTTCAAACTTAAGCGTTGTCGTCACTACCTTTGAAACGACTCCCTGGTTGGACACAAACTGGGCTACTCCCTCACACCATGCCTCTGATCCCCCTTTTGCCGGAGAATATCGGTGAATCACATGCACAACCTTCATGGCCTTAACCTCTGTGAAATTTGCAAATTGCGAATGGTTTTATTTTCTAATGTTTTGATAGACCCCACTATGGAATACAACTCAAAACCTTTCATGCTTCCTTTCCAGCTGTCTACAACAGGAATCACAGTATCATTGTGGTAAAACTTGACATCATTGTTCCAGTCATATTCGATCCGAATGTCTACTGCTTCCCTTGGAGGCAAATCAAGCAAAACTGCAAAAAAGCAATAGTGCCGTTCCGGATAATGATTATTCCAATAAGGCACAAT
>CAZAWQ010000210.1:0-2027 GCA_964488585.1 uncultured Roseivirgaceae bacterium
TAATGGAAGTTTTCGGAAAAAAACATATTCAATGGGCGCTGGTGTTAACTGGTTTTATCGTAGGGGTACCGTTATTTTATGAAGTAGGATTTGTGATTTTGGTGCCATTGGTGTTTACCATAGCGGCTGCCCACAGGTTACCATTATTATACGTGGGATTGCCTATGCTTTCCGCACTCTCAGTCACTCATGGTTATCTACCGCCTCACCCTGCTCCTGCTGCCTTGGCCGTAGCATTTGAGGCCGATATCGGTTTGACCCTGGTATATGGAATAATAGATTGAAAACTTGAGTAGCATCCTTTAGTGCCAATCCCAATGCTGTTCCCAAAGCCATAGAAATAACAGTAAAAAACCTGGCTACCCAAACCAGGCGTTTTTCGCTTGCATCGGGTTTTATAAACCTTCGGTAAAAGTCATTAACCAGGTAAGAGGCCCCCAAATTTAATTGAGTAGACATGGTGGACATGTAGGCGGCAATTAATGCGGCAGCTACCAATCCCAATAATCCTGACGGTAAGAAGGTGAGCATGGCCGGATAAGCCACGTCATGCCCCAATTTATCAGCCGGGAGGTTGGGGAAGGCAGTTTGAATATCGGAAAGTTCGGGAAATATCACCAAAGAGGCCAACGCAATCAATATCCAGGGCCAGGGGCGTAAGGCGTAGTGGGCCACGTTAAATAACAAAGTGGCTCCCATGGCATTTCTTTCATCTTTTGCCGATAACATTCGTTGGGCGATATAACCCCCTCCACCGGGCTCCGAACCCGGATAATAGGAGGCCCACCATTGGACGGCTAAGGGTACCATCAGAATGGGGACCCAGATCGAAGGGTCTGAGAAATCTGGCAATAAAGACATCTTTTCCATCACCAATGAATTTTCCAGCAAAGCAGTAAGCCCACCCACCTGGTCTAGATTGATCAGGTATATACAAGCCCACACTGATCCGATCATGGCCATAATAAATTGTACCAGATCGGTAATGATAACTGCTTTTAAACCTCCTAATGCACTGTATATCAACGTAATGGAACCAGCTATTAAAAGAGTTTGCCACCCTTCCATGCCTAAAATAATTTCTCCGAATTTTATGGCGGCCAGAGAAACTGCGCCCATTACTATTACATTAAAGATCAGTCCCAGGTATAAGGCCCTGAATCCCCTGAGAAAGGCGGCAGCTTTCCCACTGTAACGCAATTCATAAAATTCGATGTCGGTCATGACCTTGGATCGACGCCAAAGCTTGGCATAAACAAAAACTGTTAACATGCCTGATAAAAGAAATGCCCACCAGCCCCAGTTACCGGAAACTCCTTGCTGCCGGATCAGATCGGTCACAAGATTGGGAGTGTCTGCTGAGAATGTGGTGGCAACCATGGATATCCCCAATAACCACCAAGGCATGTTTCTACCTGACAGAAAAAAATCAGAGGCGCTTTCACCGGCTTTTTTGGATACTACCACTCCAATAAATAATGAAACAACAAAGAAAGCAATGATTATGATCCAATCAATAGTGGCTAAGTTCATAATGCTAAAGGTTTAGGTGATTGTTGCGTAAATCCTATTTGAATTGAATACTGGCATCCTCTCTGACGATGGGAGCGATTCTGGTAAAGGATAAACTGCACTTGTGCCATTCAAAAATGTAAGAATTAAAAATAAGTTGATTCAGCATACTTTTCGCAATCAATCATTTGATTAACCTTTCCCCAACTGCGTAATTGAATCCCTTTTGGAGGCTGTATCGTCCAAATCTCCTCGTCGATTGATTGCGATATCCATGGAAGGGAGTTTATTTAAAGTCTTGGCAAAAAGTAAGGATTATCAATGGTTTCTAAAAGTAATATCTTTTAAATGCTTCTATGGCTTCATATTCAGCTAAACCCAATTGATCGTAAATATTGGCCGTGCCTTTATTTCGATCTTCTGCCCTTTGCCAAAACTCCCGTATATCCCGTCCGGGAAAAACAGCAGAATCCTTTTGGGACTGATGCTTGAATATGGCTTTTCTTTTTTTGACT
>CAZAWQ010000211.1:0-5546 GCA_964488585.1 uncultured Roseivirgaceae bacterium
TAAACAGTTTCACGGAAAATGGCTGAAAGAAATGGGTGATGGTGTGCTGGCCAGTTTCACTACAATATCTGATGCCGTATTTTGTGCGGCAGCAATTCAACAAGCTTTTGAAAATGAACCAGACCTCAAATTACGGATCGGACTGCCTATCCTTGAAATCAGTACCATCGCTATACTGGCTCAATTGGATCAAATGGAAAAAGCCAAGGCCAAGCTTGAGGATGTTCTGAAGGATAATCCGAGTTTTCTGGAAAATGCCAGGCCTGAACTCGAGAAGTTTTATTTAGGGGATGTGGACCTGATTGACAGGTTTATTGAAGGGTTAAATAAGGTGACTTCAGGGGCCTACTAAGAACTAAAAACTCAAAATTCATAACTTTTTTAACAAGTACTCCTTTGCAGATAGAATTGGAATCACTGAATATTTATAATCCTTTTTATTATTGGTAATTAAATTTAAAACTACTTTTTCATAGGGGGCTATTACAGATGACTCTTGAATGAATTAAATTTAGTTGATCTCCGGGGTATCCAATTCCGCCAGACTGCGTTGTATTTCTTCTGTGGTTATTTCATGCCGTACCAGTTTACCTTCCAAATAGTCTTCGTAAGCCTGCATATCGAAATACCCATGTCCACATAGATTAAATAGTATGGTACGTGAAACGCCCTCTTCTTTACATTTATTGGCTTCATGAATGGTGGTGGCGATCCCATGGCTGGCTTCGGGAGCGGGTATTATGCCTTCGGTTTTGGCAAATAGTATTCCTGCATCGAAGACTTCGAGGTTGTCATGTGAACAGGCTTCGATCAGGTTGTCCTTAAGCAATTGGCTGACTATTACTCCTGCGCCATGATATCGAAGGCCTCCGGCATGTATAGGAGCCGGTACAAAGTTGTGTCCCAGGGTATACATAGGCAGCAAAGGCGTCATGCCTATAGTATCTCCGAAGTCGTAGCGAAACACTCCCCGGGTCAACTTGGGGCATGAAGATGGTTCACTGGCTATACAGCGAATGGTTTTGCCTTCTTCCAAATTAAAGCGCAGGAATGGGAATGCCAGGCCAGCAAAGTTGGAACCACCGCCAAAAGGTGCAATGACTATATCTGGCATTTCTCCAGCCTTTTCCATTTGTTTAACAGCTTCTTGACCGATGATTGTCTGGTGTAATTTTACATGATTAAGTACACTGCCCAAGGAATACTTGGTATCGGGGTCGCTGGCAGCACGCTCTATCGCCTCTGAAATAGCTATCCCCAATGAACCGGGGCTATTCGGGTCTTCCCCCAGGATCTTTTTTCCAGCTTCAGTACGGGTGAAGGGACTGGAATATACTTCGGCGCCCCAGGTCCTCATCATGGTTTTACGGTAAGGCTTTTGATCGTATGAAATTTTCACCATATAGACTTCACACTCTATGCCAAAATGGTTACAGGCAAAACTAAGGGCCGAACCCCATTGTCCGGCTCCAGTCTCTGTGATAATGCGTTTTACACCTTCCTGTTTATTGTAGTAAGCTTGCGGTACTGCAGTATTTGGTTTATGGGACCCTGCTGGACTGACCCCTTCATACTTGTAGTAAATCTTTGCCGGAGTATCCAGGGCTTTCTCCAAGCCATAGGCTCTATAAAGTGGGGTAGGGCGCCACATGGAATATATGTTCCTCACCTCATCCGGGATGTCAACCCATTTTTCGGAGGTTACTTCTTGTTGGATCAGGGCCATAGGAAAAAGAGGCGCCAGATCCTCAGGGCCAATAGGCTCTCTAGTGCCTGGGTTTAATGGAGGTAGCGGTTTGTTGGGCATATCGGCAATGATATTGTACCATTTATCCGGGATCTCATGTTCTTCCAGGGTTATTTTTCGGGTCTTCATGTTTATTATAGGCCAGGTGTTTTGGACACAATCTACAGATTTTTAGTAAACCTCCAAATCCAGAATACTTAAAACAACTCGATTGGATATTATAGGTATTAGCACCAAAGCATTATGCAATATTCAGCCATTTAGTTAAATTGAGACCATCACCTGATTATTGAATTCAATGAAGTGGTTTATTTACATTGCCGTGGTGGGGAATTTGTGGAGTTGCACACCTGAAAAACCTCAGGTAGTTGAGGAACAACCGGATTCTCACATGCCGAAAATAGACATTCACGCCCACTACCGGGCAGAACGGGACTACTTAATCCCATTGTTGGACAGTTTAAATCTAAAACCAGTATTGGTTGATGTAGGAAAGGTGGATGCACCACAGTGGCATAAGCGTAGGGCTGGACTAATAGCAAATTTTCAGAATCACCGTGACCATTATTTCTTCTGCACCTCCTTTACAGCAAAGGGAATTGATGATCCAGATTATGCTGACCGGATAATTGAGCATATAAAGCACGACCTTTCCTTGGGAGCCAAAATGGTTAAGGTTTGGAAAAATTTCGGAATGGTATCCAAAGACGATGCCGGAAACTATGTCCTGATAGACGATGAACGTATTCAACCAGTCTGGGATTTCTTAGTTGAAGAAGGGATTCCTATGCTGGCACATATAGGAGAGCCACTACAAGCCTGGAGGCCGCTTGACGATGATAATCCTCATGTAGGTTACTTCAGAAACAATCCGCAATATCACGCTTATAAGCATCCAGAGATCCCTACTTGGGAAGCAATTCAGGAAGCTCGTAACAATTGGCTGGCGCGAAACCCGGAGTTGGTGGTGGTGGGAGCACATCATGGCTCTATGTCTCATGATGTAGGATTAGTTGCTGAAACACTGGATAAATACCCAAATTTTCAAGTTGAATCGGCAGCCAGGTTTGGGGACCTGATCATACAGGATTCAGAGACAGTACGGGCATTTATAATCAAGTATCAGGACCGGTATCTTTATGGAACCGACCTGGGCACTTCAGGAGACCAATCGGAGATGTCCGAATCGGAACTGGATCAGGAAAAACGAAGGATTGTCAATATGATGGATAGACACTGGCAGTATTTTAGCAATCCTGGGAAAGTGTTTTTTGATACTCATTTTACAGAAAAGTCCAAAGAGATACAAGGTTTGGGTTTGCCGGACAGCGTCTTGCGTAAAATATATTATAGTAACGCTATACGAATACTGGAAGTGCCCTAACTATCATATAACGAATTTAATAAACATGCTGATCATTAGAGACGAAGGACGACAGGCGATGGACGAAGGCATTTTATTCCTTAGATGGATGTTACCTCAGGTGCGTGCTAATGAGAACTCATAATTTATCACTCATAATTCATAATTTAATTAATGGAACTATCAGGTACACAATATATCGGCGCGACCCCTAAGGCCTCTGGTAAGGAAATGTTTCATGCGGTTGACCCCCGTAGCGGTAAATCATTGATCACTGCTTTTCATGAAGCTTTGGAAGAGGAAGTGAACGAAGCGGTATTACTGGCGGAAAAAGCTTTTAAAGTTTATTCAAAAATTTCTATAGGGGGCAGGGCCCGGTTTCTGGAAGCTATTGCAGAAGAGATTGAATCTCTGGGACATTCATTGCTGCAGCAGGCTGAAAGTGAGACCAGCCTTCCCTTTCCGAGGTTACAAGGAGAGTGTGGTCGCACCATGAATCAACTAAAATTGTTCGCCAAGGTGATTCAGGAGTGCTCATGGGTAGATGCCCGCATTGAAACCGCCTTACCTGATCGAAAGCCGTTGCCCCGGTCAGACATAAGGCATATGTTGGTGCCGCTGGGTCCTGTGGCTGTATTTGGCGCAAGTAATTTCCCTTTGGCCTTTTCAGTAGCTGGAGGGGATACTGCTTCGGCGTTAGCCGCTGGTTGTCCGGTGGTGGTGAAGGGTCACCCGGCCCATCCCGGAACCTCAGAGATGGTGGCAAGGGCCATACTCACTGCCGCCGAAAAAACCGGAATGCCGGACGGCGTTTTCTCATTGGTCCATGGGCAATCACATCAGGTGGGGTCCTGGTTGGTCAAGCATCCGTTGATTCAGGCGGTGGGATTTACCGGATCCTTCAAGGGTGGGAAGGCACTTTTTGATATAGCCAATAGGAGAGAAGTGCCTATTCCTGTTTTTGCTGAAATGAGTAGCACCAATCCAGTGTTTATTTTGCCGGGGGCCCTGAAAACCAGGGGAGAGGCTATTGCCGGTGGGTTAGCGGGATCCATTACTCTTGGCGTGGGTCAATTCTGTACCAATCCGGGTTTAACGTTTATGCAGGAGAGTGGAGAACAATTGGAGTTTAGTGAATCGATGGCCGAAAAAATTAATGAGCAGACAATGGATCCGATGCTTACGACAGGTATTAAGGCCTCCTATGAACTTGGAACGGGAGAATTAGTGGAAAATCCGATGATTAAAAGAATAGCTGTGGGCAAAATTGGAGAAGAGGCAAATTCCGTTAGTGCGCAGGTATTTGTGGCTAAATTTGAGAATTTTCGCCAACACCCTGAGTGGTCTCATGAAATTTTTGGGCCCTCCAGCATATTGGTAAAAGGTAATGGGAAACAAGATCTACTAGAGGCTGCCACCAACTTGGAGGGACACCTGACTGCCACAGTACATGGCACCGAGGAAGATCTGCAGGAATATCAGGAACTAATTCAAATACTGGAAAGGAAAGTAGGTAGAGTGGTGATCAACGGATATCCCACAGGAGTGGAAGTTTGCCATGCCATGGTGCACGGCGGACCTTATCCAGCTACTACCGCGTCCCAAAGTACCTCGGTAGGGACCAACGCCATCAAACGATTTGCCAGACCGTTATGCTACCAGGATTATCCACAGGGGTTGTTGCCTATTGAACTGAAAGATGAAAATGAAAGAGGAATTATGCGATTATTTAACGGAAAATTTACCACAGAACCTGTGGAAAGCATGAAATAACAAAAAGCAAATCCCAAATTGAGTTTGAGCCTGCCTGCTGGAAGGTGGGAGTGTGACAGGGAGCACTTGTAACAGCCCAAATCAGACTAAAAAGCACAATTTACATCCCAAGCCCCAAGCCCTTTGCCCCAAACCCTCAGCTCATAATTCATAACTCAATACTAGAGCACGCCTTTGGCGTACTCTGAAGGAGATACCCCGAATTGCTTTTTGAAATTTTCAGCAAAATGTGATGGACTGACATAGCCGCATTCGTACGCCACCTGGGTGATATTTCCAAAGTCTTTCTCGATCAGTTGCCGGGCATAATTTAGACGATAAGTGCGGATAAAATCACCTGTTGATTGATCAGTAAGCGCTTTGAGCTTGCGATGCAGTTGTGACCGACTCATACCGATTTCATGGGCGAAAGCGTCTGAATTAAATTCTGTATCCGATCGATGGATCTCCAGAATATCCAGGGCCCGTTGCAAAAATCGTTGGTCAGTGGAAGTAATAGTCACATCCTTGGGTTGCAGCGAGAAGTTCTTACTGAATTGTTCCCTTAGCTTGTGACGTAACTCTATCAGGTTTTGCACTCGTGCCTTCAATTCCACCGGACTGAAAGGTTTGGTAATATAATCGTCAGCCCCAGTTTCCAGTCCTTCCAGTTTGGCCTCTTCT
>CAZAWQ010000212.1:0-10458 GCA_964488585.1 uncultured Roseivirgaceae bacterium
ACCCTTCAGCTGAGTAATCATAACTTCAGAATCTACCAGGTTTTTTGAGCAACCCAGGGTGACTACATTGATTTTATCTTTATTTCTAGCGCCAGTTTTCAAATCAGCTATTTAGATAGAGGATGCAAAATTACAAAAATATTCAGGGAAGGTCATAACTTCTTCGTGACTGATCAAAGACGCGCCTGTTGCTTGACACTGTCAAACAGATAATTTACATATCTTTGGGACTTGCAAATGGAATGTCCCATGAGAAACAGGGTTTGGTCCTGGGTGGTCAAAAAATTAGCAATACTCGGCACTATTATGGGAATTATAACTTGTGCCCCGGATGAGGTTTGTTTTACCGACAACGATACTCAGGTTAAGATCAGCTTTAAAAAGGAAGTATATTCAGGCACTGATAGCGCTTTCTTTGAAAATGACACCCTGATTTTTTCTCGAATTACCGCATTAGACACCGACAGTCTTTTTGTTGAAGCGGATACGCTTTCCAGGGTTGTATTACCGGTAAATACCGGGGTTAATCTCACTGTTTTTTTGTTTGACAGTGACCAGGGCAGTGACACATTGGAATTGAACTATAAAACAGTATCGAGGCTGATTTCCGTTGACTGTGGCCCTGAACAAATAATTGACCACCTGAGGGCGGGAGTATCCACTTTTGACTCACTGGAAATATTGAATCCAGCACTTTTATTACAGGTAATTACCAATGTTGAGGTATATCATTAGTGTTGTACTGCTTTTTAGTATAGTCAGAGGTTTTAGCCAAACTGATACCGCCCGGGTACGCCCTCCGAAACCACCAAAGGTGAAGAAAGAGCTTAAGGAATTTATTCCCACCGGAGTTAGGATCGGGGTGGACTTATATAGTTTCAGCCGCAACCTATGGGATGAGGCCAAGACCCTGAAGGAATTTCAGCTAGATGTGGACTTCAGACACTACCTTTTGGTTCTTGAGTATGGCAATTCTCAAATAGAAGAAATAGGAGAAGGGTTTGTATACACTAATGATGGATCGTATTTTAGAATAGGCCCGGAAGTTAATGTTTTATATGACCCGTCATCGCACCATGTTATTTCTGTAGGATTCCGGTATGCCACAAGTACCTTTGATGATCAACTAATCTACAATACCGAGGACGCTTTCGGCAATACACAAATAGCCGTTTCCAATGAAAAAGCCAAGGTGCAATGGGCGGAGTTTACTCTGGGAATCAAGGCCAACTTGTGGAAGGGACTATTTATGGGATTCACTTTGCGGTATAAGTTTTTGAAGAATGTACAATTTAATGATTTGGAACCACATTGGCTGCCGGGTTTTGGGGAGAACCGGGCTGATGATAATGATCAATTTGGCTTTAGCTACTATCTGGCGTGGAGGTTCGGGTTTAGGAAGAAGGTGGATGAAATAGAAATTAGAAATTAAAAATTATTAAAAATTACGAATTGTTGTGATTTGCTGAGCCCAACTCGCCAACTCACTAACCTACTAATTCACCCACTCACTAATTTACTCACTTTGCTTTCAGATCATGTAAAAGGGCATGGTTGGCTGCTTTAGAAATTCAATCGGTGGATGATGTGAATATTTGTAGACTTCCGGCAATTTATTTAGCTTAAGTTGCCAATAGTGGCAAACATCAATACCACAAAATGAAAACTTTAACAATAATTCTGACAGTAGTCACTGTATTATCCTTCAAAGCCAATAGCACCATGGACTCAAATGACCTGGAGAATCCGTTTATTGGTTCATGGGCATTAGTCAAGGGAGATGGGAAAGAAGTTCCCGAAGAAATCATCTGGACATTTGGTAAAGACTCGGTACAGGTCATGACACTTAGTGGGACCTATTCATTCAATTCAAAAATAAGCCCTAAACAAATTGACATAAATCTACCTGGAGCCCCGGCAAATCCAAATTCTGCTATCTATGATTTTCCAAACGAAACCACCATGGTATTAAAGCTCATGGATTCAGAGGCTGTTCCCAGAGCTGCCACCTTCGAAATTGAAAAGGGATATGACCTGCTGGAATTTAATAAGAAACCATAACGCTTCGGGGCCCGGATCAGCTACAAATCCTGCTTGAACAACGAATCCACAAATTCCCGGTTAACAAAGGGCTGAAGATCACCTACCTGCTCCCCAACACCAATATATTTCACTGGGATTTTGAACTGGTCACTGATACCGATTACTACACCTCCTTTGGCGGTACCATCCAATTTAGTTATGGCCAGAGCGGTAACATCGGTGGCTTTGGTGAATTCTTGTGCCTGGATGAAGGCGTTTTGGCCGGTACTTCCATCGAGTACTAATAGAATTTCATGAGGGGCCTCCGGTATGAATTTCTGCATGACCCTTTTGATCTTAGAAAGCTCATTCATTAAGTTCACCTTGGTGTGAAGTCGACCAGCAGTGTCAACCAATACCACATCAGCCTTCTGGTCAACCGCCTGCTTCACTGTGTCGAACGCTACTGCTGAAGGGTCTGTATGCATTTCGTGAGCAACTACTGGGACCTGTACTCGTTTCCCCCAAAGTTTTAATTGCTCAACAGCAGCTGGTCTGAAAGTATCTGCAGCGCCTAAAATTACTTTTTTACCTTGAAGTTTAAATTGAGCGGCTAATTTTCCAATAGTAGTGGTCTTGCCTACACCGTTCACCCCCACTACCAGGATTACATAGGGCTGTTTGTCAGCAGGCAAGTCAAAGCCGGAAACGTCCGTACTGTGATGCTCCTCAAGTAAACCGCTTATCTCTTCACGGAGTATGTTGTTGAGCTCAGCGGTGTTCAGGTATTTGTCTTTGGAAACTCGAGCTTCGATACGCTCAATGATCTTAATAGTGGTACTGACGCCAACGTCTGAAGTAATCAGGATTTCTTCCAGGTCGTCCAGAACTTGATCATCAACCTTGGATTTACCGGCAATAGCCTTACCTAGTTTGGAAAAAAAGCTTTTTTTACTTTTTTCCAATCCTTTATCCAGCGATTCCTTTTTTTCCTTGGATTTAAAATCAAATATTCCCATACCATAGGGTAAAAAAAAAGTCCCATAGGGACCTTATGAGTTGAATGGAAATTATTTTGCCAGGACTTCTTTAACCAGCTCTATTGGCACCATTTCCTCCTTAAACGAGTAAGCTCCGGTCTTAGGAGATTTTACCGCTTTAATAACTTTAGCAAAACTCTTCTTGCCTCCCTTTCTAAGGCCCGCAACAACTTTCTTAGCCATGATTATTTGATTTCTTTGTGAACGGTCAATTTATTAAGGATCGGGTTGTACTTTTTCAATTCTAACCGATCAGGGCTATTCTTCCTGTTTTTGGTAGTGATATACCGGGAAGTGCCGGGCATTCCTGACTTCTTATGCTCAGTGCACTCCAATATCACCTGAACTCTATTTCCTTTTTTTGCCATTATTATAAACTTTTAAACCAGCATCCCTTTGGACCTGGCTTTCTTCAATACCGCGGTGATACCGTTTTTATTGATGGTTCTAAGGGCCTGGGTTGATACTTTTAAGGTAATCCATTTATCCTCCTCTGGAATATAAAACCGCTTTTTGTGCAGGTTAGGGTAAAACTTTCTCTTGCTCTTGTTGTTGGCATGAGAAACTTTGTTCCCCGTTCTGGGACGCTTACCGGTTATCTGACATACTCGTGACATTCTTCCTTCTTTAAAATGGACTGCAAATATCGAAAAAAAAACCCAAATCTAAAATGATTAACTTTAAAACACTCAAAATTAACAATTATGATCAATACCATTGTATCATGTGAGCAGGCCATAAAGTTGGAAGATCGTTATGGGGCTCACAATTATCATCCGCTACCTGTGGTTTTGACAAAAGGAGAGGGGGTGTTTTTATGGGACATAGAAGGGAAACGGTATTATGATTTTCTTTCGGCTTATAGCGCTGTAAACCAAGGTCATTGTCACCCAAGGATTGTTTCTGCTATGCAACAACAAGCTGAGAAGCTTACACTTACTTCCCGTGCGTTTTACAATGATGTGCTGGGCACCTACGAGCAATACATCACTGAATTTTTCAGCTACCAAAAGGTGCTTCCTATGAATACCGGAGTGGAGGCTGTTGAAACAGCTATAAAGTTATGCAGGAAGTGGGCCTATGAAGAAAAAGGCGTGGAGCAGGACAAGGCTGCGATTATTGTTTGTGAGCAGAATTTTCATGGCCGCACTACTACCATAATCTCCTTTTCGAGTGACCCCGATGCTCATAAGAATTTCGGCCCTTATACTCCTGGATTTATTCAAATACCATATAATGATTTGGAGGCGCTGGACAGCGCCTTGAAAAGCCCTCAAATAGCTGGATTTCTAGTGGAACCCATCCAGGGTGAAGCGGGAGTAAACGTTCCAGACCCAGGTTATTTGAAAGAAGCAGCCACACTTTGTAGAGAAAGCCAGGTGTTATTTATTGCCGATGAAGTACAAACTGGCATAGCACGAACTGGAAAAATGCTGGCATGTGACTACGAAGAAGTGAGGCCTGATATATTGATTCTGGGGAAAGCATTATCAGGGGGTACTTATCCCGTTTCCGCGGTATTGGCAGATGATGAGGTGATGAAGGTAATGCAACCTGGACAACATGGTAGTACTTTTGGGGGCAACCCTGTGGCCGCGAAAGTTGCTATGGCGGCTCTAGATGTAGTGATAGATGAAAATCTGGTAGAAAATGCCGATAAAATGGGAATGCTATTCAGGGAACGAATGAGGTCATTGATTGGTCAATCCGAACTGATTACCCAGGTAAGAGGGAAAGGCTTGCTCAATGCACTCATTATAAATGATGTACCAGAGAGCGACACCGCGTGGAATATTTGTCTGAGATTGAAAGAAAATGGCTTACTTGCAAAACCAACTCATGGCAATATCATCAGATTTGCTCCACCTTTGGTGATAACAGAAGAACAACTGCTTGATTGTTGTAGTATTATTGAGGAAACAATAGTGAAATAACAAATCACAAAAGACAAATTTCAAATAAGCTCCAAAAAACAAGTATTAAGCACCAAATAAACCTTAAATATTTGGAGTTTCGGAACTTGTAATTTATTCGTTATTTGATGCTTGATATTTGCTATTTCACAAAGAGCACATATGCTAAGGAGACCTCGTAGAAATCGAAAAAATAGCCAGATAAGGGACATGGTGGCTGAAACACACCTGGATGTCAATGATCTTATTTTCCCGCTTTTCCTGAAAGAAGGAGTGGGTATAAAGGAAGAAATTGAGTTTATGCCCGGAATTTACCGGTTCTCAATTGATCAATTAGTTGAAGAAGTCGCGCAATGTTTAAAGCTCGGGCTTGGAACATTTGCCTTATTCCCTTGCATAAAGGATGACCTGAAAGATACCACGGCATCTGAAGCTTTAAATCCTGAGGGTTTATATCCACGAGCCATTCAAATTTTAAAATCCAAATTTCCCGAGGTTATATTATTAACTGATGTGGCCATGGACCCATATAGTACCGATGGACATGATGGACTGGTTGTAGATGGAGAGATTCGAAATGATGAATCTTTAGAAATACTTGCTAAGATGTCATTGGTACAGGCTCAGGCTGGTTCCGACATTATTGGTCCCTCTGATATGATGGATGGCAGGGTAAGAGCAATTCGAGAGGCGCTCGATGGACAAGGATTTGAAAAAGTATCAATCATGTCATACACAGCAAAATATGCTTCTGTTTTCTATGGCCCTTTTAGAGATGCTCTGGATTCAGCTCCAAAGCATGGGGACAAAAAGACCTATCAGATGGACCCACGTAATGGTAGAGAAGCGATAATAGAGGCGGAATTAGACATCGCGGAAGGGGCGGATTTTCTAATGGTCAAGCCGGCTTTAGCATATTTGGACGTCATCTATCAAATTTCATCAGAGTTTGAACACCCCGTTGCTGCTTACAATGTAAGTGGAGAATATGCAATGATTAAAGCTGCACATCAGAAGGGGTGGCTGGATGGGCCTCAGGCAATGATGGAATCACTAATTTCAATTAAGCGTGCCGGGGCGGACTTAATTCTCAGTTATTTTGCCAGAGAATATGCTGAGTTGTTAAAAGGCTAGTTTAGGTCCTCCTCTCTTTCAAGCATTAATATGGAACTTTGGGGAACGATAAAATATTTTTCGCCTTCATACACAATTTCAAATGCCCCTTTTTGCAGAAATATCGCCAAGTCTCCGTTTTTTGCCTGTAGGGGTACATATTTAATTTGATCTTCCTGATCTTTCCAGGGTTCATCATCTTCAATAGGCATAGGTATTGGATACCCAGGACCAGTTTTCATAATATAGCCACTTTGCACCTTTTCCCTTTCCTGGACTCCAGGAGGAAGATAAAGCCCGCTTTCTGTCATTTCCGACATTTTTTTGGGTTTTATTAGTACCCTGTCTCCTACTACAATAATCTTCTTCAACTTATTTTCACTGGTAATTTCCATACTACAAAGGTAGTTAAAATTGCAAGTACTAATTAGTTGCTTCCCAACTTCTACTGATGGTGCTTCCTTTCTCCTGGTGCTGATGAACCACCAGGTAGGTATCGATTTCCGATTGTAGCTCTTCTACATGCGATATGATACCTACTATGCGATTCTCTTTTTGCAATGACTTCAGTGTTTCAAAAACCAGCTGCAGTGATGTACGGTCTAAAGACCCAAAACCCTCATCAAGAAAGAAGAAGCTTTGATCAGCTTGATTCAAGATTTTCACATTTTCGGCAAGACTTAAAGCCAGACATAGTGAAGCTTGAAAGATCTGACCTCCTGATAGTGTTTTTAATAAACGTAGCTTTCCATCGTTTAGATAATCCCGAACCATGAACTCGTTTTGTTCACTCAGTTCCAAACTTAAGCTGTTGCCTGTGAGTTTTGTGAAGCGAACATTAGCTGTTTTACATAGGTTTTGAAGATAGACCGAAGATATGAAATTGATGAAGCCATTGCCCCTGAGCAAATTGCTGATCTCCTGGATATGGTCCTTGCGAATTAATAGACGGTTTAGCTCCTTGGTTACAGACTTTTTCTTTTGCAATTGTAACTGCATCTGCTGTTGTGCATGTTGTTTACCAGACAAATCATGACGTAACTGATGTAATTCATCCTTTAATGTATCCTGTTCCAGTACCAATTCATGATGCCGGGACTCCTGATACTGCCTTCTGCCTATTTTTTTGCGAAGGGCTTTTTGCCGCGCTTCTAAGGTGTTAAGATCGGCACGGTATTTTTCCAATTCCCACCGTTCCTGTTCTACATTCAAGCCCAAGGCCAGAATTTTTTGTACTTCTTTCAGGCCCTTAAAAGACTCTTTTTCACAAATCATCAATAATTCCGTTTCCAATTTCATTGAGATGGTTTTGATGTCAGCCACCTGTATCTCAAGTGATTGAAGCAGTCCCTTTTGATGATTCAGTTGTTGATCACTTTTAGTCAGATTATTCAAACTCTGCTCATAATTATCTTCAGCTGATTTTAGTCTCTCTTTTATCTGCTCTATTAGCGCACTAAGTTGCTGTTCCCTCTTTTTCAAAAACGCAGGAACCGCCAGAATTTTGATCATCTTGGTCATTTGATCAATTTCACCTGCTAGCTTTTCTTTTCGCAGTGCAAGGGTTTGCAGTATTTCTTGTTTTTCTGTTCGGCGGTTAAGAAATTCCTCGCCATGCTGTAGTCGTACCTTTAGTAGAGACTGCTCCTTTTCTGCTTTTAAAACGCTTTTTTCAAGTTCTTCGATGGTTTTGTTAAGCTTGGCCGGTACATTACTCCCAGGTTTATCAGAGCCCGGATAGTTATCTTGATGCTTCTTTAAATCTCTCTGAAGCAAAGCATATTTACTAGTCAAATTGTTGAGGGCTTCTTTTTTCCCATCCACTTTGGTTTCAAGAATCCTGGATTGCTGATTGACCACGTAATGCTTTTCTAAAATTTCTTCCAGCACTTTCAGATCTTTGCGAGCACCGGCAAGAGCATTTGATAACTTAGCTTCTGACAGTGGTTTTGGGTGACTGGTGGCGCCACACAACGGACAAGGTTTCCCCTCCTCCAGGAGGTTCGCATGTGTTCTCCAATGGTCTTGTACAACTAATGACTGGAGGGTTTCCTGAGCTGCTTTTATTCTTTTTTTCAGGGCATCAGGGTCTTTTATTTTGCCTTTCAGGTCTTCGATTGTGGTCAAAAGGACATCGATCTCCTTTTTAAGCTTCGATTGCTCCTTTTCCGTTATATCAAGTTGATTGGTTCTGTCAAGGTATCCAATCCACCATTCTTTCAAGGTGGTCAATCGTTGAAGTTCTTCCAGGGCATTCGACTTCTGGGTTGCCGCTAATCTTGACTGTTCAATACCCAATTGTATCTCACTCAGTTTACTATTCAGCTCAAGAATCTTCTTTTGTGTACGATCCCACTGACTGGCAGTATCTTCAAAATTATCTTGCACATTTTTAAGTTGGACCAACAATTTAAGGTCAACAATTTGTGCCAGCAGATGGTCTTTTCCCCCGTACTGGGCCTGTGCCTGGTTCCATTGTTTCCGGGCTTTTACCACCACTTGTTCTAGTTGATAAATCACATTGACTAGCTTCCCCAGCTCCTCTTGCTTGGATTTGGCCTCAACCAGCAACTGTCGTTGCTGTAATATCTTATCTCTAAATAAATCCTGAACTTTCTGGAATCTATTCAGCTGATGTTGTTTCTTTTGATAGAAAGCAGCTTCAGATGCCAGGACGTCCATAGACTCAGACACTTCGGCCATTTCAAGGAAGATGTGTTGAAGGACCTGCATCTTATCGACTTCAGCCATCAATTTTTGTTCCTTCGACATTTTTTTATCAATTACTCCTGTCATTCCTTCTATTGCTTTATCTAACTGCTTTAACAGAACCTTAGTCACGTCTGCATATAACGAAAGTTGCCCATCTAGAAAATTACACTGCTCCTTAACCGTGCCAAGTAGGCGATAGGTATTTGGTGCGATATCAAAACGGTCCAGATCAAAAAGCTCTTTGAGCATCTGGGTTCGAGCGGCAGGTTTTTGATCAATAAATTCTCTAAATTTTCCTTGTGGGATGATCACCGTCTGCATAAAATTCTCATAGGTCATACCCAATACTTCAGGTTTTTTCAAAGGCTCCCACTGGTTCTTTAACCATTGATAGTAACTCCGGTCACGGACCTCCACTTTCTGAAAATCATTGACTTTACGTCGTGCCATGAAATAGAACCGGTATTTATTTTTATGATTGCGTCCACTTTTAAAAATAAAATCAATAATTAGTTCGTTGCTTTGCAGGTTCATCATATTGTAATAACGATCGTCGCCAACTTTGTTGAGCCGTGCGGATCGGTCAAAAAGCACAAACATAATGGCTTCCAATATGGCGGACTTCCCACTTCCTACCGGACCGAATATTCCAAATAATTTAGCTGCCACCAGCGGTTGAAAATCTATGGTTTCGGATTTTTGATAGGAGTAAAGTCCCTTAATTGTTAATTGAACTGGAATCATAAATCCGCGTGAATAATTTCGTCCAATATTTTAAGTAGTTCAGTATTTGGAGCCTGACCCTTTCTGTACTTAAAGTACTCGGTAAAAAGTGATTTGAGATCTTTACTCAAATCAATTGACTCTTTTAGTCCTTGGTGCTCTGATGACATGATTAATTCTGGAATTATGGAAACGATTCCTCTATGTGCCTGATTCAATCTTTTCTTTTCTTTAGCCCCCAGATAATTATCTGTAACCATAGTTAATTCAACAAATGCATTTGGGTGATCTTCTAGCCAACTTACAGCTCCATCCAGATCCTCAAAGCGTTGTCTGGTCAGCTTTTTACCTTTCCTCAGTAGCACGGTTTTCCTACAGACCGGAACCCCGGGTGTAGCTTCTATGATCTCAACTTGCTTTTGTTGATCAGCTTCACTAAAACTGTAGCTAAGAGGACTTCCGCTATAAATTACAGGGTTGTTGGCAGGTATCTCCTGAGGTCTATGAAGATGTCCCAAGGCAGTATATTGAATTTGTTTAGGCAGATCTTCAGTGAAAACCGCCTGAGCGCCACCTTGAAAAAGTATAGACTTTTCATCTTCGCTTTCCTCAGGTGCCGGGGCGTCTTTACTCATAAAGTATAGATGGGCCATTAGTAAATTAACCCCCTTGCTATCGCAGTTTTCTTTAGCCAAATCAGCCCAGCGTCTGGAAAGAAGCTGACGTAACTGATCCTGTGGGTGTTCCTTCCCAAGATATTTCTTAAAAGTTACTTCATTTGCATAGGGTGTAAGGATTATCCTTACCGGATAACTAAGCCTTGGTAACTTTATCTCCACAAATCCGGGCTTAGAAATTGAAACTTCCAGCCCTGTATCCAATACAAATGGCGGAATTTTGGTATCAGGATTTCCGCAAAGTATGATCCCACAGGC
>CAZAWQ010000213.1:0-4854 GCA_964488585.1 uncultured Roseivirgaceae bacterium
GGGTTTATGGGTAGATGCGTTGTGTTAGTTGTGGCACCCTTTTATATTAGAATCGGTGAGGTAACGCACAATAGTACTAAGATTAATCTGTACAGGAGCTGAGCAATCAACTACAAACAATTACTCTAGCTGGAGGCACGTTACGCCAGATAGTTTTATGTTGATTTACCCTGGAAAAATAATCCCCCACTTTATTCGTAACCTTTCTATATCTATGGGACCATAAACCCACCCGATACAAATAAAATACAAATACGCCTCCCTCTTTCAAAACAGAACGGACTCCAGAGAATAATTTATCTAAATCATTTTCCGAAAAGAGGGTCAATGGTAATGAACATACGATACAATCGACTTGATTTTCTTCAAAAAAAGATGGCAATTTTATAGCATTACCAACAATTACGTCTATGTTACCAGGCAGGTTTTCTCTTGCTATTTCTGCTAACTGTTTATCTATCTCTATAGATACAACCTTCCTGTTTTTATTTTCAAATAGAGCATTAGTTATAACACCGGTTCCAGCCCCCAACTCAACAACCATCTCATGCAAGTTATCTACCTGAGAAACCATACCCGTAACAAGATGCGAAGAGGCAGCAGCAACAGCTCCCACAGAAAATGGTTTTTTCAATGCATGCAGAATCATGTTTAATACGTTCTTCCTATTGAAAATATGCCATGAATAAACAATAACTCCTACTGCACATAAGCCATATCTAAACTACAGTTCACATTGTTAAAATAGCACCCGAACTATACCCTTTGATTCCGGATAATAAAAACCGAATATGCTTTTAAGTGGTAAATTGCTCCAGGATCTATCGACTAACCAGATTCAGCAAGGATGGTAATATTGCTGAATTTCAAAGACTCATAAATTATCAAAATGGTTTTTACACTAGTCATAAGCACCATAATCTAAATTTAGATGTCACCTAATTTCTATCCCAGAAAGCAAACGCAAATCGGGAGCTAGAACATATCTAGGAGAGTCTACTGAATAATCCGAAAAAAGGCTGGCAGAAAAATAGTTATTTTCATAATTAACACCGAGGAGATCAACATATGTCGGCAGTATTTGTCTAGTCGAAACTGGACGATTACTGTTTTTAACCAGGTTTGACCATTTATCTGGAAAGTTGGAAATGAATAAATCGCTTCCCCATATAAAAAAAGGCACCCAGACTTCATACTTACTTGGGGTTCGCATTATATGCTGAAAAAGCCCTCTATCATCATCGTAAATATTCTCTCCATGATCTGATGTATATAAAACGAGGCTAGTTGCAGACTGTTTCTTCACAAAATTTATTATCTGATTCAAAAAATCATTCGTCGCATGTATAGAGTTATCATAAGCATTAAGTAAAGCTTTTATGTGTCCTTTACTATTCTTATCTTCATAATCCGATATATTTACATTTTTTTGCATAAATTCATGCGAATACCGATATTTATAACTAAAGTGTGAGCCAAGTAAATGTATTACCAAACAGACCCTCCTCTCACTTTGCTTGATCGCCCTGTAAATAACCGGAAGCATTGCATGGTCAAAGCGTTTCATTAATGGTGTCGCTGTGGTTTGTTCTGTGATAACAGAGTAATCCGCCTGCCATGCGTAACGATATGCTTTATTATTACTTATCCAAATAGTTTGACAGTCTGCTGCTTTTGATATTATAGGCAGGGTATCCGTACCCTCGGCTTCCTGGAAAGTACTGGTACCTGTCATTAACAGATGCAATGAACCATCGGAGAAATTGGCCTGACTAAACGTATCCTCGAATACAACTGTATTGCTTGACTCAATGCCATCATAATCATTATATTGGACGTCTGCCATCCAGCGATCAGCTCTAGCCGTCTCTCCAATTACAAGTATATAAATTTCCTTTCCTTGCAACGGTGCGGAAGTTCTTTCCAGGTCGGGAATCGATGTATTCTGAATTTCATCATCATGCCTGTTTGATTCACTCCAGGTAGAATACGCTTGAAAAGCCATACCCAATGGAAAACTTTGAACGAATGAGTTTTCAAATCCATGTTGCCCTGTAGCAATCCGATCAGAGTAAAAATTTTGCCCTACTACAATACACAGAACAATAACAAGGCCTGCAAGCAGCACTGGCTTTTGGTGTGCCCTTCTACTATTTTGCGGGTTTTCTACTGACAGAACACTGATCACATACAATAAAAACCCAAATAGATTCAAGATAATAAGATCGAGGTAATATCGGCCAAGCTCGAACAGTTCAAGATAAACCATATCCCAAACCGAAAACCACATGCCCTCATATGGAATCGATTTATATACAAATATGTAAGCTGCATACACTCCTGAAAACAGAGCAAACGGAATATTAAATAATCCAAACCATCTAATAGATGAGAAAATATAAAAATATAGAAGAGTGGTAATTGATAGTACTAAAAGGAAAATTATAACCGGGGGCAGCGAATCGTTATAAACATAAAGTAGTATAAAATTCGGCAACAACAGCCATGCCAGCATATAAATTCGAGCTGAGATCGAGCTTATTCTATTCATTCTTATATTCAATTCAAACCTGCCTCATAATTGCGCCAGTGCATGCGTCGTCTTAAATAGAGCAGAGGGTTGATCAGGTATTCGCGTCGCGATTTACCTGTTTGTGTCTCGGTCACCCCTCACGTCAGTAGAGTACGAATAAGAGGGTCAGCTAGCCGGTTGGTCCGGTGAATCTCAATAAACTTCGTTTAATTATAGACAAAATAATAATTATTGTAGTGATCAACCATTTCGGCGCAGTTCGGCAATACTGTATTGCGACGAAGGCCTTTTAATACAATGCGGGCACTCCTCTGATGGGTATCATTTTTGTGTGGCAGGGCGTATATCGGGAGGGGTACAGCGATAAGCGGCTGTTTAAAGAAAGTATTGAAACGAACTTCAAACTATAAGTTTCTGATCCAATTATAAAAAATTGGTAGCGGGGGCTGGATTTGTGTCGGGCTTTCCTGCCCGCCGCCCTTCGGGCCATGCTGCGCATGTCCAAAATCACTCCGGGCGATTTTGTGAACCATGTTTTAGTCCCATCCTCGCACTCAATCTCAAAATACCATTTTTTAGCCGCGCAGCTTTGTGAGCGGCTAAAAAAGGTATTTTGTCCATCCCGACACATAGGTTACAGACAATACCGGAGACATGGGTTACACATTACCTCATTTGGGAGAAGCCGGATACTTTGCCTGCTGTATCAGCGTAATCATCGGGTTCACAGGCCGGCAGTGTCTGCAGGGTGCCAACAGTAGGCGCTTTAGGCGAACACCTTGCGCCCTGCCTGAGGGCCCAACGCGATGCGATAGGTGGTCGCTCTTGCGCATCCATGCGCCCGCGACATTCGTGATTCCTTTCACATCATCGAATGGCCCAGTAACTGATTCATCGGATCTTCGGGGACCGCATCCGTGGTCAGGTAATTGTTCTCGGCAACTGCTCCCTGCGTTGCCTTGCCTCCGGGACGACTTGTCTAGCTGCGCCAGGCTGGAAAAATCATATCTGTCACCTAATCTACCATTTTCATGTTCGACTATTTCAAATGCACAATCGTCGAACTCCGGGTTCATGAAACTTGAGGTTTAACGGCCATATAAACATGCGATGGCGCAATATTTTTTTGTAACAAATAAGGAAGCTGGGAAAAAAATCTCTCCTTTCTGGATGCTGTACTCCAATAATTTCTGTTCCCGATTTTTTCAATCCCGGCCTTGTCCAGGCTCTCGATAATTTTTGGTTTCCTGGCATCCGGCAGACAAAGAAACGGCCTTAGTTCGGTAAACCCTACCCGGGCAAAAAGGCGTTCGATTGCCTTGCGCGAATGAAGATGACCGCGTGGATTATCTGATTTTACGAAAGCAGCAATCCAGTTGGCCAGCCAACGGGGCAGGGCGCTTCCAAAGCGAAAATTCACGTTAGTACAGCAAGCTGGATATCAGAAAAATCTTTATTGCCTGAAGAAAGCCTCCTGAGACGAGTTAATGAGTATAAAAGCTCGCAAAAGCTGAAACTCTGCATTGCAACGAGGCTCGAACGAATGAAAGGCGTACATATTGCGTTGGAAGCACTGGAAATCATAAAGAATGATGCCGTACAAGGTGATTTAACTTTGAATATATTGGGTGAAGGGCCGGAAAAAAGTAATCTTGTGGATGACGTCAAACACAAGGGCCTTATCGGTACAGTAAAATTTAAAGGCACGTTTAGCTATCCAGAAGAATTTTTTAATGAAATCGCAAAAGACAGTATTATGCTTCTTACCAATTTATCTGATGAACAACCAAGATTGATTTTCGATGCAATATCACAAGGTTTGTTACCGATATGTCCTAACACAAATCCTTATAGGGCATTAAATTTAGCTCCTCAGACATTATATGATGTAGGGAAGCCTGATTCATTAGCGAAATCTATTATAAAATTGTCAGATCCAGTAGAGTTCGAAATAGCAATGGAGCACAGCAGGAAAATGGCCAATCAGTTTACAATTGAAGCAATGCACCGAAATCGAGCTAAATGGATCAGTTCGTTATTAGATAACCACGTTTAAAGAGACTGTAAATGTAAAAGTAGCCTTATGAAGAAACTTCAAATTTGCCCAATCTGCAAGAAATCAGCTGTTTTAAAAAAGCTTCACTACGATAAATCACATTGCGGGAAACCGACAACCCTTAACATCTGCGGTCATTAGCGAGGTAGTGCATGAGCGACTCCAAAGTGCCCCAAGAAGCTTTTCTTTTCGATATGTTATCAAAGAGCCACTTTTAAATAAGGGTCGAATCCAGTAAAATTCTCTTAACAAGGTGGTGGTTTTG
>CAZAWQ010000214.1:0-2563 GCA_964488585.1 uncultured Roseivirgaceae bacterium
CTGTAAACAAAGGCATAAGTGTAACGAATTCAAGAAACATCACTCGACAAAGCACATAACCCGTATAATTCATCAGATCAATCAATGCCATGCCAATGCGGCAGAAAATATTCGCTTCTATTGAGCATCTTGTCAATGGTGCTATCGCGTCGAGGCCACCGGGAAAAGTAGGTTGTCTGCACATTGCATTGGAAGGCTCGAGTAAATGAAGTGAAGAGCTTACATCACCACCGGTCAAGTATGCGATCCACCAGGAGAACGTGCCTTGCGACATGATTGTGTGCGAGCAGAATGTGAGAAGGCACATGTCGATCTGAATAAACGAAGATTAAATTATGAGGGTACGGGATAAGACACCGATGGCATTGATCTTGCACAAAACACATCTCTTTACTTGACATTATAAAACATCAAAATAAAATTCTTCAATTTCGCTTTGCAAAATGCTTACCTTCTCTTCCGATGCAAGAGCAAATTCCATAAGATTTTTTTTTGGTCCACCAAACACACCTCCCTCAGCTGCCCCTCCACATAGTACAGCATAAATCCCTTCTCCTCAATCTCGGCGAATTTCATCTTCGTCCAGCGCATATCATCGCTAATAACAACAAACACCACAAAGTACTCTTGACCGTATTTGCGCATGAAATGTTGAATGGCACTGCGGAAGTAGCGATAATTGGCGGCCACGTGACCGTGCTCGATGTTGCGAAGATTCCATGTCATGTCGATGCCTAGCAAGTGTGGATTTAGAATTCGGGATTGGGGAAAATTAGGTTTGATGTTTCATTGTTTCTCCTTGATCAGTTGAATACTATGATTTTAGTTATTGTCCATTTTTGTTCAGCAATCAAATTCTAACCTCTTCGAACATGGACTCCAATCAGTAAATGCTTCGTCTGATCAGATTCGAACTTAACAGCACTTCCATGGATTTCATCAAGAATATTTCTCGATCTCCGCTGAATCTCCGGTAGAAATGTGAATTCCTTTCTGACATCGCTTTCAAATCTTGGATGAAAATATCGAAATGATTGAAAGTAAGCTCGAAATCTCGTCCGATTAATTTCCAAGCGTTCAATTTCTGAATAATATCTACAGCAATGACTGTAAGAAATCATATCGAATTTCTCGAATAATTGTACAGCCACTGATTTCGATACAAATATTGTCTCATTCGATAGATGAAATGCTCTTGTTATGGGCGACCCGCTTTTGATGATCAGTTTGGCATTGTGCAGCTTTGCAATGGCTCTTAATGAGACGTATTGAAATAGAATGTTACCCAGTCCTGGTGTAAAAGAAATATTGCCATAGATATATTTTTGTGGATTTAAGGGGTCAAGAAATTTGTTGGCGTCTGTTTCGATGAAATATTTTGGTGTAGTCCATGGTGGAGGGCCAGTCGCTTCGGCGCCTAAAAGTTGAATTTTGGAACAAAATTTCGAGAAAAACAATGACAAACCTCCTTGCGGAAATACCACAACTTTCGCTTGCAATTTCCCTCCTCTATTTGCGCCTGTAAGTCGATATTTGATTTCCGCCTTTGGTTCTTCGATTTGATATGGCGAAATTAGCACAAGAGAAACAACGATTACAACAACAAGTGGGAAAAATGCTCTCCTCAGAGCAAGAAAATGGGCACAATATTTCCTAGGCTCCTTGAAAAGTCACAAACAAGAATCCTCTGTCAAGTGGACTCCTTGAAAAGTCACGGAAAAGTCATGGACGAAACATACATATCGGACATCCACAAAGTTACCGCCTACTCATATTGTAGGTTTCGCGCTACCGCGCTCACCACGATAATCGAGCCCAAGAGCCTTAGAATAATTGTGCAAATTTTGACTAGGCATAAATTATGTTTTGGTTTTAGCAGGCTTTCTATTTGGCCATTTAGTTTGATCATTGTTTAGCGCATGTTGGCCGTAAGTTTGAATAAAGAACAAAGATGATGTGGTGAAACTAACGTTGGATGGGGATTTACCGTAAGTTTTCAATTTGCTGTGAAATTTGCTTTGATGTTTCTCACATTTAATATTCTTTGTTAAAACCTTTGTTTCACTTGATGACGGGCGTACGCTGTAAATCATAATCTTCGACCGGATTTGTGTGTAGTTTCGCCCGAATGAGCTTTCACGCCAATTCACAAAGACAATTCCCCCTCCCAAAACTACGATCCCCCAAAATCTTACACACGAGCACAGATGTACGTAAACTGTGCGTGCACTCATCTCCATACAGACTTGACTGCCATGCATAACCGTGCACGTGCTATTGTGTGTCTGACTTATCTAGGCCACTTAGACACGAGGGTGGGTTGAAGGGAATTGTCTACAGGAGACGGGAGATGTGGATTTATAGCGCATTGAGGGGATCAAAAGAGGACGAATTTGTGTTTTTGCGTGCTTTAAATTGGGGCAATGATTGCATTTATTTGGAAGAAACGCTTGGGAATTGATGGATTGCGTTGATTGCACCACTTTAAGAATGCCTTAGAATCCACGAACATTTCACATCGATGTTTCTTTATATCATCTTTTTAGAAGAAATGCGCATGATT
>CAZAWQ010000215.1:0-9343 GCA_964488585.1 uncultured Roseivirgaceae bacterium
TTTTGGATGAACTGGGTATAGCAGATAATACCATTGTTTTTTACAGCACTGATAATGGTCCCCATTACAATACCTGGCCTGATGCAGCGGCCACACCATTTAGGGGTGAGAAGAATACCAATTGGGAGGGAGGCTGGAGAGCGCCTACCATGGTAAGATGGCCGGGAAAAATTAAGGCCGGTAGTATTTCGAATGAGATCATGCATCACATGGATTGGTTGCCAACTTTAGCCGCCATTGCGGGAGATGACGGTGTGAAAGACAAGTTGTTAAGCGGACTTAAAGTTGGTGATAATACTTTCAAAGTCCATCTCGATGGCTATAATTTCTTACCCTATCTAACCGGGCAATCACAAGAAGGGCCAAGAAATGAAATATTTTACTTCTCTGATGACGGTGATCTTACTGCATTGCGTTATGACGATTGGAAGTTGATCTTTATGGAACAGAAAATTGAAGGAACATTTCAGGTATGGGCCGAGCCGTTCGTTCCTTTAAGGGTCCCACTCATGTTCAATTTGAGACGAGATCCCTATGAACGGGCACAGATAACCTCCAATACCTATTATGACTGGCTTTTGGATCACGCATTTTTACTGGTACCGGCGCAAGCATATGTAGGCGGTTTTCTTGCTACTTTTGTGGATTATCCACCACGCCAAAAGGCCGCAAGTTTTTCTCTGGATAAAGTAATGGAAAAACTGCAGCAAGGAATTGGAGGAAATTAATTAGTTTTTGCAGTACTAGTCGTAGGATATCCTACGACTAGTAGCAGGGATTTGCTTAGGATTGCAGTCCTAAGATCAGTCCCCTTAATTCCGCCAGTCCACGCATTCTTCCAATCAACGGATAACCCGGGTACGACGATGGTTCACATTCCTTAGCCAGGGTGTGTCCATGGTCAGGCCGGAATGGAAGTAATACTTTTCGTTCCTCAACCGCGTCAAGCAGTACCTGAACCACTGCGGCCATGTCCACAGAACCCTCCAGGTGATTGTCTTCATAAAATGACTGAAAGTTGTAGTTGGTGACATTTCTCAAGTGAACAAAGTGGATTCTGTCCCGATGATTTTTAGCAATTGAAACTACTTCGTTTTCAGGGTCAGCCCCCAAAGAGCCCGTGCAAAGAGTTAATCCATGAAAGGAGCTTGGATTTAAACCTAAATATTGTTGTACCTGTGGACCGGTACGCATTATTCGAGGCAGTCCTAATATATCAAAGGGAGGATCATCCGGATGAACACAGAGCTTAACATTATTTTCTTCGGCAACCGGAACCACCTGGTCAAGAAAAAATTTAATATGATCCAAATAGGTGGAAGGTTCTATTTGCTGGTATCTTGCCAAAGCGTTCTTAAAATGATCCAAATCAAACCCTTGATCAGAGCCGGGTAGCCCCGCCACCATGGTTTGGACCAATGCTTCCTTTTCTTGAAGGGTACTTTGCTGGTGCCATTCTTTCGCTTTGGTGATAACTTCTTCACTATAGTCTTGCTCCGCGTGTTCACGCTCGAGTATGAATAAATCAAAAGCTGCTAGACAAATCCAGTCGAATCTAAGAGCCCCGGAACCATCATGAACCAAGTGGTCCAATTGAGTTCGGGTCCAGTCCAGCACCGGCATAACGTTATAACAGACGGTTCTTATATCTGCCTCTGCCAGATTCCGCAGAGATACTCTATAGTTATCTATGTATTGCTGGTATGACCCGGAATGTGTTTTAATATCTTCGTGAATGGGCAGACTTTCTACCACTGACCACCTTAGTCCATGGTATTCTATTAATTCTTTTCTTTCCCTGATATCATCTGGATTCCATACGGCCCCTATAGGAACCTGATGAAGTGCGGTAACAATACCCGTTGCACCGGTTTGACGAATAGATGGCAGGGTAATGGGATCTTTGGGGCCGAACCAGCGCCAGGTTTCTTCCAACCCTATAGAATCTGGAGACATCAGAATGATAATTTATTTAATCATTAAACGAGAAGCGCCAAATATAAGAGGATAAAAATTATTATGAAGATATTTAAATCTTTTCAATACCTTAATCCCCGGAATTAAATTCAATCATGATATATTGTCGTATTTACCTTACAGTATTTTCTATAATTATACTTGCCGGATCTTGCCAAAGGAGCCAACCGATACCATTAATATTCTCCACTGATAATTTAGTGGCATGGTGTGTAGTACCCTTTGATAAATTAGACAGAAGCCCTGAGGAGCGAGCGGTTATGCTTAGGGATTTGGGTTTTACCAAGTTTGCCTATGACTGGCGAGACCAACACCTGCCAACATTTCCAGAAGAAGTAGAAGCGTTACGAGAGAATAATATTGAGTTGACTTCGGTTTGGTGGTGGGTAGACGGGCAAGGTAAAAATTTGTTGAATGACGGCAATCAACAACTATTGAATTATTTGGATTCGCTTAATCTGTCATGTGATATTTGGATGTCATTTGATGAGCGTTTCTTCGAAGGCAAGGATGATTCAGAAAAACTGGAAGCAGCGATAGAAACTATTACGGCTTTACATCGATTGGCCTCTTCGGTTGGCGCCAGACTGCAACTTTATAACCACGGCGCATGGTTTGGTGACCCCCGTAATCAGATACGGATTATAGAAGAAAGCGGCCTAAGTGATATTGGTATGGTATACAATTTCCACCATGCCCACCAACAAATTGATCAGTTTCCTGAGTTGTTAGAGGTTATGCTGCCATATCTAAATACCGTTAATATAAACGGTATGAATATAGCCGGTCCTATGATATTAACCGTCGGTCAAGGAGAATTTGAGAAGGAAATGTTGAAGACATTGGCTGCATCTGGTTTTAAAGGTAATATTGGCATTATCGGTCATTTGGAAAATGAAGATGTAAAATTAGTGCTCGACCGGAACATAAAGGGGTTGCAAAAGATAGCCTCCAATTTTTAAACCTGTAATTTTATTAGGTTCATTAAATAATAGCCCAGAAACCATGAAATGTCAATCCAGAAGAACTTTTATCAAAAATACTGCTATGGCAGCAGGGATCTTCCCCTTATCTGCTACTTCCTTTACCAATTTTTTGGACCACAGTAGTGCCGACAAACTTCATATAAGCATTTTCTCCAAGCATTTACAATTTTTGGACTATCAGGAAATGGCTAAAGCTGCTGCTGATATCGGCTTTGACGGTGTCGATCTCACTGTCCGGCCCAATGGTCATGTGCTTCCGGAGCGAGTGGAACAAGACCTACCCAAAGCTATTGAAGCTATCGGAGATGCCGGTTTTGAACCGCTAATGATGACCACCGCTGTAGATGATGCTATGGACCCAGTGGACCAGACCCTGCTCCAGACAGCAGCTCAACTTGGTATAAAATATTACCGGATGAACTGGTTTCGATACCCCAAAGATGTTACCATTCCAGAAGCTTTAACCGGTTTTCAAAAGCAATTAAAAGCGCTGGGGAACCTAAACAGTGATCTCGGGTTGGTAGGATGTTATCAAAATCACTCAGGCATTATGGTTGGGGCTTCCATTCACGAATTATACGATATCATAAAACAGTCACAAAGACAATCTATGGGTATTCAATATGACATTCGTCATGCAACCGTAGAAGGAGGGAAATCCTGGGAAACAGGCTTGAGACTGGTAGAACAGAGAATTAAGACCATTGTGCTAAAAGATTTCAGATGGGAGGAAAAAGATGGCGCCTGGGATGCTATTAATGTACCCATGGGCGAGGGTATGGTTGATTTTAAAAAGTACTTTGGGCTACTAAAGAAATACCAAATAAATGTTCCCGTGAGCCTGCATTTTGAATACCCCTTGGGCGATGCGGAGCACGGAGCCAGAGAAATATCCATCGCTCCTGATCAGGTGTTCGCAGCCATGCACCGGGACCTGGAATACGTGCATAAGATCTACGCTGAGGTATAGCCAATTACGAATTACGAATAACGAATTACGAGGGCGAAGGTGTCAGGGAGTTAGGGTTTAAGGAATCAGGAGCCGGTCGTCAATCCATCTATCATTGAGCGGCCATAGGCTTGATTCATTGCTGAATCAAAGTATTTTCAAACACCAGTACTGCTTTTCCATTAGCAACCAGTGATTTAAACTTGTCTTTATATTCCACAACCATCCCCAGGGAAAGATAACCACCCCCCAACACTATGTCAATATCTCCGTCAAGATCGTAGTCTCCGATGTCCATGGTCATCCATCTTCCTTGGTAAGTTTCAGTATGTGTATATGGGACAAAATTTAGATCTCCGGTGTTTTCCAGATAGGTGAATTGCTCCGGTTGGTCAGATGAAAAATCCGGAAAAAACGCACTGGCGGCAATGTCCAGATCTCCGTCTTTGTCAAAGTCGCAGGCTTTAGCAAAGTGAGCGCCGTACATGGGATAAAAGTAGCTCAGGTTGAAATTATTTTCTCCATCATTAAGGTAAATTCGAACACCGTGATAATTCTTCAGGGTATTAAAGGGATCTGCATCAGTATCCCCGTTGGCGGTCAGAAAATCCATGTGTCCGTCCTGGTTGAAATCCTGAAGTTCAAAGTATGTATGCCCATAAGCCGAGTGACATTCTATCACAGTCTTTCGCTCATATTCATGGTTTCCATGATTAATAAACAAGCTTATATTTTCCCGGGCGTCACCCATAAGCACCGCAATGTCCGGCCTGCCATCTTGGTTAAAATCATATACCTGACTTCTAACTGCTCCTGGCGCTTCAATTAGTACTTTTAAAAGATTGCCTTTTAAATCAAAAATGGAAACATTTCCTGTGATATCTCCGAAATTACAAACGATCAATTCATCCTTTCCGTCATTGTTCAAATCTGCAAATTCAATATCGACGGGCCGGTGGAGTTTCTCCACTACAATGCCATAATCAGTCACACCTTTCTCAGTTCTCCTTTTAAGTTGAAGAAATCCCCTTTCAACTCCAATATGACGGCCCATTAGATCACCGATGGATAATAAGTACAAACTGTCCCCGCTCACTGAAACATCCACTAAAATCTCCTGTCCAGGGTTAATAGAGGCAACTTTCAAATCAGTACCTAAAACGGTGAAACTTTGGTCACGTTGGTTACCCAGCAGAATACCACCATTGGCATGGTCCACTCTGGTCAGGGTCATAACAGCACCTAGTGGTTGATGTTGTGGGATCTTTAAGTCAAAATGTGGAAGATTTGATTTTACTTTTTGTTTCGGATTCTGTGATAGTGGTATTTCAGGAGCATTATTAGTATAGAATTCCCGAATTGACTTCCATTCTTTTTCGGTTAAAAGTGGTTGCTCTAGTATCAAATGACCTGCATTTAGTAATTGTTCCCGGGTAGTCATATGCAAAATTGCAATCGGAGATATAGTGGCAATAGGCTGATAATCAACAATACCCAGTCGAAATCCCATGTCGGTCAATAGATAATTCCAGCTCTTTTTAGTGAGTATTTTCGGATCCGGGAGTTGATGGCAAGTACTACAGTATAGTTTTGCCAACTCTTCTCCAGGATCGTTGGTTTGTGTGGTAGTTACCTGAGCAGTGTAGAATCCAATCACAAGTGTGGCCAGGAAACAGATCTTAAGTATTGATCCCATATAAGTTATTGACAGAATATACTGGGTTTTCTGGTCATTCTTCTCCGGATTTTTGGATGATTTTGTCAGTGATATTAGCTGCAAGAGTTTCCAAATCAATTCCTAGATTGATTTTATTGGTTTTCACTACAGGATCGCGGAGAGATTTTGGGAGCCCATTGAATCCCCAATAGGCCCCTAAAATGGCACCGGCTACTGCACCAGAGGTATCATTGTCCCGACCATAGTTTGTTATGAATTCCATGCACTGCTGAAAATCAAAGTCACTATACAGTATTGCGGTTAAGGTGACCAATAATATTTCCTGGGCATGGGCTGGAGCGTCTTGATTCCTTTGATCCAACAACATAAAAGCTCTTTGTAAACGACAGGTTGCCAAAGAATCATTTTTGACCAGTGGCAGGTCCAGAGTTGCTCCGTGACAATGATTCAGTTCTTTGGCTGATTTTGATATACGCTCAGCAGCCCGGTATGTTTTGAAGGCCATTCGGCCGAATAATCTTCGGCGAAAATAATCATTAGGATCCACCGTCTGGAATACTTCCATAACCGAACGTTTAGTGGCGTCGTATGGTAAAGCTGCTGCCACCATTGCTGCCGTCAGTCCGGTGATATCCCTGGCATATCCCTGGTCAAAAATTCCCAACCTGAAACTGGTTCGATAGGCTGTCATTGGATCACCGGGGTAAGGCAGGGCCAAAGCGGGGGCGTACAACATGCCCGCGCAGAGTAATTCACCTCCATAAAATCCATGCAGAGCTGTGGTATAGGCTTCCAGGTCTTTGTCGGCAAATGGCTCTGCCACCAATGCCCATTCTTGTAACCATTCTAAGCGGCGCATATTTCTTTCATACGCCAGGGGGTTATATCCCTGAGTATCCTTAAGACGATCCACTTCCGACCTGTATGATCCTAAAATGTGCTCCGCAAACAAATAAGGATCAGGACCCTGCGATTGATAGAAGGTGCTCAGCTGATTGGAGACATAATTGCCCACCAAAAGCTTCCAGCGGGTATCATCGGTGGTAGTACCAGCAGGTAAATGAAAATCCCAGAGTCCTTCTGGAGATGGGTCAATAAAACTAGAATCCAGGCTATCTATAAAACCAAAAGAAGTCAGCCGGTCCTTTCGCCCCCACATTTCCGTTGGCGCTCCCATGGCATCTCCAATGGCTGATCCAACTAGTGACCCTAAAATTTTGTTGTATAAGCTGTCTCTCGATGGGATTTTAAGGCAATAATAGTCTGTGTCAATCACGACCTCCATAGTGGATTCTTTGCCACGGGATTCGGTTTGCGGCTCGCATGAAAGAAGTACGAAAGTTACACTAATGACTAAGGTGGTAATTCTCATAGCAGGATAATGTATGGATTTTTCAGGTCTTTATCCAGTTTATTGACTGCTTGATCAATGATGTTTTCTAGGTAAGAGTCAATTCAAGGGGCAACTGTGCCAGGCCAGTAATCTTCTCAGAATTTCGGTACTCAAGGGGTATAGGTCAAAATTAAACCATTGTTACCAACTATCCATCCCTTTGTCTTCGATAACATATAAATAGCATTGAGATTTGAGAATGTCGCTGATGTTTCTCTACTCCAGGTGATACCACCATCTGTTGTTTTATAGATTTGTCCTTCTGTGCCTACTACCCATCCATTTAATCGATCTACAAAGTGAACGTCGTTCCATTCGGTGATGCCGGATATTCCGGAGACCGAAACTTCAGTCCATATGGGTCGATTGTCAGAGGACATGTGCCTTCTATAAATCTCGTTGTTCTCTCCACAAACCCATCCGTGAAGAGTATCTGTAAAATGAACCGCGTTTAGCCTAGTGCTAATACCGATATCCTGTAATTGGAAGTTTATCCCATCGGTTGTCTGGAATATAGATCCATTTTCACCCGCCGCCCAGCCCTTGCTATTGGTAGTAAAATATATGTCAAACACTTCCGTTTGAAGGTTGGCTAAAAGGTTCCATTCTAATCCGCCGTTAACAGTATTAACAATATCACCTTTTGCTCCGGCGGCCCAGCCCATTAGATCGTCAATAAAAAAAATGGAGTTCAAAGAGTTGTTAAACGATTCTTGCAAGGTGGGATAGGCCCCGCCTTGCTGGGAAATGAAAATTTCTCCACCCTCACCACTATCGATACTAGTGGCCATCCAACCCTGCTGCTCGTTGATAAAACACACACTGTTTATAAGGAACGGGAGATTAGAGGAATCCAGGGGTGCTGCAGGCCATGAGGTACCTCCGGTTGCAGTAGCCAGGACCACCTGTTGACCCACTGCCCACCCAAACTGGGTATTTACAAAATGTATATCTGTCAATGATTCTGTGGTTTCAGTGAATTGTACTGACCAGTCAAACAAGCCCCCTGGAATCGGGCTCACACCTGGATCCTCGGTTCCGGAATCGCAGCCCCAGGTTCCATAAACTACCATGAGTAGCAGAACTAATTTGGAAAAATCCGGTTGGCGACTATGTCTAGTAAGGAAATGTGTTACCATCTGACACTTTAGTTGTACAACTACATGCTTTTGAAAAATGTTTCAATTATGGAATATTCAAAATTTATATTGGTTTAAACAAATAATGAGATCATAGTAGGAGAGTACAGGTAGTTCAGTAAACAATTTTTGTTATTTTGCAATTTATTATAAATTCTAGAGCCCATAACTATGATAACTCCATCGGAAAATTTACTAAGAAAATTCGGTTTAACTGAGCCCGCTATGGTTGAGGCAAACTCCAGTACCAGTAGTAGTGATCGCCGAGACTTTATTAAGAAAGCCGGAGCCAGCGGGTTGATGTTGGGTGCATTTATGTTTAGCCCACTGGAGGAAACCATGGCTCATGCAACTTCCAAAGTGAACCGAAACTCGGCCCCCTCTGACCTTAAGATCACTGATATGCGTTATGCAGTGGTAATGAATGGCCATGGTCGATGCCCAGTGATACGTATTGATACCAATCAGGGTATTTATGGACTAGGTGAAGTACGTGATGGCGCTTCCTGGCGTTACGCTTTGTTTTTAAAAAGCCGCATTTTGGGCATGAACCCCTGTAGCGTAGAAATGATTTTTAAGCGCATTAAGCAATTTGGTTTCCATGCCAGACAAGGGGGGGGAGTAAGTGCAGTTGAAATGGCTCTATGGGATATTGCAGGTAAGGCCTACAACGTGCCTGCCTATCAATTATTGGGAGGAAAGTATAGAGACAAAGTCAGGCTGTAGCCGATACACCGATGGGTCAGGACGAGGCGGACTTTACTGCAAGGGTAAATAAAAGAATAGACGAAGAGGGTTTTACATTTTTGAAAATGGATTTTGGAATTGGGTTGTTAAAGGATATTCCCGGGACTACGGTAAATAGTAATTTTTGGGATATTGGAAGGCAGTGGACTAACGAACCAATGACCTATGGTGCTACAGAACATCAATTTACACAGGTACAAATAACCGATAAGGGCCTCGATATATTGATGGAAAGAGTTGCTAAGGTCCGGGAAAAAATTGGGTATAAAATTCCCTTGGCGTCTGATCACTATTCTTATCCACCACCCCGATAGAATTAATTCGTAGTGCTCTCGATCTGTTCCACAAAACCGGCGATTTTGATGATAATAAGTTTGCAGGATATTTAGGCACGGAAATATTGAGAAGATTACTTGGCCTGGCCCAAGTACCTGTGGAAATGGACCTGGGTCAAAAAGCTCAATTAATAGAGCA